>DATILQ010000001.1:0-1822 GCA_035476235.1 Burkholderiales bacterium
GGCGGCCAGGAACTGCGCCACCGGCTGCACGATGCCGGTGAGGCGCGGTCGCATGCCCACGGCGACGCCGATCGGGACCCACACCAGGCTCGCGAGCGCGATCAGCACCGCCACGCGCGCCAGCGTGATGAAGCCGTACAGAACGACCTGGCCGATCTCCGCCGGGCGCACTTCGCCGAGCACGAAGCGCGTGGTCTTCACGAACGCCACGAGCCCCGCGAGAGCGAGCAGCCCGTACCAGGCATAGTCGACCCAGCGCGCGTCCCAGGCGCTCGCCCGCTGCTGCGGCACCGCGAGCCCCGTCGACCTCGACTTCGTACCGGCACGCAGCAGCGCGGCGAACGCGCGCGCCATGAGGGCGAGAAAGCGCGAGCGCCGCATCATGGTGAGCGCCCAGGAGTGGCTCGGGGTGAGTCCGACCTCCTGATCGAGACGGAACCAGTCGGCGCTCGCAATCAGCGGCCGGAACAGCAGCTGATCGAACATCAGGATCACGATGAACATCGCGGCGATCGCCCAGCCGATGGCGGCGAGGTTCTTCTGCTCGATGGCGAGCGCGATATAGGAGCCGACACCCGGCAGCGTCACGGTGGTGTTGCCGACAGTGATCGCCTCGGAGGCCACCACGAAGAACCAGCCACCGGACATCGACATCATCATGTTCCAGATGAGCGCCGGCATCGCGAACGGCACCTCGAGCCGCCAGAAGCGCATCCAGGGGCCGAGGCGAAAGTTGCGCGCCGCCTCGATGAGCTCGTCCGGGATGCTGCGCAGAGAGTGATAGAAGCTGAACGCCATGTTCCAGGCCTGACTCGTGAAGATCAGGAAGATGGCGGCCATCTCCGCGCCGGCCACGCGCCCGGGGGTGAGCTGCAGGAAGAACAGGATGGTGATCGAGAATCCCAGGATCGGCACCGACTGCAGGAAATCCAGCAGCGGCACCAGCAGCACTTCCGCGCGCCGGCTCTTCGCCGCGAGCGTCGCGTACGTGAAAGTGAACAGCAGCGAGGCCAGCATGGCGATCAGCATGCGCAGCGCCGTGCGTCCGGAGTACCCGACCAGCGCCCACGGCGACAGCGAGATCGGTACCGCCTCGAGGTGCGCGAGTGAGCCGGCGAGCCCGCGCGCCGCCTGCGCGCAGTAGATGAAGAAAGCAAACACCAGCATGAAAGCGAGCAGGTCCCAACCGCCCGGCACATAACGGGTGCGCAGTACCGAGATCGGCAGCCGGTCGAGACGCATTCGACGCAGTTTGCCCGAACGAGCCGGCGATTGGCACCGCGGCGGTGTCCCGCGACTGCTTTGCGCTCATGTTGGGCGCGCGGTGCAAAACGGCGCTCGAGTGTCGTACGATACTTCGTCATGAAAGCAAGCTTCGCCCCGGCGGCCGCGGCCGCCAGCATCGCACTGGCCCTGGCGGCCGCCGCCCACGCCCAGAGCGACCAGACCTCCGACACCAAGACCGTCATCAAGGAAGACGCCAAGACGGTCGGCCATGCCGTGGCGCACAGCGCGCGGACTGTAGGTCATGAGGTTGCGGAGGAGTCGCGGAAGGCCGGTCACGCGGTCGCCCAGAAGACCAAGCCCGCACGGGAGGCGATCAAGGAGGACTCGAAGAAGGCAGGCCGCGCGGTGGCGCACGGCGCCAAGACCGTCGGCAAGGCGGTCAAGGAAGGCGCCGAGAAGGCCAAGGAGAGCGTGCCCCGCAAGTCCGACGAGCCGCAGCCGAAGAGCTGAGCCCGAAAGGGTGAGGCCGGTGCGCGCGTCAGCGGGCCTGCATCTGGACTACGTCTCACTGGCCGAATACCAATCGGCCGAGTGG
>DATILQ010000002.1:0-10761 GCA_035476235.1 Burkholderiales bacterium
GCTCGTGCAGCAGGGGGGCGGGGAATTTCAGCACATCAAGATTTTTTCCAGTCAAGACGTTTTCCAGCACCGGGCCGTCCTTGACGACGCGTGGTGGAATCGGCTTGTGCAGCTTCATCCGGTCGCGATAGGCGCGCACCACGTCGAGCGGATGCGACGGCACCGG
The DNA here is from genome assembly GCA_035476235.1 of Burkholderiales bacterium. Classification (GTDB taxonomy): domain Bacteria; phylum Pseudomonadota; class Gammaproteobacteria; order Burkholderiales; family SG8-39; genus SCGC-AG-212-J23. Next base: position 167 of record DATILQ010000002.1, read on the forward strand.
GAAGCCGAGCGTGATCGCCATCCGGCGCGCGGAATTGGTAAGGCCCGACGCCGCGCGGCAGCCGGGGTAGCCGGGGATGTCCTCGAACAGGATCGCCGGCGGATTGTCCTGCCGGTAGACGATCTCGGCGAGCGTGCCCATCTCCAGCTTCCAGTCGGCGCCGCGGATGCGCAGCAACTCGCCCGCGCGCTCCATGCGCTCGATCGCCTCGCGCAGGTCGGAGTGGGGTCGATCGTAGTCGTTCCACAGACGCAGGGGTTTGTTCATGTCAGTCCGCCTTGATTCCTGCCTTGGCGACGACGCGCGGCCAGCGCGCGAGCTCGGAGCGCAGCAGCTCGGCGAGGCGCTCGGGCGGCCCGCCGACCGGCGCAAGGCCCTGCTTTGCGAGCGCCTCCTGCACTTCAGGGGTGGAAAGAATTTCCTGGACCTCGGAGTTCAGCTGGGCGACCACGGGCTGCGGCGTTCCCGCCGGAACGAGCATCGCGTACCACACCGCGACCTCGAGATCGGGAAAGCCTTCCTCCTTCAGCGTCGGCACCGAAGGAAACACCGGCGAGCGCTCCGCGGAGAGCACGGCGAGCATGCGCAGCCGGTTCTGCTTCACGAGCGGCCCCGCGGTATGAAGCGGCGTGATCATCGCCTCGACATGCCCGCCGGCGACATCGGTGATCGCGCCCGCGTTCGCCTTGTACGGAACGTGCACCAGATCGATGCCGAGCGCCTGCTTGAGCAGCTCCATCGTCAGGTGCTGCACGGTGCCGTTTCCGGTCGAGGCGTAGTTGAGCGCGCCGGGTTTTGCACGCACCAGTTCCACAAATTCCTTGATGGTCTTGCCAGGGCTTGCCGGCGCAACCACCAGCGCCAGCGTCCCGGTCGCGACCACCGCGACGGGCGCGAAGCTCTTCTGCGGGTCGTACGGGAGCTGCCTGGCGAGCGCGACGTTGGTCGCGAAGCTGGTGGCGGTCATGAGAAGCGTGTAGCCATCCGGCACGGCGTGCGCCGCGGCTTCGGCGCCGATGTTGCCGCTTGCCCCGGGCCGGTTCTCCACCACCACCGGAACGCTCCACCGCGCGTTGAATCTCTCGCCCAGCGTGCGCGCGAGGATGTCGATGCCGGTGCCCGGCGAGAACGGCACCACGATCGTCACCGGCCGGCCGGGATAGGGCTGCTGCGCGAGGGCCGGGGCTGCGGCAAGCAGCGCCGCGAACATGAAAAAGCGCAAGGATTACGCCGAGCTAGTACTTGCCGCGGAACGCGTCCTGGTTGCGTTGATAAGCCGTATTCGTCTGCAGCGGGTTGCGGTTGACCAGCGGCCGCGCATAGAGCGGGTGCTTCAGGCTTCTCACTTCGTGCTCGATCTCGAACAGCGGCTGGTTCGATTTCGGATCGACGATTTTCTGGAAGCGCCACTCGTGATCGTCGGTCTCCATGGTGATGAGGCCGCGCTCGAGCAGCTTCCGGTAAGGCGCCGAGAAATCGGCGATGTACATCTCGATATGGTGACCGTCGTAAGGCGGGATCGGCTCGCGCGTCTCCGTGTACCACAGGCGCTGGCCGCGCCCGATCGGCACTTCCGCCGAGGCTGCCCCCTGGCGCTTCACGACTTTCGACGGCGCCGCCAGGATCTCGGTGTAGAAGCGCGCAATGCCGTCGGCGCTTCCCGGCGGCACGTCGAACTCGACGTACTGCAGGCCGAGCTCGGTGTCGCCGAACTCCGGCGCCGGCGCGTGGCAGCGCACGCGGTTCCCCCACGGACACGTCGCTTCTACGACGCCGTCCTTTTCCTTCCAGGAAAACTTGGTTCCCTGCAGACCCGGTGCGACACGCGCCATGCGCTTCTTCAGGGCCTCGAGGTCGGGCACCACGAAGCCGATCGTGCCGCGCAGCACCTGCGGGGCGCGGCTCGGCATGTGGATCTGCGTGCGGCCGTAGTTGACCCACATGTTCTCCAGGCCGACGAATATATACGGGTCGCGAGTGCCGCCGAGCGCCACCACATAGAACAGCGTCGTCGGCCGCTGGTCGGGCTGCGTCACGTTGACGTGCTCGAGCAGCACGATGTTGCCGACGTCCTCGGTGGTGCGGTCGAAATGCCTGGTTTTTGTGTCCATGCTGAGCTCCTCGGCGCGCCGTCTATGGTATCAGGCGTCCCACACCCGGGCAGCGAACTGCGGATAGTCGGCGGCGATTTGCGCCGCCACCTGGCGGCGCAGCAGGTTCAAGTCTTCAGGACTGGGAGCCGCGGTCGTCGCGACGCGGGCAGGGCAATCAAACGCGAATCCAGTGTTTTCGCGGATCTCCTCGACAGTGTGCCCCGGGTGCGTGCTCTCCAGGCGGAAGCGCCGCGCCTCCTTCTGCCAGGAAAAGAGCGCCTTGCCGGTCAGCAGGGCCGCCGGGTCGCCGCGCGCCGAGACGAACTCGACGCGGGGCACCAGCGCGCGCCGCGAGTGCTCCTCGCGGAACAGGATCGTGCGCGGGATCACCGGGTACATGAACGCCGAGCCGAAGGAACCCGGAAAGCGCTGCCCTCCGGCGCGCACCAGGTTGATGTTGGCCTCGCCGTCGATCTGCGCGCCGCCGAGAAAGAACACGTCGATGCGCCCCTGCCCGGCGAGATCGAACAGCTCGCGCGAGCCTTCGGTGAAGGGATTGGCGCGCCGGCGCTGATGCAGCGAGACGCGCAATGACGGCTTCTGGCTTTTCAGGAGAAAGGCTCCGCTCGCGGGGATCGGCGACGCGGCGCCGATGGCGACGTGGCGCGCGTCGCCGATCAGCCGGGCAATCACGCAGGCAAGGAGTTCTTCTTTCTTGTACAAACGAATTCGTCCAGGTAGCGCTGGAAGCCTTCACGCGTCCTCGCGGCGCGCGTGTAGTGCGCAAGGTGCGCGTCGTCGATGCCGTACACATCCGCGACGCCGAGCGGCCAGGCGCCGCGCGCAGCATGCGCAACGGCAGTGATATATGCGGAAGAAAGAATCCCGGGGGCGAGAAGCTCATCTTCTAGCATGTCGCCGGCGCGCTTTTCTTCGTAGGTCACGTACGTCGCTTTGGCGGCATGCGCAATGGTGCCAAGCTCCCTGCGGCGCCCGATCCACACGTTGCCCGCACTATCGGCCCAGCGCGCGTGGAACAGCGCGATGTCCGGCGCGATGGCCGGTACGTAAAGAATCGGGTCTGCGCCCTCGGCAAACGGGTTTTGCAGCACTTTCCAGTCCTGCCTTGCCGACACCAGGTCCGAACCCAGAACGCCTCTGAGGGGCATGAAAGGCACGCCCTTCTCGGCTGCCTGCAGCGCGGTGTGAATCGCCGGGCAGGTCGCATCGCGTATCTTGATCTCGCCCTTCTGCGCCGCTTCGGTGAAACGCGGCGCGAGCCCCGCCTCGCCGAGCGACACGGCGCTCGTCTCGATCTCGGCGACGCAGCCTGCGCCGATCAGGAGATCTGCAGAAAACCCCAATACGGGAACACCCAAAAGCTTGAGTCCCCGAGCGCGCCGACGGATCAAGGCGCGCACCACTTCCATCGCCGGCAGCGAATAATCCGGCGGCAGCCCGATCAGCGCGCCATCCGGAATCTCAGCGGCGATGGCCTCGGCGTCGCGCAGGATCAAGCAGTGCCGCCCACCGTCAGGCCCTCGATCTTCAAGGTGGGCTGGCCAACGCCCACCGGAACGCTCTGCCCTTCCTTGCCGCAGGTGCCGATGCCCGAGTCGAGCGCGAGATCGTTGCCGATCATGCTGACGCGCGTCAGCGCGTCGGGCCCGTTGCCGATCAGCGTCGCGCCCTTCACGGGGTGGGTGACCTTGCCGTCCTCGATCAGGTAGGCCTCGGCCGCCGAGAACACGAACTTGCCGTTGGTGATGTCGACCTGCCCGCCGCCGAAGTTGGTCGCGTAAAGGCCTTTCTTCACGCTGGCGATGATCTCCTTGGGATCGTGCGAGCCGGCGAGCATGTAGGTATTGGTCATGCGCGGCAGCGTGACGTGCGCAAAGGACTCGCGCCGAGCGTTGCCGGTGAGCGGCATCTTCATCAGCCGCGCATTCAGGCTGTCCTGCATGTAGCCGCGCAGCACGCCGTCCTCGATCAGCACCGTGCGCCGCGTCGGATTGCCTTCGTCGTCGACAGTCAGAGAGCCGCGTCGTCCGGGCAGCGTGCCGTCGTCGACCACCGTGACGCCGGGCGAGGCCACGCGCTGCCCCATGCGCCCGGCGAAAGCCGAGCTGCCCTTGCGGTTGAAATCGCCTTCGAGCCCATGGCCGACCGCCTCGTGCAACAGCACCCCCGGCCAGCCGGGACCGAGCACCACGGTCATCGTTCCGGCCGGTGCGGGTCGCGCCTCCAGGTTGGTGAGCGCCTGCGACACGGCGTGGCGCGCGTATTCATCGAGCCTGGCCTCGGTGAAGTGCGAGTAGTCCCCCCGTCCGCCGCCGCCCGCAGAGCCGGTCTCGCGCCGGCCGTTCTGCTCGGCGATCACCTGCACCGACAGGCGCACCAGCGGCCGCACGTCGGCGGCGATGCCGCCGTCGGCGCGCGCGATCAGCACCACCTCGTACTCGCCGCCCAGGCTCGCCATCACCTGCGTGACGCGCGGGTCGAGGGCGCGGCATTTCCTCTCCAGCTTCTCGAGCAGCGCGACCTTGTCCGCGGAGTCGAGCGAGGCGGTAGGATCGACCGCGCGATACAGCGGCACGGGGAGAGATTTCTGATTCGACTTGATCCTTCGGATCTGGCCCGCAGCGGCAATCGCGCGCGTCGCTCTTGCGGCATCCTGCAGCGCGTCGAAGCTGATTTCATCGGAATAGGCGAAAGCCGTCTTCTCGCCGGAAATGGCCCGCACGCCCACCCCCTGCTCGATGTTGAAGCTGCCCGACTTGACGATGCCTTCCTCCAGGCTCCAGCCCTCGAAGCGCGAGTACTGGAAATACAGATCGGCGTAATCCACTTTGCGGGCGGCGAGCGTGCCGAACACCCGCTCGAGCTTGCCGGATTCCAGCTCGAAGGGGGCAAGCAACGTGCTCTTTGCAGTCTCGAGAATCAATTCAGCCTCCTGTTCGCAATGGCGGGCAGCGACGCGCGCACCTCTTGTACCCGCTCGGTGTCGATTTCGGCGAGCAACACCCCTTCGCCTTCGGGGCGCACCGCCAGCACCTGGCCCCATGGGTCGACGATCATGCTGTGCCCGTAGGTGCGCCGGCCGCTCGCGTGCAGCCCGCCCTGCGCGGGCGCAACGACGTACGCCTGGTTCTCGATGGCGCGGGCGCGCAGCAGCGTTTCCCAGTGAGCAGCGCCGGTCGGCACGGTGAAGGCCGAGGGAACGAACATGGCGTCGAAATCGCCGAGCCCGCGGTACAGCTCGGGAAAGCGCACATCGTAGCAAACCGACAGCGCGAGACGCCCGAAGGGGCTTTGCACCGCGACCGCGCTCTCGCCCCCCTCAAGCGTGCGCGACTCGTCGTAGCGCTCGTCGCCCGCCTCGAAGCGGAACAGATGCATTTTGTCGTAGCGTGCCACTCGTCTCCCGGAATCGTCGAACACCAGGCAGGCGCTGCGGATGCGTCCCGGGTCCGTACACGATATGGGGGCGGTGCCGCCGACTATCCAGACGCGGTGGCGCCGCGCGGCGGCGGCGAGAAAGCTCTGGATCGGGCCCTCGCCGTCGGGCTCGCGCACCTTGACCTTGTCGGCTTCGTGCCGGCCGATGAGATAGAAGTTCTCGGGCAGCGCCGCGAGGCGCGCGCCGGCCGCCGCTGCCGCGGCGATCAGCCTGTCGGCCGACTCGAGGTTCGACATCACCTCGGGCGTCGAGACCATCTGCAGGGCGGCGAATCGCGAGCTGGGCATGGCTACTTGCTGTCCGGCACGACTTCGTCGTTGAGTCGCGTGGCGTTGACGCCCATTTTGGCGACCTTCGGGTCGTCCCAGGTACCGGTAATCGAGTAGTCGAAAGCGAAAATGTGGCCGAGCGGGTCCTTCAGGATGCGCTGCGCCAGCGCGGCAGGAAATACCAGCAGCGGATTGAGGAAGGCCAGCACCGTGGAGGCCGAGTCGCCCAGGCTCGGCACCACTCGTACTCGCAGGTTCTGCGTCTCGTTCGCGAGGTCGACCTCGCCGCTCATCTCGACCTGGGCGGCCGAGCCGCGCATGCGGAACTCCTTGATCGCCATCAGGCCATGGTCGATTTGGCCGTCGGCGGCGATGCGGTCGAACTGGAAGCCCTTGGAGAACACGTCGCGAAAGTCGAGCGTCAGGCGCCGCGGCAGCGCCTGCAGGCTCATCAGGGACACCAGCTTGCCCAGGCCGGGATCGACCTCGAGGAACTGGCCGTCCTCGGCCTGCATCTGCACATGGCCGGCCAGGCTAGGGTAGTCGATGGCCAGCGGATCGCCGTTCCACGCGAGCGAGCCCTGCAGCCTCGCCTTGCCGCCCTTGACGAGGTTGGCATAGCCCACGCGCTCGAGGAGCTTGCCGCAATCGGCGGCGTCGAGGGCGAAGTCCGCCGACGTGCGCGACGGGCTGCCGGGACGCCAGATGCCTTTTCCCGTCAGCGATGCTTCGGGACTTTTCCACGCCAGCTTGTCGAGCCGCCAATCCTCCCCTGCGGGCTGCGCCACCACCTCGACCCGGCCGAGCTCCTTCTCGTGGTAGATGAAGCGTTCGGTGATGAGGTCGACTGAGGGCAGATCCTTGGGCTGGCTGATCTCCTGGGGTTTGGCGCCGGGATAGTCCTCGGGGACCTGCAAGTGCGTGAGCCGCGCGATCAGCTGGCCGCTGCGGTGGGACAGGTTCCCGGCGAGTTCCTTGGCGGTCAGCATCACCGACCAGCCGGCGGCATCGACGGCGCCGCGCATCGAGACCTCGTTGATCCGCTTGCCGTAGACGTCCAGCGCGCCGATCTTCACATCCAGATCGATCGCAACCGCGCCGCCGCCGCCGCCATCACCGGTCGCCAGCGCGATCCAGCGGTCGACGTTGAGCGCGGCGAGCGAGCCATAGACCAGCGTGCCCGGCTGCTCCGGAAGCCGCACCGGTTGCCCGGGGCTCGGCGTGAGCCAGATCGCCCTCTTCTGCACGACCATCGCCTCGCCCTGGCGCTGGAGGTCGAATTCCACTGCGGCAAGGCGCCCGAGCGTGAGCGAAATGCGGTCGTGCGCACCGCCGTCGGCTGGAACCACCTCGATGCGCAACGGCAGCGTATCGGGCGCGCTTTTCGCGAGCGGCGCGGGCAGCGCGCTCGAGACGCCACGCAGGAGCGACTCGACAATGATCCGCGTGCGCCCGTCGCGCACCTGCAGCGTTGCGCTGTAGGCCGCCGCACCGCTCAGGTAGCGGCGCCACGCGGAGTCGAAGAGCGGCCGCACCCCGGCGAGCGTCGCCTCGCCTTTCGCCACCACCTCGATGCCGCCGCCAGGGCGCGAGCCGCCGCTGACGGCGAGCGGGCCGCCGAACAGGCGCCCCCGCACTTCGCTCACCGTGAGCGTGGACTCGGTGAAGCTGACCTTGCCGGTGGCGCGCTCGACCGGCGGCAGCTGCGGATGCAGGGTGACGCTGTTGCTGGCGAACTGGTACTCGCCCGCCAGCTTCGTCGCGGCGAGGTTGGTGAGCGGCAGCTCCATCTTGAGGTGGAGCCTGCCTCTGCCGAGCGCGCTCATCGGCTCGGTGAAGCCGCCGGTCATGCGCTTCACCGGCGTCGCGTCGATGAATTTGAGAAAGTCGCCGGTATTTCCGTCCGCCTGGCCGCTGATGACGAGGAGCCGCTCGGGCGCGACCAGGCTCGGGATACTGACGCGCACGTTCGCGAGCTGCGCGCCGAGCAGCGTGCCGCGGCGGCCGACGCTCTCCACCCTGTCGCGCTCGAACAGCAGCTCGCCGTCGATGTCGTAGAGGAGCGGCCAGCCGTTGGCGTAGTTCAGCACGCCCTTTTCCACGCGTGCTGAAACCTGGAATTGCCCCTTGGCGGGGTCGGCAAAGGGAAAATCGCGCAGATCGCCCCGCAGGCGCAGGCGTACGTCGCTTGCCTGCCCGGACACGATCGCGCCCGCGAGCCAGTCGCGCGTCGCCTTGCTCATGATCTCCGGCAGCGGCAGGTAGCGTGCGAGCTGCGCGCCGTCGGCGCGGCTCAGCTGCGCCGAGAGGTCGATCGCGCCGGGGCCGCTGCCGGTGTAGGTATAAGCCCCGGAGGCGTTGCCGGTGAGCTGAGCGTTGGAGAAGCCGAGCGACGAGAACCGCACTGCGACCTGGCGCTCGTCGTGGCGCTCCCAGTCGATGCGCCCGTTCAGGGTTTCGAACGCGATGCGCGGCTCGGGAAAAATGCGCGGAAAATCGAGCTCGGCCTTGCGCGACGCCAGGGACACGCTGCCCTTCGCCTCGCTCGCGTCGATGCTTCCCGACAGTCCCGCGAACCCCGGTACCTCGCCGCGCGCGCGCATCCCCAGATCGGCAAACCGGCCGCGCACCGCGATGCGCTTCGGCGCGGCAAGATCGCCGCCCCACTCGAGCTTCGCATCGAGCAGCCGGCCGCGCGGCGCCAGATCGGCCAGGAGCCGGCGCACGTCCGCGGGCAAGGGCAGCGTGGCCGCGAGCTGCGCGAGCGGCTCGAGCTCGACCACGTTCGCCGCCGCCGCGCCCGAGGCGTCGGCGCCGGTCGCTCCCGGCTTCAGGACGAGCTGGAAATCGGTGGCGGGGATGGCCAGTCCGTTTTCAGCGCCGAGGGCTACCCCGCGACCGCTGAATTCATAGCCGTCGCGGAGCGTGCGACCTTGCAGGCGGCCGCGCACGGAGGCGAGCTCGAGCGGCGCAAGATTATGCGCCAGGCGCGCGGTGACGTTGGAGAGCGCGACGTCCACCGTGCCCTCTTTCACGCGGCCGTTTTCGAGCGTGGTCCAGACGCGGATCGCGCCCTGCCCTGCGCGCACATCGAGCGGGTAGTCGATCCACGCCCGCCAGGCAGCGAGGTCGGTGTAGCCGAGCTGGGCGTAGAGCCGGCCGTTCCAGGCCGCGGGATCGGTAGCGCTGCGGCCTTCCAGCTGGGCACGCAATTCGACGCTCGAGCCCAGCTCCTCCGGCGGACGCGCCGTGAGCCCGATAGAATGCTGGTCGCCAGAATTTCGCAGGCGCAGGTTCAGCGCGGAAAGCGCCAGCGGCGGCGCGGCACGCTTCTCGTCGCGCCACTCGATCTCGGCGTTGCTGATGACGATCTCCTCCTGCCCGAGCAGCCAGTCGGCGAAGCGGCGCTCGCCGTCGACCGCGAGCTTCATGCCGGCGACGTACAAGGCGCCGTCCGCGTCGCGGCGCACGTCGAGCCGCGGTCCGTCGACGGCGAGCGAATGCAGCCGAATCTGGCCGTACAGCAGCGAGCGCCACGAGACGACGTTGCGGATCGAAGGCAGCGCCAGAACTTCGCGGCCCTGATGATCGTAGAGGTGCACGTCGGAGAGGCTGATCTGCGGCCGCAGGCCGAGCCATCCTGCCTCGATGCCGCCGATCTTGATCGGCAGGCCGACGCTGCGCTCGATCGCCGCGACGATGTCGCCGCGATAGCGCTCGATGTCCGGCAGCAGCCAGAAGCGCAGCGCGAGCAGCAGCGTCGCGAAGACGAAAAACGCGATCCAGGCGAGCGCTTCAATGGCGCGCCACAGCGGCTTCATGGTGGAATTGAGTTTCAGACTTCCATTTTAACCGTAGATGCCGGAACCGATTGAGGAAATAGCCACTTCACGCTACGCCGCGCGGCTTCTCGCGGCGCGTCCCGAGCTCACCGCCGAGCTCGCCGATCCCGCCGCCTTCTCGCGCGACGAAATGGCGCATGCGCTCGCGCTCGCGCGGCACGATGACGAAGCGAGCCTGAAGCGCCGCTTGCGTCAGCTCAGGCAGCGCGTGCTGCTGCGCGTGATGGCGCGCGACCTGTCGCGGCGGGCAGATCTGGACGAGGTTTGCGGCGCGATGAGCGATCTTGCGGAGCTCGAGATTTCCACCGCGCTGCGCTGGCTCGGCGCCGAGGACCTGGTGGTCGTCGGCATGGGCAAGCTCGGCGGCCGCGAGCTCAACGTCTCTTCCGATATCGACCTCGTGTTTGTCTACCCGGGCGCGATCGACCAGCAGGAGCGCTACGAGACGGCCGGCAGGAAGCTGATCCGGCTGCTCGCCGAGCTCACCGAGGACGGTTTCGCTTTCCGCGTCGACATGCGGCTGCGCCCGTTCGGCGATGCGGGCCCGCTCGTCTGCAGCTTTGATTCCCTCGAAACCTATCTGATCGCGCATGGGCGTGAGTGGGAACGCTATGCCTGGCTGAAGGCGCGTCCCCTGACCGGCTCGCATCACGCAGAGCTGATGAAAATCGTGCAGCCCTTCGTGTTCCGCAAGTACCTCGACTATGCAACGCTCGACGCGATGCGGCGTTTACACGCCGAAGTACGCCGCGAGGTAGCGCGGCGCGAGCTCGCCGAGCACGTCAAGCTCGGCCCGGGGGGCATCCGCGAGATCGAGTTCGTGGCGCAGGCCCTGCAGCTCGTGCGCGGCGGAAGGGATCCAGAGCTGACGGTGCGGCCAACGCTCGAGGTGCTTGCGGTCCTGTCAAAGAAAAATCTTCTTCCTGAACAA
>DATILQ010000003.1:0-2409 GCA_035476235.1 Burkholderiales bacterium
GTAGTAGTAGAACTTCGCGACCTTGTTGAAGCCCAGCTTCTCATCATCGTAAGGGCCGACCCACTCGGCGGCGTCGATCGTTCCCTTCTCGAGCGCGGGATAGATGTCGGGCGCCGCGAGCTGCTGCGGCACCGCACCGAGCCGGGCAAGGGTGACGCCGGCGAATCCGCCGATACGGAACTTGAGGCCCTTGAGATCGGCGATGGATTTGATCTCCTTGCGGAACCATCCGCCCATCTGACAGTTGGTATTGCCGGCCAGTAACGACAGCACGCCGTAGTCCTTGTAGAGGGGCGCCATGACTTCCTTGCCGCCGCCGAAGTGCCACCACGCGGTCTGCTGCCGCGCGTTCATCCCGAAGCAGACTGCCGTGCCGAAGGCGAACCCTGGGTCCTTGCCGAAATAGTAGTAGGGAGCGGTATGGCCGCACTCGACCGTGCCGGCTTGCACCGCGTCCAGAACCTGCAGCCCCGGGACGATCTCGCCCGCGGCGAAGGTCCGGATCTGGAATTTCCCTTCCGTGATCTCGGACACCCGCTTGGACACCCAGTCGGCCCCGCCGAACAGCGTGTCCAGGCTCTTGGGCCAGCTGGTGGTCATGCGCCACTGGATGCTCGGCGACGATTGCGCGATCGCCGGCGCGGCGACGCTGCCGACTGCGAGACCGGCGGCGGCGCGCTTCAGAAATGATCTGCGTTTCATCAAAAAAACCCCCTCGAAAATGGAGCGGCGATTGTAGCCCTAATTCAGCCGCGCACAGAGGCTCGACAGCTCCACCACGCGCACCCGCACCTCGTCGCTGTCGGGTGCGTCAGGCTCGCGCTCGACGTAATCGCGCAGATCCTGCAGCGCGGCGCGGTAGCACTCGAGCTTGTGATAGACGAAACCGCGGTCGCGCAGCTCAGCGCTCGCCTCCGGCGCCACCAGCAGCATCCGGTTCAGGACTTCGAGCATCCGCTCCGGCTTGCCGGTGTCGCGATAGATGCCCTTGAGGTTGCGCAGCACGCGCGCCAGGATCTGGCGGTTCGTGGCCGGCTCGAGGAACTGCTCGAGCGGCAGCTCGGACACCGGCAGATCGTCGCTCGCGCCTTCCGGAATGACCCGCTTCAGGCGCTCGCGCAGCTCCTCCTCGGAGACCGGCGCGCCGCCGGAGAACGGATCGAGCACCACCATGCCCCGGCGCAGCTTCAGCTGCACCAGGAAATGCCCGGGAAAGGAGACGCCCGCGAGCGGCAGGCCGATTCGCCGCCCGACTTCCATGTACAGGATGGCGAGCGTGATCGGGATGCCGGTCCGGCGCTCGATGACCTCGTTGAGATAGCTGTTGCGCGGATCGTAGTAATCCTTGGTGTTGCCGAAGTAGCCGAGCTCGCCGAACAGAAACTCGTTGAGCGCCACGACTCGGTCTTCCGCGCCGCCGCCGTCGCGCAACCGCGCCCTCACCCGCATCGCCATGCGCTCGATGTCGCCGAGGTAGCGGTCGACCGACAGATCCGGATACGCGTCCTGCGCGATCATCAGGCAAGCGCGCGCGAGGTCGATTCTTTCCTCTTTTTCGGCAAGCACTCTCTCGAACGCCTCGAGCCCGGCCATCAGCCAGCGCCCCGCCGGGAGAAATCACGCAAGCGGAAACCGAACAGCGCGAGGCATGCGCCATACGCCACCGCGCCGAGCAGCGCCACGCCGACGACGGCGGGCAGCTTGAGGTGCCAGGACGCGTTCAGCCACCAGCGATCCTCGCCCATGGTGGTGAAGACCACGACCGCCATCAAGCCTACGGAGGCGGCGACCTTCAGGAGGAAAAGCGCCCAGCCCGGCTGCGGCACGTAGATCCTGTCCTTCTTCAGCAGGTAAAAGAGGAACGCTGCGTTCAGGCATGCGCCGAGGCCGATCGCGAGCGCGAGGCCGGCGTGCTTGAACGGGCCGATGAAGGCGAGGTTCATGAGCTGCGTCACCACCAGGGTGAAGATGCCGATTTTCACCGGCGTGGAGATGTTCTGGCGCGCATAAAAGCCCGGCGCGAGGATTTTTACCGCCATCATGCCGATGAGGCCGATGCTGTACGCGACCAGCGCCTCGCGCGTCAGGAAAGCGTCGGCCGCGGTAAACCGCCCGTAGTGGAAAAGTGCCGCAATCAGCGGCAGCGCCATCACCGCGAGCGCGACGGCGGCCGGCACCGCGAGCAGCACCGTGACGCGCAGGCCCCAGTCGATGAGGCGCGAATATTCGGCGTGATCGGCGTCGGCGTGGTATTTGGACAGGCTCGGCAGCAGGATGGTGCCGAGCGCGACGCCCAGCACGCCGGCGGGGAATTCCATCAGGCGGTCGGCGTAGTAGAGCCACGACACGCTGCCGGTGGGCAGGAACGAGGCGAAGATCTGGTTGATCAGGAGCGAGATCTGGCTGACC
>DATILQ010000004.1:0-1535 GCA_035476235.1 Burkholderiales bacterium
ATCCAGCACCTTCTTGTCGGTGGTGGTCTCGCCCACGCCCATGTTGAGCGTGATCTTCTTGAGGCGCGGCACCTGCATGATGCTCTTGTAGCCGAACTTCTGCGTCAGCTCCGGCACGACTTTCTCGCGGTAGTAGCGCGCGAGGCGTGCCGGCGGCGCCGGGATCTCCGGCGCTTTTTCCTTGGGCGCAGCGGCCGGCTTCTGCGCTTCCTTCTTCGGCTGCGCCTTCGCCTGCTGCTGCGCCTGCTGGGGCTTCTGCGCCCCTTTGTCGCCGCCCGCCTGCTTGGGCCTCGCGTCCTGCTTCTGGTCCTTCTGCTCCTTGTCCTTGGCCATGCCTAGGCCTCCACCTGCTCGCCGTTCGCCTTGAAGATGCGCACCTTGCGACCGTCCTCGAGGCGCTTCACGCCGCTGCGGTCGGCTTTCTTGGTCGCCGGATTGAACAGCGCGATGTTCGAGACGTGGATCGGCAGATCCTTGTCGACGATGCCGCCCGTCTGGCCGCGCATCGGATTCGGACGCTGGTGCTTCTTCACGCGGTTCACGCCTTCCACCACCACGTGCTCGGCATCCACGCGCCGCAGCACCGTGCCGCGCTTGCCCCGGTCGCGGCCGGAGATGACGATGACTTCGTCGCCTTTCTTTATCCGTTGCATTACAGCACCTCGGGGGCGAGGGAGACGATCTTCATGAACTGCTCGGTGCGCAGCTCGCGCGTCACCGGCCCGAAGATGCGCGTGCCGATCGGCTCCATCTTCGGCGTGAGCAGCACCGCGGCGTTGCGGTCGAAGCGGATCAGCGAGCCGTCCGCACGGCGCACGCCCTTGGCGGTGCGCACCACGACCGCGTGGTAGATCTCGCCCTTCTTCACGCGGCCGCGCGGCGCCGCGTCCTTGACGCTCACCCTGATCACGTCGCCGATCGACGCGTAGCGGCGTTTCGAGCCGCCGAGCACCTTGATGCACATGACGGCACGTGCACCGGTGTTATCGGCGACGTCCAGCACCGACTCCATTTGAATCATTGCTCTCTCCACTCCAACTTGCGCTGCAGGCAGCGCAGTTTTGGACCCCGTCCGGGGCAGGAAGGCGGCGATCTTACTACAAACCCTAAACCGCCTTCGATTTTTCCACCAGGCGCGTCACGCGCCACGCTTTGGTGCGCGACATCGGCCGGCACTCGGCGATCTCGACCAGGTCGCCCTCGCCGAACTCCCCGGCCTCGACGTGCGCGTGGTACTTCCGGGTGCGGGTGATGGTCTTGCCCATGAGCGGATCGCGCACGCGGCGCTCGACGCGCACCACCACCGTCTTCTGCATCTTGTTGCTCGTCACGCGGCCAATCAGCTTGCGCTGGTTCCTGGCGGGCGCGGCGGCGGCCTGTTGGTTCATTTGGCTGACTTCTCCTTCATGACGGTGCGCACGCGCGCGATGTCGCGGCGCACCTTCTTGAGCTGGCTCGTGTTGGTGAGCTGCTGGGTCGCGAGCTGCATGCGCAGGCCGAACTGGGCGCGCAGCAGCGCCTCCAGCTCCTTCTGC
>DATILQ010000005.1:0-10033 GCA_035476235.1 Burkholderiales bacterium
CGAATCGCACTATCACAGCAAGAAGGACCGCGTCTTCGTGCGCGCCCTTCAGGGGCAGTACAGCCTGCGCGAGGAGCTCGCGCGGCTGCGCGCCATGCCGCGCGTGATCAAGGGCAAGGAGATGAAGTTCGTGGACGGACCGCAGTCTTTCTCGAAGCATTTCGTCGAGCCGGTGGACGGGCTCACGCAGACCCTGCATGTCCATCTCGAAGAATACGCGCCCGGCGGGCGCACCCAGAAGCACGGCCACGTCAACGAGGCGGCGTTCTACATCCTCGACGGCAAGGGCTACGAAGTACACGACGGCGTGCGCTACGACTGGCAGGCGGGGGACGTGGCGATCGTGCACAACAACTGCGTGCACCAGCACTTCAACGCCAGCCCGGACCGGCCGGCGCGCGCCCTGGTCATCAAGACCAAGCCCATGTACATGTTCATGAACCTGCTGTTTCAGAAGTCGGTGATTCCGCGCCCGACCGAGCCGGCGCCCGGCGGCGTCGGCTTCGAGCCGCGGCACCACGAGACGAATCACAATCACGACGAATGAAAAACGCCACCGTCTCCGAGGAGCTGGCGAGGAAGTTCGCCGCCGAGAAGGAAACGCCCTACACCCGCTGGGTGCGCGGCGAAGGGCTCGACATCATCAGCTCCATGTATGTTCCCGATCTGCACAAGGTGGAGCTGCGGCCCTGGCCGCGACGCGGCGGACGGGCCGTATTTCTCAACCACGATGCCTCGCGGACCTCGAACGACTGCTATGTCTGCGAGATCCCGGCTGGGAAGAGCCTCGCGCCGCAGCGGCAGCTGTACGAGGAGATGATCTACGTGCTCGACGGCCGCGGCTCGACCGCCGTCTGGAACAAGGCCGGAAAGCGCATCAGCTTCGAGTGGAAGGCGGGGGCGATCTTCGCCATTCCGCTCAATGCCTGGCACCAGCATTTCAACGGCTCGGGCAAGCACGCCGCGCGCTACGTCGCCGTGACCAACGCACCGGTCATCATCAACGCCTTCGGCGATGTCGATTTTGTCTTCAACACCGACTATGACTTCAAGGAACGCTTCAACGGCGAGCCGGAATATTTCGCCAACAAGGGCGAGCAGAAAGGGCTGCTCCTGGACACGAACTTTGTCGCCGATGCGGTGAACCTGCCCCTGTTCGCGGCGAAGGAGCGCGGCGCCGGCGGCGGGCATACGCGCTTCAGCATGGCGAAAGGCTCGATGAACAGCCACATCTCGCAGTTCCCCGTCGGCACGTACAAGAAGGCCCATGCGCACGGCCCCGGGGCGCACGTCATCGTCCTGAGCGGCGAGGGCTTCAGCCTGATGTGGCCCGAGGGCGAGGAGCCGAAGCGCTACGACTGGCGCGAGGGCGCGATGATCGTGCCGCCGAACCTCTGGTTCCACCAGCACTTCAATACCGGGACGACGCCCGCGCGCTACCTGGCGTTCAAGGCCGAGGGCGTGGCGATCCGCAATGCGCAGGGCGTGCCCAAGGCTTGGATCAGCCGGCGCCTGGGCGGCGACCAGATCGACTACGCGGACGAGCGGCCGGAAATCCGGGCATGGTTCTCAGAGGCCCTCGCCAAGCACAGCCTGAAACCGAACATGGAAAAGGCCTACGAGGCCGAGAATCAAACCGTAGCGTGAGCCGAGCCGGGTTGCGGGGTGAGCGCGGCCTCGGCCGCCTCGCTGAACGGTACCCCGTGCGGCAGGATGATGGAGACCGAGCGCACGCGCTGATGGGCGGCCTCCACGCCCGGAGGCGCGATTCCCTTGTCCAGGTCCTGCGCCGCCTTCAGCAGCCGGCGGCGCGCCACGATGATGCCCTGATCGGTCGGCACCAGGTTCTCCCGGGTGCGGTCCTGGATCGGACCCATGCTCTCCTGCACCGAAGCGTCCTGCATCGCGAAGCCCTCGACGCCGGAGAAGCTGCGCCCATCCTTCTGCGCGCCGCGATCCATCAGGTAGTCGTTGTCCTTGTTGGCGACCGGGCGGAAGCTGCCGGGGATGAGGGGCACGTGGATGCCCATTCCAGCCTCCAGCGCCGAGCGTTCCTCGTCCCCCAGCGGACGCGCCGCATGATGGTTGGTGCTCCACGCCCAGCAGTTCTCGTCGTCGATCGGCACCCAGGAGTGGCCGCCGATGGGATGGTCGCCGCGCGGCGGGATCAGGGTAAAGCTGGGCATGATCCACTGGGTGATGCGCCAGTAGTATTCGCCCTCGCCGGCGTTTCGCCGCGCCCCGATATACAGCCCGCCCGGCGACTCCACCACCTCGAAGTGCGGGCGCAGGTCCTTGAGGTTGTACTCGTTGCCTTTCGCTCCCTTGAACAGGGGATCGACGCTCATCGTGTGCCGGTGCAGGAAGGAGACATGGCTCGAGTCGATGCCGCCTTCCATCGCCTGCAGGTAATTGCACTCCTGCCAGCGCTTGGACACGAAGCGATGGCTGTCCGGCACCATCGCCCACTCGTGCTCGGGGAGCGGCGGCTGGTGCTCCGGCGGGCCCATGTAAGTCCACAGCACCCCGCCGCGCTCGACCAGCGGATAGGACCTGAGCTTCATTCGCGAGCAAAGCTTCGGGTTGTCCGGCTCGGACGGGATCTCGACGCATTGGCCCGTGACGTCGTACTTCCAGCCGTGATAGGAACAGCGCAGCCCGTTCTCCTCGTTGCGGCCGAACCAGAGCGAGACCCCGCGATGGGCGCAGAACTCGTCCATCAGCCCGAGGCGATTCTGGCTGTCTCGCCAGGCGATCAGCCGCTCGGAAAGCAGCTTCACCCGCACCGGCGCGCCATCGCGCTCGGCAAGCTCGGAGGCGAGCAGGGCCGGCAGCCAGTAGCGCCGGAACAGCTGCCCCAGCGGCGTGCCGGGGCCGGTGCGCGTCAGCAATTCATTCTGGTCCGCTCGCATCAGCCTGCCTTGTTCGATATACGAGAACCGGGTTCTGCCATACGGATGAAGTTTACGCCTGATTGCGAAGCTCTCGCAGCGACAGCACGCCGCCGGCCAGGAGAAACGCCCCGGTCGACAGGAACACCGGCGCGGCGCCGCCGAGCGCAGCCCCCATCCCGCCGAAGATGAGCGGCACGGCGATCTGCGTCACCTTGTTCGCCATGAGCCGCATGCCGAGCGCTTCGCCCGAGCGGCCCTTGGGGGCATGGTTGTAGGTGAGGATGATGGTGAGCGGCTGCGCCGAGCCGAGCGCGAGCCCGAGCGCGAACGCGGCGAACGCCAACAGAGCGCCGTCGGTCAGGGCCGGTACCGCGACGTACGCCAGGGCGGCGAGGAACAGCGACCCGCTCAGCACGCCCGCCTCCGTGAATCGCTTGGCGAGCCGGTGCATGAGGGCCCGCACGATGAAGCCGGCGAGCGCGTAGCTCGACAGGATCATGCCGATCACGCCAGGCGACAGCCCGATCGCGCGCCCGTAGATCGGCAGGTAAAACGAGAACAGCTCGATTCCCGTGAGCGTGACGCCGCTCATGATCAGGGTTCGCCGCAGCGCGGCGTTCGCCAGGAGGTCGAGCGCGCTCTTTGCGGTTTCCTCCTCATGGCGCACGTGCGCTGGAATGAGGGCCTTGTGCAGCAGCACGATCAGCGCCGGCATGAGGGCGATCACGGCGAGCACCGCGAACGTGGCGCGGTAGCCGGCGATCTCGATGCCGAAGCCGGCAAGCGAGGGCCCGGCGAACGCGGCGATCGAGCCGCCCAGCGCGAAGGTGGCGAAGTTGCGCGTGCGGTCTTCCGCGGCGCCGAGCGATCCGACCAGGTTGTGAATCGAGACATGGAAAAAGATGTGGCCCAGGCCGATCAGCGCCGCGCACAGGAACAATACCGGCAGTCCGCCGGCCAGCGCAGGCAGCGCGAGGCCGCAGGCCATCGTTGCCGTGCCGAAGAGTATCGGGGTACGCACGCCGACGCGGTCGGAGATGCGCCCGGCATGCACGGCGAGGAGCAGCGGAAACGCCGCGAACATCGCGGCGAGCAGGCCCACCGTGAACGAGCCGCCTCCCAGCTCCAGCGCGTAGAGGGAGACCGCCAGCTTGCTGCCGCGCTGGCCGATGGAATTCAGGATCGACAGCAGCACCACCAGGTAAACGGTCATCGCCCCGTTCCCCTATGCAGAATATGATTCTCAATAACGGTACGCGAGTATACTCACGGCGCTGAATGCGAGTCGGGCGAAACGATCCTTGTCCATGCGGCAGCGGCCAGAAATACAAGAAGTGCTGCGGGGCGGTGATCGCGCTGCAGCCGGCGCGGCGCGAGTGCGGAACCTGCACGGCGTGCTGCGACGGCTGGGTGGCCGGGAATATCCGCGGGCACGAGATGAAGCCCGGGCAGCCCTGCCATTTCCGCGGTGACGGCTGCTGCTCGATTTACGAGCAAAGGCCGGTCGAGCCCTGCCGCAACTTCGTCTGCGGCTGGCTGATGCCCGACAGCCCGTTCCCGGAGGAATTCCGCCCGGACCGGCTGGGGGTCATGGCGGTGCCGACCCGCTGGCGCGCGCGGCCCGCTTTCATCCTGTGCTCGGCCGGGCGCGATCCTGACGAGCGCCTGCTAGAGTGGATGCGCGAGTTCAGCAGCCGCAGCGGCGCGCCGTTCTTCTACGAGCAGCGCGGCGAGCGCTTCGGTTTCGGCCCGCCGGAGTTTCAGCAGGAGATGCTGCGCAAGGTCGAAAACGGCGAGCGATTGTGGTAGTCAGGGAGAACGCGATGGGCACCGAATCGCACTATCACAGCAAGAAGGACCGCGTCTTCGTGCGCGCCCTTCAGGGGCAGTACAGCCTGCGCGAGGAGCTCGCGCGGCTGCGCGCCATGCCGCGCGTGAGGAAGGGAAAGGAGCTCAGGTTCGTCGACGGACCCCAGACCTACAGCCGGCACTATGTCGAGCCGAAGGACGGCATCACGCAGATGTTCCATCTTCACCTCGAGGAGTACGCCCCGGGCGGCAGGTCGCAGAAGCACGGCCACGTCAACGAGGCGGCGTTCTACATCCTCGACGGCAAAGGCTACGAAGTACATGACGGCGTGCGCTACGACTGGCAGGCGGGGGACGTGGCGATCGTGCACAACAACTGCGTGCACCAGCACTTCAACGCCAGCCCGGACCGGCCGGCGCGCGCCCTGGTCATCAAGACCAAGCCGATGTACATGTTCATGAACCTGCTGTTCCAGCAGCTCGTCGAGCCGCGCCCGGCCGAGCCGGCGCGCGGCGCCGAGGGTTATAAAGTCAGAGAGAAAGAGGAGTAGCCATGGCCTGGGATGAATCGAAAGCGTGGATGAAGGGACGCAACCACCAGAAGCTGTACCAGGCGCTGCTCGACGACGCGGCAGCCGCCCCGGCGCGCAATGCGAAGCGGCGCAAGATCGTCCACCCCGACGACATGCCGTGGGAAATGTCGCGCCAGGGCCTGCTCAAGCACCTGATCAACGAGCAGATGAACACGCGGATGGAAACGGTCGATGCCTACATGCAGATCATCCCACCGGGCAGCCGCTCGGGGCGCCACCGCCACCTCGCCGAGGAGTGCCTGTACGTGCTGGAGGGCCGCGGCTACGACCTGCATCAGGATTGCGACGTCGAGATCACCGACACCTATCATTGGACGCCGCAGGCCGAGGTGAAGCGCTATGAGTGGGAGGCCGGCGACGTCATCTACATACCGCCGAACACCATCCACCAGCATTTCAATGCCAGCGCCGACCAGCCCGCGCGCCTGATCTCGGCCACCAACCGGATCTACAAGGCCTGCGGGCTGAACGACCTGGAGCAGCTCGAGGACGCGCCGGAGTACGACCCGGCCGTCACTCTGTCCGCGGAGCTGGTCGGGCGGTACCTCAAGAAAGTGCTGAGCAAGGAGCCCGCTTGACCGGTATTGCCGCGGCGCAGGCCGCGCCGCGACATGCGTTTCGCGATGTGTGGCTGATCACCGTCGGCCACGGCCTGACGCACTGGTATCCGGCGACGTTCTACCTGCTGCTGCCGCTGATCGGCAGCGAGCTCGGTCTGACGTACAGCCAGATCGGGCTGATCATGACCTGCCAGTACGTCGCCGCAGCCATTGCGAATGTGCCGGGCGGAGTGCTGGTCGATACGGTCGGCCGCAAGGGCCTGCTGATGGCGGTCTCCCTCTTCTGGGTCGGTTTCCCGTACCTGCTCATCGGCTTTACCCACAGCTACGCAATGCTGCTCGCGTGCATCGCGCTGGTCGGCTTTGGCAACAGCATCTGGCATCCGACGGCAATCCCGACGCTTGGCCAGCGCTACCCGGAGCGCAAAGGCCTGGTTCTTTCGCTGCACGGCATGGGCGGCAATGTCGGCGACGCGGTTGCGCCGGTCGTGATCGGCGCGCTGCTTGCGCTGTTCTCGTGGCGGCAGGTGGTGGTGATGAATGTCCTGCCGGGACTCGTCGTCGCGATGCTGATACTCGTCTTGCTCGGCACGCTTGAGTTCGGCACGAAGCACGTGGAGCGGCAATCGCTCGCCGAGTACCTGAAGGGACTCAAGAGCCTGTTCCGCAATCGAGCCCTCGTGCTGCTGTCGGCAGGCTCTTCATTCCGCACCATGACGCAGGCCGCGCTGCTTACCTTTCTACCGGTGTTCCTGGCGCGCGAGATGGGGTATTCGCCGGCCCTGGTCGGAGCCTGCCTTTTTGCGCTGCAGGCGGCAGGCTTTGCCGCGGCGCCGGTCGCCGGGCATCTGTCGGACCGCATGGGCCGCAAGCGCATCCTGATGAGCAGCATGCTCACGAGCGCAGGGGTGCTTGCGCTCATGGCCTTCAGCGGCGGCTCGCCGCTGTTCATCGCGCTCGTGGCGCTGCTCGGGTTTTTCCTGTACGCGACGCGGCCGGTCATCCAGGCCTGGCTGCTCGAAGCGACGCCGAAGAACATGGGCGGCTCGAGCATCGGGGTGCTGTTCGGTGCTCAGGCCATCGGCGGCGCACTGGGACCCTTGCTCGGCGGGCTGGTCGCAGACCGCTATGGCCTGCTGGCTACCTTCTACTTCCTCGCCGCGACAATCGTCATCGCCAACCTGTTCGTCCTGTGGGTACCAAAAACCGCGCCACAGCGGTGATTTTGGTAAGGAAAACCGAGACATATTCCCTCAAAGGTAAGGAATTGTGCGGCGGATTGCGCCGGTCTGTTCTATCGTGTTGGACGCACAAAGGGAGGGTCCCATGACTGGCTCGGAATACTGGATGGTCTGGCCGGATAACACAGCGGTGTCAGTGCTGTTCCTGCTGCTGGTCGCCATGGCTTTTCTCTACGCGGCGCGCAAGCCGGTGCACCACCTGATCGGCTCGCTTGGCTTTCTCATCAGTGGTCCGCTGCGGATAGGCGCGCGCTGGTTGCTGGCGGCCGCCAACGACATGACCCAGCGCAACAAGGCAGTCTTGCTCGCGCATGGCCGCCAGGAAGTGGGCCAGCGCATCGAGCGCGAATTCGAGCGCCTCGGCGCGATGGTCACGCGCGACTTGCAGGGGTATCCAGCCCTGCAGCGCAAGCTTCTCGACGAAATCACGCGCGTAGAGGAGGACTACAAGAAGTGCGGGGAAGTGCCCCCGCCGCCGCCGGACTGGGTGGAAGCCGTCACTGCGATGGCCAACGTCAAATCGACCGGCAACGAAATGGTGCAGAAGGTCCTCGGGGAAATCAACCGGTCGGTCACCACCATTCACGACAAGGCGCTTGCCGACTATCGCCGCGCCTACGAGACGCGGCACAAGATCCTCGAGGGATTCATGCCGTTCTGGCGCTCGCTCGACAAGACCATGGCGCAGGTCGACAAGAAATTGACGGGGCTGCAGGACAGCACCGCCGCCGTCGACGGGCACATGGCAAAATACGAGCAGATCAACGCCAAGACCGACAAGGCGGAGCACGCGCTGACCGTCTCCGCCTTCACGCAGTTCGCCATCGCGTTCCTGGTCATGGCCGTGGCGTCGGGCGGCGCCTTCATCAACTTCAAGCTGATCGCGCTGCCGATGTCGGAGATGGTCGGGGCGGGCGATTACATCACCGGCTCGCTGCGCACCTCCGAGGTGGCGGCCCTGGTGATCATCTTCGTCGAGGCCTCCATGGGGTTGTTCCTGATGGAGGCGCTGCGCATTACGCACCTGTTCCCGCGCATCGCCAACCTGAACGAGCACATGCGTCACCGCATGATGTGGATCGCGCTGACCCTTCTCGTGACCCTGGCTGGGATCGAGGCGGCCCTCGCGCTGATGCGCGACATGCTGATCGCCGACAAGCAGGCGCTGCTGCACTCGCTAGCGACGGTGCAACAGGCGGCCGCCGCCGACGGCTGGGTCGCCCGCATCCCGACGGCCGGCCAGATGCTGCTCGGCTTCATCCTGCCGTTCGCGCTCGCGTTTGTCGCGATCCCGCTCGAATCGCTCATCTATTCGACGCGTACGGTCGGCGGGGTGCTGCTGGCGGGGCTGGTGCGAACGCTGGCGTTCGTGCTGCGCATCCTGGGCAACCTGGCGCGGCGGCTGAGCCGGGTGCTCATCAACCTGTATGACGTCGTCATCGTGCTGCCGCTGCTGATCGAGCACCTGGTGAAGGCGCCGCGCGTTCGCGCGCTAGGAAAGTCAAAGCGTGGGGGAGACGCGGACGAGCTGCGCGAGCAGTCCCGTTGAGCAAGGAGAGATCATGATCCAGCGACTATTTCTCGCAGCACTGTTGTTGGTCGGGATGGCAGTCTCGGGCTGCGGAGACTCGCGCAGCCACTCCAACGCCGTTTACATGTTGGTCGATACGTCGGGTACCTACGCGCAGGAGGCAGGCAAGGCCCAGGTCATCATCAACTATCTGCTGGGGACGCTGCAGGCCGGCGATTCGCTCATGGTCGCGCGGGTGACCAGCCGCAGCTTCAGCGAAAAGGACATCATTGCCAAGGTCACCTTCGACTCGCGGCCGTCACAGGCCAATGCCCAGAAGCGTGCCTTCAAGGACCAGATCGATGCGTATGTCAAGACGGTGCGGGGAACTGCCTACACCGACATCACCGGCGGGCTGATCCAGGGCGCGCAGTTCCTCAACGAGACCGGGGCAGGGACCAAGACCATCATCATCTTCTCCGACATGCAGGAGGAGCTCGACAAGGTCACCGTCCGCAATTTCCCCATCAGCCTGAAAAACATCCGCATCATCGCGGTGAACGTAGTCAAGCTCAAGACCGACAACGTCGATCCGCGGCGCTACCTCGGCCGCCTCGATGCCTGGCAGAAGCGGGTCGAAGGTGCCGGCGCCTCCGAGTGGCGGGTGATCAACGACCTCGAGCGCCTCGACGCCATCTTTTCAAAAAGCTAGCCCAAAGCCAAAAGACCAGCTAGCAAAAGCCCGGCCTCAAAAGAGGACCGGGCTTTTTATTTTCGTGTCCTGGCCGATGAAGGCTGTGCCAAACTCACCAACGATGAAATTCGCTGCTCTGTTCTTCGCAGCGCTGGTATCGGCGGGATCCGCCCTTGCCCAGCCCTATCCGCAGAAGCCAATCCGGATCATCGTGCCGTTCCCCGCAGGTGGCATCGCGGATACTTTTGCGCGCTCCATCGGCCAGAAACTGAATGATGCCTGGTCGCAGCCGGTCGTCGTGGAAAATCGAGCCGGCGCGGGAGGCAACATCGGCGCGGAAGCCGTCGCCAAGGCGCCGCCCGACGGCTACACGCTCGTCATGGGGAACATCGGCACCCACGCGCTCAACGTCACGCTTTTCAAAGACCTTCCCTTCGATCCGATCCGCGACTTCGCGCCCGTCGCTCTGGTGCTGGAAGCCGACGGTCTGCTGGTCGTGCCTCCCTCGCTCGCGGTGAGCAGCGTGGAAGATCTCATCCAGCTCGCGCGCCGCAAGCCGGCGTCGCTGGCCTATGGTTCGGCAGGAATGGGCACGACGAGCCACCTGGCGGGCGAGTTGTTCAAGTCGATGGCCAAGGTCGACATCACGCACGTTCCTTACAAGGGAAACGTGCCCGCGCTGACCGATCTTCTGGGCGGACAGATTCAGATGATGTTCGCCACCATGCCGAC
>DATILQ010000006.1:0-22855 GCA_035476235.1 Burkholderiales bacterium
ATGCGGCCGTTCCTGCGCCCGCTGCGCCGCTTCGTGCCGCCGGTGGGGAGCGTCGATCTGACGCCGCTGATCGTCCTGGTCGTCCTGCAGGTGCTGCTGATTCCGATCGGCTACCTGCGCCTCGCCGCCGCCGGCCTTTGACGAATGGAAGCCAGCGACCGGCTGAAGACGCTCACCACACTGGTCTACGCGCTGCAGGCGGCGGGATTCCTCCTGCCTCCCGTCGTCTGGATCGTCGCGGTGATCATCAACTACGTAAGGAAGGAGGAGGTCGCCGGCACGTGGCTCGAATCGCACTTCCGCTGGCAGATCCGCACCTTCTGGTTCGGGCTGCTATGGGCGGTGCTCGGTGCAATCCTGTTTGTCTTGATCGTCGGCTGGTTCATTCTCGCGGCCGACGCGATCTGGATCATCTACCGCATCGTCAAGGGCTGGCTCAATCTCTCGGAGAACCGGCCGGTGCCCTAGGAAAGCGGATTTCCTCGGGGTAGGGAAAGACGTCATCCTGGAGGCCGGCGCGCACGCGCTCCTGCTTGGCCTGCCAAAAGGATGGATCGAGCAGGTCGCGGTGGTACTCGTAGAACATCTCGCGCGCCCCCGGGTCGCCCACCAGGAAGCGCTCGAACTGCTCCGGAAACACGTCGCTCGGACCTACCGACCAGTAAGGCTCCGCCGCGACCTCGTCTGCGTAGTCGCGGGGCGGCGGTATGCGCCGAAAGATCACGTCCGTCATGGGCGCGATCTCGTCGTAGTCGTAGAACACGATGCGGTCGTGCCGGGTGACGCCGAAGTTCTTGAGCAGCATGTCGCCGGGGAAGATGCCTGCGCCGGCGAGCTCCTTGATCGCATCGCCGTAGTCGCGCAGCGTCTGGCGCAGCCGTGCCAGGTCGCCGTCGCGCCGCAGCTCCTCGACGTGCAGGTTGAGCGGCCGCATGCGGCGCTCGATGTAGACATGCCCGATCACCAGCTTGTCGCCATCGAACTCGAGCTGCGAGCCGATCTCGCGCTTCAGCTCATCGACCAGCGCCGGTTCAAAGCGCTCCAGCGGCAGCGCGACGAGCGAGTACTCGAGCGTATCGGCCATGCGCCCGACCCGATCGTGCAGCTTGACCAGCAGGTACTTGTCCTTGACCGTCTGGCGGTCGATGTCCTTCGGCGGCGCGAAGCGGTCGCGGATCACCTTGAACACGTACGGGAACGAGGGCAGCGTGAACACGAGCATCACCAGCCCCTTGATGCCGGGGGCGACGACGAAGCGGTCGCTCGAGTGCCTGAGATGGTAGTGGAGGTCGCGGTAAAAGAGGGTCTTGCCCTGCTTGGCGAGTCCGACCGCCATGTAGATCTCGGCGCGCGGCTTCTTCGGCATCAGCCAGCGCAGGAACGACACGTAGGCCGCCGGCACTTCCATGTCGACGAAGAAGTAAGCGCGCGCGAACGAGAACAGCACCAGGAGCTGGCTTTCCCCGACCAGCAGCGCGTCCAGGTACAGCTCGCCGCGCTCGTTCTGCAGAATCGGCACGGCGAAAGGCAGCTCGCGCTGCCCGTTGATGATCCGGCCGACGATGTAGGCGGCCTTGTTGCGGAAGAGGAGCGACCCGAGCACCTGGATCTGCAGGTCCGGGCGGACGCGGACGGGGCGCGGGAAATGCGCCCGCAGCGCGCGCACTACGGATAGCAAGTCGCAGCGCAGGTCTTCCCAGGGGTTCGCCAAGCCGCAGCCGGCGACGATTTCGCGTAGCGTCGCGCGCAAGCCGGCGCGCAAAGGATAGTAGCAGCGGTAAGTCGGCGCTTCGCCTTCCAGGTGCTCGGTGGCGAGCGCAGGGCGCCAGAAGATGAACTCGTTGTGGTAGTGCCGCCGGTGAAGCACCTGGCAGGCGACGGAGTTGTAGAAGGTTTCGGCGCACTCCGGCTGGCTGTGGTCATGCAGCAGGCCGATGTAGGCGAGCTTGATCGCCGGCCAGAGCGACTCGTCGAGCTCGGCTTCCGGATAGCGGTCGAGCAGGGCCTCGACCGCCTCCTGCACCCGCAGGTCGTACATCTGGATGCGCTCGCGCGCGAGTTCGCGCATCTGCGCCCAGGCGGCGCATTCGAACAGCGCGCGGGCACGCACGGAGGCCTCGCGGAACAGGCGATAGTGCTTGTCGAAGCCTTCGAGAATCGCGCGGGCAACGTCGCGCGGGAGGTACGCGCGCCTCTCGTGGACCGCGATGACCTTGGCGCTCGCGCTCACACGGCGGCTAGCTGCGCTTTTTTCTTGTCATCGAAGAATTGCTCGTCCTCCGTCGAGCCGCGCAGCGCGGTGGTGGAAGCCGTGCCCGCCGTGACGACCTGCGTGATCTCGTCGAAGTAGCTGGTGCCGACCTCGCGCTGGTGCTTCACCGCGGTAAAGCCCTTCTCGGCGGCGGCGAACTCCTTCTGCTGCAGCTCGACGAAGGCGCTCATGTTGTTGCGCGCGTAGCCGTAGGCGAGCTCGAACATCGAGTAGTTGAGCGAATGGAAGCCGGCCAGCGTGATGAACTGGAACTTGTAGCCCATCGCACCCAGCTCGCGCTGGAATTTCGCGATGGTGGCGTCGTCGAGGTTGCGCTTCCAGTTGAAGGACGGCGAACAGTTGTACGCCAGCATCTTCCCCGGATGCTTGGCGCGAACCGCTTCCGCGAATCTGCGCGCGAACTCGAGGTCGGGCGTCCCCGTCTCGCACCAAACCATGTCGGCGTATTGCGCGTAGGCGACGCCGCGCGCGATGGCCTGCTCGATGCCGTTCCTCACGCGGTAGAAGCCCTCCGCCGTTCGCTCTCCGGTGAGGAAAGGCTTGTCGTTCTCGTCGATATCCGAAGTGACCAGGTTTGCCGCTTCCGCGTCGGTGCGCGCAAGCAGCAGGGTCGGCACGCCGGCGACGTCCGCCGCCAGCCGCGCCGCGGTCAGCTTCTGCAGCGCTTCCTGCGTCGGGACCAGTACCTTGCCGCCCATGTGGCCGCATTTCTTCACGGCGGCGAGCTGGTCCTCGAAATGCACGCCGGCAGCGCCGGCGTCGATCATGGCGCGCATCAGCTCGTAAGCGTTGAGCACGCCGCCGAAGCCGGCCTCGGCGTCGGCGACGATCGGCGCGTAATAGTCCACCTCGCCAGAGCCTTCCATCCACTGGATCTGGTCTGCGCGAGCGAGCGCATTGTTGATGCGCTTCACTACGGTCGGCACGGAAGACACCGCGTACAGCGACTGGTCGGGATACATCTGCAGCGAGTCGTTGGCATCGGCCGCGACCTGCCAGCCCGAGAGATAGATCGCCGGCACGCCCGCCTTCACCTGCTGCACCGCCTGGTTGCCGGTCAGCGCGCCGAGGGAATTCACGAACGGCCGCTCCTGCGCCATGCGCCAGAGCTTTTCCGCGCCGCGCTTCGCGAGAGTGTGCTCGACGTGCACGCTGCCGCGCAGCCGCACTACGTCCTTCGCGCTGTAGCCGCGCTTTACCCCATTCCAGCGCGGGTTGCCGGTCCAGTCCTGCTCGAGCTGCGCGATTTGTTTTTGTCGTTGATCCATGGCGCCTCCGGTCGAAGAGTAATGAACTGAAGTGTGCGCATACGCATGGCGCGGAGCAACACGCTATTTGGCCTACAGAGCGTTTAACAAAACAAGCGTTTACAGTACTTTACAGCATCATGATTTCACGATGCGGCATAAGCTTTCAAGAATTGCTGCTTCGCGGCAAATCAGGTCTGGACGAGCTTGCGGTTGTGCTGGACGCTCATGAGGATGCCGGCGCCGATGAACAGCGTGAGCAACGCCGTGCCGCCATAGGAGAGAAACGGCAGCGGCACGCCGACCACCGGAAGGATCCCCGACACCATCCCCATGTTGACGAACGCGTACGTGAAGAACATCAGCGCGATGGCCACGGCGAGGAGCCGGGCGAACACCGTCGCCGCGTTGGCGGCGATCATCAGGCCGCGCGCGATGAGCAGCGCATAAAGGACAAGCAGCACGCCGTTGCCGATCAGACCGAATTCCTCGGAGTACACCGCAAAGATGAAGTCGGTGTGGCGCTCCGGGATGAATTCGAGGTGAGCCTGCGTGCCGTTCAGCCAGCCCTTGCCCGAGATGCCGCCGGAGCCCACCGCGATCGTCGACTGGATGATGTGGTAGCCGGCGCCCAGCGGATCCTGCGTCGGATCGAGCAACGTCAGAATGCGTTTTCGCTGGTAGTCGTGCAGCATCCCCCATAGCGGGAACACGCTTGCGGCGAGCAGGCCGACGACGGCGCCGAGCACTTTCCAGCTGAGGCCGGCAAAGAACAGGACATAGAAGCCCGCCGCGGCGACGAGAGCGGCCGTGCCGAGGTCGGGCTGGCGGACGATGAAGGCGACCGGCACGATGAGGATCAGCGCGCCGACCGCGAAGTCGCTCAGCCTCAGGCCGGATTCCCTGCGGTGGAAATACCACGCCAGCATCATCGGCACGGCGAGCTTCATCATCTCGGAGGGCTGGAAGCGCGTCACGCCGACGTGCAGCCAGCGGCGCGCGCCGTTCACCACGTCGCCGGCGAGCGCGACCGCGACCAGCAGCACGAGCCCGATCACGTACGCCGGCAGCGCGAAGCGCATCAGCGTCTGCGGCGGCACCTGCGCCACGATCCACATCGCGACCAGCGCGACGCCGAGGCTGACGAGCTGGGTCACGACGCGCGCCGGGTTCTCGTAGGACGCCGAAAACAGCGCGGCGAGCCCGAGCATCGACAGCGACACGATCAGCACCAGCATGGTGCTGTCGATACCCTCGGTCAGCCGGGAGGCGAGGCGGCGAAGCGGGAGCCGCGCCAGCTCCATCAGTCGCTTTCCTCGTCGGTCTCGTCCTCGGGCGTCGGCTGCTGCATCCCCTGCGGCAGCTTGCCGAGCAGGTAGTAATCGAGCACCGTGCGCGCGATCGGCGCGGCGGCGCGCGCGCCGAAGCCGCCGTTCTCGACGACCACCGACAGCGCGATCTTCGGATTCTCGAGCGGCGCGAAGGCGATGAACAGCGAGTGGTCGCGCAGGCGCTCGGCGACCTTCGACTCCTCGTATTTCTCGTTCTGCTTGATGCCGATGACCTGCGCGGTGCCGGTCTTGCCGCCGCTGGTGTAGGGCGCGTTGGCGAAGGAGCGCGCCGCCGTGCCTTCCTTGTTGACTCCCGCCAGCGCGCGCTTCACGAACTCGAGGTGATCGCGGCGCACCGGCACCTTGTGCACCAGCTCGGGCTCGACGGGGCGGCGCTCGCCGGTGCGCGGGTCATCGACGTAGGCGATGAGGTGCGGGCGGTACATCGCGCCGCCGTTGGCGAGGGTGGCCATCGCCTGCGCGAGCTGGATCGGCGTGTACGCGTTGTAGCCCTGGCCGATGCCGATCGAGATGGTCTCGCCGGCGTACCACTTCTGCTGCTCGGGCCGCTTGAAGCGCTTCATCTTCCATTCCGGCGAGGGCAGCACGCCGGTGGCCTCGCCCTGCAGGTCGATGCCGGTGCGCTCGCCGAAGCCGAAATGCTTCATGAAGCCGGCGATGGCGTCGATCCCGAGGTCGTTCGCCACCTGGTAGTAGTAGGTGTCCGAGGACATGACGATCGACTTGTAGAGGTCGACCACGCCGTTGCCGCCGGGCCTGGAGTCGCGGAAGCGCCGGCCGCCGAAATCGAAGTAGCCCGGGTCGTGGATCGTGCTGCGCGGCGTGCGCTTTCCGAGCTCGAGGGCGGCCAGCGCCATGAACGGCTTGAAGGTCGAGCCGGGCGGGTACATGCCGGCAATGGCGCGGTTGTTCAGGGGCTTGTCGAGCGAATTGTTGAGCTCAGCCCAGCTCTGCGGATCGATGCCGTCGACAAACAGGTTCGGATCGAACCCCGGCTTCGAGACAAAGGCAAGCACGCCGCCGGTCTCCGGCTCGATGGCCACCAGCGCGCCGCGGCGCTCGCCGAACGCATTCTCGGCGACCCGCTGCAGCGTCATGTCGAGCGTGAGCGCGACGTTATTGCCCGGCTGCGAGGGCGTGCGCGACAGCGGGCCCATGCCGCGCCCCGCGGCGTCGATCTCGACATGCTCGAAGCCGGTGGTGCCGTGCAGCTCGTGCTGGTAGCTCGCCTCGACCCCCGCCTTGCCGATGTAATCGGTGCCGCGGTAATTCGCGCCGACGCCGTCTTCCTCGAGGCGCGCCTGGTCGGCCTGGTCGATGCGGCCCATGTAGCCGAGGACATGCGAGGCGACCTCGCCGTACGGATATTGGCGGAACAGGCGCCCCTTGATCTCCACGCCCTCGAAGCGGTAGCGGTTGGCGGCGAACTTGGCCACCTCCTCGTCGCTGAGGCGAGTGCGGATCGGCAGGCTCTCGGCGTTGCGCGTCTCCGCCACCAGCTTCTTGAACAATCTGCGGTCGCGCGGCGTGATCTCGATCAGCTCGGAGAGCTCGTCGATCGTGCCCTCGACGCTCTTCGTCCGGCGCGGGAAGATCTCCAGCGTATAGCCTGAATAGTTGAGGGCGAGCACCAGCCCGTTGCGATCGACGATCAGGCCGCGGTTCGGCGGCACCGGCACGATCGAGATGCGGTTGTCCTCGGCTTTGGCGCGGTACAGGTCGTGCTGCACGACCTGCAGATAGACGAAGCGCGCCGCGAGCAGCAGGAAGGCGATGACCACCGCGACGCCGGCGATGCCGATGCGCAGCTGGAACTGGTGGACCTCGCGTTCGTAATTTCTGAGCTCGGCGGCGCCCATGGCTAGATCGTCTGCTCGCGCTCCGGCCGCCGCTGCGGCAGCAGCAGCAGCCAGGTCAGCATCGGCCACAGCGCCGCGCCGGCCAGCGGGCCGACGATGATCGGCCAGCCGGGAAACTGGTCGCCCGCCGCAAGCCGCACGAGCAACACGACGCCCTGGGTGACGAGAAGGATCACGGCGACGTGCAGCGCCTGCTGCCCGGGGCCGAACCACAGGATGCGGCGCGACATCCAGATCGCGAGGAAGGCGAGCACCGAATAGGCGAGCGCGTGCTGGCCGAGCAGCACGCCGTTGCCGGCGTCGCTGACCAGGCCGAGCGCCCAGGCGATGCCCAGGCCGACGAGCCGCGGCTGGCGCACGCACCAGAAGGCGAGCACGAGCGCGACAAAATCGGGCACCAGGCGCAGGTCGCGCCAGGGAAGGAAGTCGAGGAACAGCGCCAAGGCGAACGAGGCGATGATGGTGCTCGCGCGCGCCGGAACCAGGATCGATCTATCTTGCGACATCGGCTTCCTTGGCCTCGGCTTTCGCAGGCTCCTTCGCGGCTTCCCTGAGCCGCGCGCGCCGCGTCTTGTCCAGACGGCGCTCCTTGCCCGGCTGCACGTCGTCCGGGCGCGCCGCGCGCTGGGTCTCGTCGGACAGCACCAGCACGAAGCGGCCGCGGTCGACGCCCGCGGCGGGCCTGCAGATGACGCGCGCGAAGGTGTGCTCGGTGCCGCGCTCGATGTCCACCACGGTGGCGACCGGCAGGCCGGCCGGGTAGGTGCCGTCGATGCCCGAGGTCACCAGGCGATCGCCATTCTGGATCTCGGCGTTGGCCGGCATGAAGCGCAGCTCGAGCATGCCCGAGTTGCCGCCGCCGAACGCCACCGCGCGCAGGCCGTTTCTCAACACCTGCACCGGGGTCGCCTGATCCGGGTCGGTCAGCAGCGTGACTTCGGAAAGCAGCGCGTGCACGCGCGTCACCTGGCCGACGACGCCGGTTTCGTCGGCCACCGGGCTTCCCGGACGCACGCCGTGCCGCCCGCCGCGGTCGATGAACACCTTGTGCGAATAAGGATCGCGCCCCGCATAGAGGATTTCGGCGGGCGTGGCGCGCGCTTCCAGCTTCGCCGCGGCGCCCAGCATGCGCCGCAGCTGCACGTTCTCGGCCTGTGCAGACTGGAAGCGAAGCGCGTCCTGCGAGTTGGCGAGCGCCTGGGCGCGCAGCGTCGCGTTTTCGTCGAGCAGCTGGGCCTGGCTCGAGAAATAGCCGCCGACGCCCTCGAGGAAGTCGATCGGCGCGATAGCGATGCGCTGGATGGGATAGACGACGAGCGCGAGCACGCCGCGCGCCGCCTCGGTGTAGCGAAAGCGCGCGTCGAGGACCAGCAGGGCGAGCGACAGGGAGGCGAAGAAGAACAGCCGAACGAGCGGCGCCGGACCCCTTTTAAAGAAGGGAGGGGGGCTGTGTTCCATCCCCCCGGCACTCAGTCGTTGGTGAAGATCGGGCCGAAGTGCTCCATCTTCTCGAGCGCCTTGCCCGAGCCGCGCACGACGCAGGTGAGCGGGTCGTCGGCCACGATCACCGGCAGCCCGGTCTCCTCCATCAGCAGCCGGTCGAGGTCGCGCAGCAGCGCGCCGCCGCCGGTGAGCACCATGCCTTTCTCGGCGATGTCCGCGCCGAGCTCGGGGGGCGTCTGCTCCAGCGCCGACTTCACCGCCGAAACGATCTGGTTCAGCGGCTCGGTGAGCGCCTCGAGGATCTCGTTCGACGAGATGGTGAAGCTGCGCGGAATGCCCTCGGCGAGATTGCGCCCCTTGACTTCCATCTCGCGCACTTCGCTGCCCGGGAAGGCCGAGCCGATTTCCTTCTTGATGAGCTCGGCGGTGGTCTCGCCGATCAGCATGCCGTAGTTGCGGCGGATGTAGTTGATGATGGCTTCGTCGAACTTATCGCCGCCGACGCGCACCGAGCCCGAGTACACCATGCCGCCGAGCGAGATCACGCCGACCTCGGTGGTGCCGCCGCCGATGTCCACCACCATCGAACCGGTGGCGTCCGCCACCGGGAGATCCGCACCGATCGCGGCAGCCATCGGTTCTTCAATCAAGTACACCTGGCCGGCGCCGGCGCCGATCGCGCTCTCGCGGATTGCGCGGCGCTCGACCTGGGTCGAGCCGCAGGGCACGCAGATGATGATGCGCGGCGAGGGCGAGAACAGCTTGTTGTCGTGCACTTTCTTGATGAACTGCTTGAGCATCTGCTCGGTGACGGTGAAGTCGGCGATGACGCCGTCCTTCATCGGCCGGATGGCGATGATGTTGCCGGGAGTTTTCCCGAGCATCTGCTTCGCCTCCCTGCCCACCGCCTGGATCGTCTTCTTCCCGTTGGGGCCGGCTTCCTGGCGGATCGCCACCACCGATGGTTCGTCAAGCACGATTCCCTTGCCGCGCACGTAAATTAGCGTGTTGGCGGTTCCGAGGTCGATCGCGAGATCGTTCGAGAAGTAGCTGCGCAGGAATCCAAACATGGGCAAGGTAAGACCTTTTTCCGTTTCTTAACCGGGCCTTAGGCTTGCAATCCTAGACCCTTCGTCGATGGCCGCTATGATACGCTAACGAGGCGCAGGGGTCATAAGGTACTAACTGCCATTTGGCGCGCAGCTTGCCGCCCGGCCCTCGGATCGCAATGTCGCTTTCCCACGACCAAATCCGCCGCGTCGCGCGGCTTGCCCGCATCGCCATCCGGCCGGAGGAGTCCGAGGCAGCGCTCGAGCGCCTGAACCGGGTGCTTGGCCTGATCGACGAAATGCGCGCCGTGGACACTCGCGGCATCGAGCCGATGGCGCACCCGCTCGAGGCCCATTTGCCCGGCGGGCAGCGGCTGCGTCCCGACGAGGTCACCGAGCCCGGCCAGCCGCAGATTTATCAATCTGTCGCCCCGGCGGTCGAGGACGGCCTGTACCTCGTCCCCAAGGTCATAGAGTAGTTTGCTGAACGCGACGCTTTCCGAGCTCTCGGCGGCGCTGGCCGCCAGGAAGCTTTCGTCGGTCGAGCTGACGCAGCTCTATCTGGAGCGCATCGCGCAGCTCAACGGCGAGCTGAACGCCTTCATCACGGTCGACGCGGCGCGCAGCCTCTCCGACGCGCGCCGCGCCGACGCGCGCCGGGCGAAGGGCGAGGCCGGGCCGCTGACCGGCATCCCGATCGCGCACAAGGACATCTTCTGCACGCGCGACCTGCTCACCACCTGCGGCTCGCGCATGCTCGCCAACTTCGTCAGCCCGTACAACGCCCACGTCATCGAGCAGTTCGACCGCGCGGGCGCGGTGCTGCTCGGCAAGTGCAACATGGACGAGTTCGCGATGGGCTCCTCGAACGAGACCTCGCACTTCGGGCCGGTGCGCAATCCCTGGGGCCGCCGCCTCGTGCCGGGCGGCTCCTCGGGCGGCGCGGCGGCCGCGGTGGCGGCGCGCATGGCGCCGGCCGCGACCGGCACCGATACCGGCGGCTCGATCCGCCAGCCGGCCGCGCTGAGCGGAGTTTGTGGCCTCAAGCCGACGTATGGCGTCGTGTCGCGCTACGGCATGGTCGCGTTCGCCTCGTCGCTCGACCAGGGCGGGCCGCTCGCGAAGAGCGCCGCCGACCTGGCCGTCATGATGAATGTCATGGCCGGGTTCGACGCGCGCGACTCGACCAGCCTCGAGCGCCCCAAGGAAGACTATGGCCGCTCATTGAACCGGGACCTGCGAGGCTTGCGCATCGGCTTGCCCAAAGAGTATTTCGGCGATGGCATCGACCCCGGCGTGCGCAACGCGGTCGAGGAGGCGGCCCGGTGGTTCGAGTCGCAGGGCGGGCGCGGCGTGCAGATCGAGCTGCCGCATACGAAGCTCGCCGTGCCGGTGTATTACGTCATCGCCCCCGCCGAGGCGTCCGCCAACCTTTCGCGCTTCGATGGCGTGCGCTATGGCCACCGCGCGAAGGAGTACAGCGATCTCGCCGACATGTATTGCCGCACGCGCGCGGAGGGCTTCGGCGCCGAGGTGAAGCTCAGGATCCTCGTCGGCACCTACGTGCTGTCGCACGGCTATTACGACGCTTATTACCTGCAGGCGCAGAAGATCCGGCGCCTGATCGCGCGCGACTTCGCCGCGGCGTTCGAGCGCTGCGACGTGATCATGGGACCGACTTCGCCGGGCACCGCGTTCGAGCTCGGCGCGAAAAGCGACGACCCGGTGCAGATGTACCTGGGCGACATCTTCACCGTTCCCGCGCCGCTGGCCGGGCTGCCGGCGCTGTCGGTCCCCTGCGGCTTCGACGGCAAGGGACTTCCCGTCGGGCTGCAGCTGATGGGGAACTACTTCTCCGAGGCGGCGCTGCTCGGCATCGCGCACCGCTATCAGCAGGCGACCGAATGGCACCTGCGGGTGCCGAGGGAAACGCCGTTATGAGATACCTGGAAGTGACCGGCTGGGAAATCGTAATCGGGATCGAGACGCATGCCCAGCTCGCGACGAAGAGCAAGATGTTCTCTGGAGCGTCGAGCGCTTTCGGCGCTCCGCCCAACACGCAGGCCTCCGCCGTCGACATCGCGCTGCCGGGCACGCTGCCGGTGGCGAACGCCAGGGCGGTGGAGCATGCGATCCGCTTCGGCTTGGCCGTCAAGGGGCAAATCAGCCGCCGCTCGATCTTCGCGCGCAAGAATTATTTCTATCCCGACCTCCCCAAGGGCTACCAGATCAGCCAGTACGAGCTGCCGATCGTCGCCGGAGGAGAAGTGAAGTTCTTTGTCGACGGGGAAGAAAGACGCGTGCGGCTCACGCGCGCCCATCTGGAGGAAGACGCCGGCAAGCTGCTGCACGAGCTTTTCCACGGGCTGACCGGCGTCGACCTCAACCGGGCCGGCACCCCGCTGCTCGAGATCGTCTCCGAGCCCGAGCTGCGCGGCGCGAAGGAAGCGGTGGCGTACGCCCGCGCCTTGCATGGGCTCGTCATGTGGATCGGCATCTGCGACGGGAACATGCAGGAGGGCTCATTTCGTTGCGACGCGAACGTCTCGGTAAAAAAGCCGGGAGAGGAAAAGCTGGGCACGCGCTGCGAGATCAAGAACCTAAATTCGTTCCGCTTCATGGAGCGGGCGATCGAATTCGAGGCGCGGCGCCAGATCGAGCTGCTCGAGGAAGGCGGCAAAGTCGAGCAGGAGACCCGGCTCTACGATGCGCAGCGCGGCGAGACGCGCTCCATGCGCACGAAGGAAGACGCTCACGACTATCGCTACTTCCCGGATCCCGATCTCTTGCCGTTGGTGCTGCGCGAAGAACAAATCAGGAAAATTGAAGCCGCAATGCCCGAGCTGCCGGATGCGACGCGCGAGCGCTTCGCGCGGCAATACGCGCTGCCGGCGTACGACGCAGGCGTGCTGACGGCATCGCGCGCCGCGGCCGACTATTTCGAGGCGCTGGTCAAGGCGGCCGGCGTCGATGCGAAGCTGTGCGCCAACTGGCAGACCGGCGCGCTGAACGCCGCGCTCAACGAGGCGGATCTCCCGGTGAGCGAATCGAAAGTAGGCCCCGCGTCCCTGGCCGGGCTGCTGAAGCGCATCGCCGACGGCACGCTCTCGGGCAAGATGGCGAAGGAGGTGTTCGACGCCATGTGGGCCGGCGAGGGAGGAGCGGACGAGATAATCGAGAAACGCGGCCTTAGGCAGATCAGCGACGCTGCGCTGATTGAAAGATTAGTAGACGATGTGCTCGCCTTGAATGCGAAGCAAGTACAGGACTACCGCGCGGGTAAAGAAAAGGCCTTCAATTCGCTGGTGGGGCAGGTCATGAAAGCAACGAAAGGCAAGGCCGATCCCGAGCAGGTCAACCAGGTGCTGCGCCGCAAGCTCTCGGGCTGAGCTACCTGCGGCCGGTCAGCTCCCGGAAGCGTTTCTTGTCCTCGTCGTATCTGGCGTTGATGGTGCTCGCGTCCTTCTTCTTCGCCGCGAGCAGGTTCTCCTGCGCCTGCAAGTCGATCTCCGCGTCCCTGATGTCATCCTGGAGCCTCGCCGGCGGCTGGTTGTTGCCCTTGTAGAACTCCAGCTCCTTCTCATAACCCGCCTGGCGCTTCTTGATCACGTCGATGCGCAGCGCGACGTCCTTCAGCGCCTTCTCGTTCTCGGCAAGAGCGCGGGAGCGAGCGTCATCGATGTCCTGCTCGCTGGTGTAGGTGGCGAGCAGGGCGGTGTTGCGGCGGGTGGCTTCCCTGGCGGCAGCCTCGCCCTCGCGCTTTTTCTTCGCCGCGGCCTCTTTCGCCGCGCGCTCTTTCTCGTCGTTCTCCGGGTCGATGCGCTTGACGACCATGCCGGAAGTATTGAGCTGCTCGATCGGCTGGCCGAGGCACGGCATGGGCACCGTCGAGCCGTAGTATTTCTTGCCGTCCTTGCCGACGCAGCGGTAGGTGAGCTGGCCGGGCGTCGATTGAGCGTGCGCAGCGAGCGATGCGATGATCAGCGCCGTTGCCGCGATTATTGTTAGCTCCCGTACCATCGCATGTTTCTCCCCGAAGCGCGAGGTAGGGGGATTCTAACCTGTTAAAATTCGCGCCGCTCATGCGCTTCGCCGACCGGGCGTTCATAGCCGAGACCACCGCCAAGATGCTGCTCGAGGTGAAGGCGGTGCTGTTTTTCCAGGACCAGCCGTTCGTCTTCACCTCCGGCTGGGCGAGCCCGGTGTACATCGACTGCCGCAAGCTCATCTTTTATCCGCGCATCCGCAGCCAGCTGGTTGACTTCGCCGTCGCAACGCTCGCGCGCGACGTGGGCTTCGAGCAGTTCGACGTGGTCGCCGGCGGCGAGACGGCAGGCATTCCCTATGCGGCGTGGATCGCCGAGCGCCTCGCGCTGCCGATGCAATACGTGAGAAAGAAGCCGAAGGGTTTCGGCCGCAACGCGCAGATCGAGGGCGACATCCGCGAGGGCGCGCGCACGCTGCTGGTCGAGGACCTCACCACCGACGGGCGCTCGAAGATCAATTTCTGCAAGGCGCTGCGCGAGGCGGGCGCGATCGTCGAGCACGTGTTCGTCAACTTCTACTACGACATCTTCCCCGAGTCGAAGAGGACGCTCGCCGAGCTCAACGTGCGCCTGCATCATCTCGCCACATGGTGGGACGTGCTGGCGCTCGTCAAGAAGGGCGGCTACCTCGAGCCGGCGCAGATCGGCGAAGTCGAGAAGTTTCTGCACGCGCCGGCGCAGTGGTCGGCGGCGCACGGCGGGGTCTCCGCATTTCCATCGTCTTGAGGGTCATCACTCTCAACGTCAACGGCATCCGCTCGGCGGCGAAGAAAGGCCTGTTCCGCTGGCTGGCGGCGCAGCGCGCCGACGTGGTGTGCCTGCAGGAGATGAAGTGCCAGGCAGCCGACCTCGACGCCAGGCTCCACGGCCTGAAGGCGTTCGAGACCTGCCACGCCTTCGCCGAGAAGAAAGGCTACAGCGGCGTCGCCCTCTATAGCCGCAGCGCGCCCGACGAGGTCAGGCGCGGCTTCGAGAGCCGCGAGTTCGACGCGCAGGGGCGCTACGTCGAGGCGCGCTTCGGCAGGCTGTCGGTGGTATCGCTGTATCTGCCCTCCGGCTCCGCGGGCCCCCACCGGCAGAAGTCGAAGTTCCGCTTCCTCAAGGTCTTCCTCAAGCACCTGGCGAGGCTGCGCAGCCGCGGCCACGAGATCCTCCTGTGCGGCGACTGGAATATCGCGCACCAGGAGATCGACCTGAGAAACTGGAGGTCGAACCAGAAGAACTCCGGCTTCCTGCCGCAGGAGCGCGCCTGGCTCAGCGGCGTGTTCGACGAGCTGGGCTTTGTCGATGTTTTCAGGCGCCTTAACCAGAAGCCCGATCAGTACACCTGGTGGTCGAATCGCGGGCAGGCCTGGGCGAAGAACGTCGGCTGGCGCATCGATTACCAGATCGCCACCCCCGGCATCGCCGCCGCGGCGCGCAGGGAATCGATCTTCAAGGCGAAGCGCTTTTCCGACCACGCGCCGCTGACCATCGACTATGACTATTCACTGGGGTAGCGGGATCCGCCCCTACCTCGAACGCGCGCCGCTCGCGGCGCTGTTCCTGGGAATCTCCTCCGGCTTCACGTTCGCGATGATCGGCGCGACCCTGACCACGCGGCTCGCCCAGCACGGCATCACCAAGAGCGCGGTAACCGCCTTCGCGCTCACTTTTCTGGCTTACAACTTCAAGTTCCTCTGGGCGCCGATCGTCGACAACGTGCGGCTGCCGCTGATCGGCAGGTTCGGGCAGCGGCGCAGCTGGCTATGGCTGGTCGGCGTGCTGGTGATGGCTGCCGTCGCGTTTCTTGGTATCGCGGACCCGGGCGAATCTCTCTATGCCGTCGCGGTCGCCGCGGTGACGGTGGGCGTAGCCGGAGCCACCTTCGACATTATCATCGACGCGTACCGCATCGAGTTGCTCGAGCCGCGCCAGCTTGGCGTCGGCTCCGGCATGTCGCAGTACGGCTGGCGCATCGGCGCGGCCGCGGCCGGCGCGCTGGCTTTGGTTCTCGCCGCCCGGCTCGGCTGGACCGCCGCCTATCTCGCCTGCGCTGCCTTCGCGCTTCCGGCGATGCTGGCCGGCGTGGTGATGGGTGAGCCCGCGCGGCACCGCGACCCCGCCAAGGCGCGCGGCGTCGTCGGGGCGGTCGTCGCGTATTTCAGCCCTCTGACGGAATTCCTGAAGCGCCAGGGAGCCCTCGTCGTCCTGTTGTTCGTGCTGATTCACAAGATCGGCGACACCCTCGCCAACCTTACATTGCGGCTGTTGTTCCAGGATCTCGGCTTCAGCAATGACGAGGTGGCCTTCTACGATGTCGGCGTCG
This sequence comes from Burkholderiales bacterium, assembly GCA_035476235.1. Classification (GTDB taxonomy): domain Bacteria; phylum Pseudomonadota; class Gammaproteobacteria; order Burkholderiales; family SG8-39; genus SCGC-AG-212-J23. Next base: position 15,577 of record DATILQ010000006.1, read on the forward strand.
GCTTCCTCGCCCTGCTGATCGGCATCTTCGTTGGCGGGATCATCTACGAGCGGCTGGGAATGAAACGCGCCGTCCTGATCAGCCTGATCCTAATGGCGGTGTCGAATCTCAGCTTCGCCGCGCTTGCCGCGGCCGGCCACACCAACCTCGGAATGGCCGCGGCCGTGGGCTTTGAGAATTTTGCCAGCGGCATCGGCGGCGTGACCGTGGTCGCGTACCTCTCCGCGCTGTGCAACCTCCGCTTCACCGCCACTCAATACGCCCTGCTCTCCGCGCTGGCGAGCATCGCCGGCCGCTTCATCACCGGCACCACAGTGGGAGCGCTGATCGATGCGATCGGCTACGTGAACTTCTACGTGCTGACGACGATCGTCGCGCTGCCGGGCGTGGTCCTCTTCTGGTTCATGATCCGCTCCGGGCTCGCCGACTTGTCGATCGGCTCCGCAGGCGAAGAAAGCAGTTAGCCCCTGCGCTTCAAGAACTGCACGGCGCGCTCGTGCTTTTGTGGCGTGACACCCAGAGGGCGTAGCACATGTATGCGACCACGGCGGCATTCAGAATCAAGGCGCCGATCTTGATCCACGTCACGTGGCGGGCTATCTCATAGATCTCGACCGGCACATAGATGCCGCCGCTCAGCGCCGCGAGCCACTCGGCCCAGCGCCGGCCGCGCCACAGGCCGTAGGCCTCGACGAACCGCAGGCCCGCGTAAAGCGCGGCAAACCCGGCCAGCGCCCAGAGCTGGGAATTGGAAATATTCTCCAGCAGCTGCAGGAACACCCGCGGGGTGTTCTTCGCCGGGTTGAGGTGCAGGCGGCCGACCAGCGCGTCGGCGAGACGCTGCGCGTCGCCATGGAAGATGGCGAGGAGGCCGAACCCGGCGGCGAGGACCAGCGCCCCCTTGAAGGCTTCGAACAGCGCCACCGCGCGCAGCGCGCTTTTCTGGGTGTTCACTGCGTGGTGCAGCGGTACACGGCGAGGCTGCCGAGCAAATTGGGAAGCAGCCTCACCGGCTTGCCATGGTGCAGCACCAGCCGCTCGCGGATCCTGAAGCCCAGGCGCCGGCACAGGTCCTCGAAGTCGGCGACGGTGCACTGGTGCACGTTCGGCGTCTCGTACCACTCGTAGGGCAGCGCGTCGGACACGGGCATGCGGCCGAGCGCGACCTGCAGGCGGGCGCTCCAGTGGCCGAAATTCGGAAAGCTGACGATCGCCTCGCGCCCGACGCGCAGCATCTCGCGCAGGATGCCTTCGGTTTGGCGCACCGCCTGCAGCGTCTGCGAAAGGATCACGCAGTCGAACGAATGGTCCGAGAACAGCGAAAGCCCGCTCTCCAGGTCGACCTGCAGCACGTTGACGTCGTTCGACACGCAGGCGATCACGCTGTCGTCGTCGATCTCCACGCCGTAGCCGGGCGCCGCGCGCGCCTGCCAAAGGTAGCGCAGCAGCGCGCCGTCGCCGCAGCCGAGGTCGAGCACGCGCGCGCCGCGCTCGAGCCACTGCGCGATGGCGGCGAAATCGGGGCGCGCGGCGAGCAACGCCTGTCCGGAGGGGGTCATAGCTCCACGTTGGCGAAATAGGCGCGCAGCGCGGCGTGGTAGCGCGGATCCTCGAGCAGGAACGCGTCGTGCCCGCCGGGCGCGGCGATCTCCAGATAGGAGACGATGCGCCGGTTGTCGAGCAGCGCGCGCACGATCTCGCGCGAGCGCGGCGGCGGGAAGCGCCAGTCGGAATTGAACGAAACGACGAGAAACGCGGCCTTCGCGCGCGCGAGCGCCGTGGTGAGGTCGCCGCCGTAGTCGGCGGCCGGATCGTAGTAGTCGAGCGCCTTGGTGATGCGCAGGTAGGTGTTGGCGTCGAAGTAGGTCGAGAACTTGTCGCCCTGGTAGCGCAGGTAGGACTCGATCTCGAAGTCGATCTCGAAGTCGAAGCCAGGTGCCCCGCGCCGCAGCAGCCGGCCGAATTTCTCCGCCATCGCCTCGCCCGAGAGATAGGTGATGTGGCCGAGCATGCGCGCGAGGCGCAGCCCCCGCGTCGGCACCACGCCCTTGTCGTAGTAGTGCCCGCCGTGGAAATCCGGGTCGGTCATGATCGCCTGGCGCGCGACCTCGTTGAAGGCGATGTTCTGCGGCGTGAGCCGCGCCGCGGCCGCGACCACGATCGAGTGGCGGATGCGCTCGGGGTACGAAAGCGTCCACTGCAGCGCCTGCATGGCGCCGAGGGACCCGCCGATCACCGCCGCGAAGCGCTCGATGCCGAGGCGGTCGGCGAGCCGCGCCTGCGCCTCGACCCAGTCTTCGATCGTCACCACCGGGAAATCGGCGCCCCAGGGTTTGCCGGTCGCGGGGTTGACAGAGGCGGGCCCGGTCGACCCGAAGCAGCTGCCGAGATAGTTCGAGCCGACGACGAAGAAGCGCCGCGTGTCGAGCGGCTTGCCCGGGCCGACCAGGTTGTCCCACCACCCGATGTTGGCGGCGTCGCTCTCGTAAAACCCCGCGACATGGTGAGAGGCGTTGAGCGCGTGGCACACCAGCACCGCGTTCGAGCGCGCAGCATTCAGCGTGCCATAGGTCTCGTAGGCGATATCGAAGGCGGGCAGCTCGGCGCCGCTGCGCAGCCGCAGCGGCTGGTCGAAGTGCGCCATCCGCGCGCTTACGGCGCCGACGGACGAGGGATGAGGAGCTGCGTTCAAGAGGGTCTCTTTAGCGGCATTTGTTAGGCGCCCGCAAGCTGAACGTCAAATCGGCGCGCGGCGAATTATAGCGGAGGTTCTTTTGCCGCTCCGGATTGCAGCAGCGAATCGATTCTCTCCTCCGTCAGGCCGGCTCCGCGCAGCACCTCGCGCGTGTGCTCCCCCAGCCGCGGCGCGTGGCGCCGGTACCCGGGCCGGGATTGCGACCATTCCGAGGGCACCGCCAGGGACTTGATGCGGCCCTCGGTCGGATGCTCCACGGCCTCGAGGTAGCCGATTGCCGCAAGATGCGGGTCGGCGACGATGTCGTCGATGCTGTTCATGCGCTGCACCGGAATGTCGGCGCGCTCGAGCGCCTCGACCCACTGCGCGGTGGTGCGCTGTTTCATTTCCTCGGCGACCATGGCGTAGGCGCGGTTGTAGTTCTTGCTGCGCGCTTCCTGAGTGGAAAACTCGGGCAGGGAAAAGATCTCGGGCTTGCCCAGGATGTCGAAAAACGCCTTCCACTGCTTGTCGTTGTAGATCAGCGCGCAGACGTAGCCGTCGCGCGTCTCGTAGGGACGCCGGTCCGGGGCGAGGATGCGGTGGTAGCCGGGCTCGCCGAGCTGCGGCTCGAAGGTATAGCCGCCCAGATGGTCGCCGAGCACCAGCTGCAGCAGGTGCTCGAACATCGGCACGTCGATGCGCTGCCCGCTGCCGGTCTTTTCGCGGTGATACAGCGCGGCGCTCACCGCGCTCGCCACCTGCTGGCCGACCGAGCGGTCGGCGATGATCATCGGCGCATAGCGCGGCTCGCTCGCGCCCTGCCGCTTGAGCAGCCACGGGATCCCGGCGGCGCCCTGGATCATGTCGTCGTAGGCGGCCTTGGCGGCGTAGGGCCCGCGCTGGCTGAAGCCGAAGCAACCCGCATAGATGATCTGCGGATTTATTTTCCTTATTTCTTCATAAGAGAGTTTCAGGCGCGCCATGGCCTGCGGCCGGATGTTGTAGACCAGGACGTCCGATTGCTTCGCGATCGCCAGGCAGGCGGCGAGCGCCGCCGGCTTCTTCAGGTCGAGCACCACCGAGCGCTTGTTGCGGTTGGTGTTGAGGAAGATCGAGCCCATGCCGGGATGGCGGAACGGCCAGGCATAGCGCATGACGTCGCCCTCGGGCGGCTCGAGCTTGATCACGTCGGCGCCGAAATCGGCGAGGATCTGGGTCGCGTAGGGACCCATCACCACGGTGGTGAGATCGAGCACGCGCACGCCGTGAAGCGGACCGCTCACGCGTTCAGTTCGTTGAGCAGCTCGCGCGTCTTCGCCGGGTCGGTGGCGCGCAGCACGCGCTGCGCGTGCGTCTGGACCTCGGCGAGGCTGGTGCGCAGGATGCGCTCCTTGATCGGCAGGAGCTGCGACGGGTGCATGGAGAAGTTGCGCAGCCCCAGGCCGAGCAGCAGGCGGGTGAGCTGCAGGTCGCCCGCCATCTCGCCGCAGACCGCGATCGGCACGCCTCCCCGGGTCGCGGTTTGAATCGTGTTCGCGACCAGCGTCAGGACCGCCGGGTGCAGCGGGTCGTAGAGGTGGGCCACCGAGTCGTCGGTGCGGTCGATGGCGAGGGTGTACTGGATCAGGTCGTTGGTGCCGATGGACAGGAAATTCAGCCGCCGCATGAAAATCGGCAGCGCGAGCGCCGCGGCCGGGATCTCGATCATGCCGCCGACCTCGATGTCGCGCTCGTAGGGCTCGCCGCGCTCGTCGAGCTGCTGCTTCGCCTGGCGGATGAGCGCGAGCGTCTGCTCGATCTCGTGCAGGTGCGCGAGCATCGGCAGCAGGATGCGCACCTTGCCGTAGTGCGAGGCGCGCAGGATGGCGCGCAGCTGCGTGAGGAACATGTGTGGCTCGGCGAGGCACCAGCGGATGGCGCGCAGCCCCATCGCCGGGTTGGGCATGGTGCGGCCGCCGCCTTCGCCGGCATGGATCGCCTTGTCGGCGCCGATGTCGAGCGTGCGCAGCACCACCGGCCGGCCGGCCATCGCTTGCGCCACCTGCCGGTAAGCCTCGAACTGCTCATCCTCGCGCGGCAGGTCGCTGCGGTTGAGGAACAGGAACTCGGTGCGGAACAGACCCACGCCCTCGGCGCCCGCCTCCAGCACCTCAGCCACGTCCTGCGGCAGCTCGATGTTGGCGAAGAGCTCGATCGGCGTGCCGTCTAGCGTCGCGGCGGGCCTGGACTTGAGCAGCTTCAGCCGCTTGCGCTCGAGGCCGAGCTGCGACTGCAGGCTCTTGTACTCCTCGAGCACCAGCGGGTCCGGATTGACGATCAGCACGCCGTGCACGGCGTCGACGATCAGCAGCTCGCCTTCGCTGATGGTCTGGTAGGCGTGGTGCAGGCCGACGATCGCCGGGATGCCGAGGCTGCGCGCGACGATCGCGGTGTGCGAGGTGACGCCGCCGCCGTCGGTGACGAAGCCGCCGAAGTGATGGCGCTTGAAAAGAATCATGTCGGCGGGCGACAGATCGTGCGCCACCACGATCAGCCGCTGCTCCTGCGACAGCGCCGGCTCGGGCAGCGCGTGCCCGCCCATCAGCGCCTTGAGCACCCGCTCGACCGCCTGCTGGACGTCGGCCTTGCGCTCGCGCAGGTACTGGTCGTTGATCTCGTCGAAGCGCTCGGTCAGGTTCTCCATCTGCTGCAGCAGCGCCCACTCGGCGTTGTAGCGCCGCGTGCGGATCAGCTCGCGCGGCGCCTGCGACAGCGCCGAGTCGTCAAGGATCATGCGGTGCAGGTTGAGGAAGGCCTCGAACTCGGGGGGCGCGTCCGGCGCGATGTGCGCCTTCAGCGCGCCCAGCTCGTCGCGCGCGCGGCGCAGGCCTTCGTCGAAGCGCTCGACCTCGTTCTCGAGATCCTCCTCGGGCACTTCGTAGTGCCCGACCTCGAGCCGCGCCGTCGACACCAGGTGCGCGTAGCCGACGGTGATGCCGCCCGATATCGTCGAGCCGGAGAGGAAGAAGTTCACTCGCCTTCGCCGAACTTGTCGGCGATCAGCTGGCGCAGCGCCGCCAGCGCCAGCTCCGCGTCGGGCCCGTCGGCGTCGATGGTGACGCTGGAGCCCAGGCCGGCGGCGAGCATCATGACGCCCATGATGCTCTTGGCGTTGACGCGCCGGCCGCTGCGCGACACCCAGATCTCGCTCTCGTAGCCGCTCGCCAGATGCGTCAGCTTCGCCGCCGCGCGCGCGTGCAGGCCGAGCTTGTTGACGATTTCGCAGGCGATGCTAGGCATCGAGGCAGCGGTCGCTATTCATGTGCACCACGCCCTCGGTGCCGCCCGAGAGCGCGCGTTTTACCGCCCCCTTCAGCGACAGGTTCGTCGAGGCGTCGCGGCTGGTGAGCACGCGCAGCAGCATGGGCAGCGAAAGCCCCGACACTCCCTCGACGCGCCCGTCCTTGAGCAGGCGCGCGATCACGTTGCCCGGCGTGGCGCCGAAGATGTCGGTGAGCACCAGCACGCCGTCGCCGGTGTCGAGCTGCTCGAGCAGGCGCTTCACGCGCAGGATCAGGTCCTCGGGGTCGTCGTTGCGTGAAACGCCGAGCGTGGCGGTGAGCGGCGGCTCGTCGTTGAGGATCTGCGCGGCGCTCGTCAGCAGCGATTTGCCGATGTCGCCGTGAGTGACGATCAGCACGCCGATCATTTCAGGCGGGCCTCCAGCGCGCCGAGAAACATCCCGGCAACATCGAACCCGGTCTGATCCTGGATCTCGCGGAAGCAGGTCGGGCTGGTCACGTTCACTTCGGTGAGCCAGTCGCCGATCACGTCGAGGCCGACCAGCAGCAGCCCGCGCCCGGCGAGCACCGGGCCGAGCGCCTCGGCGATCTCGCGGTGGCGCGCGCTGACCGGCTGCGCGACGCCGCGCGCGCCGGCGGCGAGGTTGCCGCGCGAGTCGCCCGGGCGGGGAATGCGCGCGAGGCAATGCGGCACCACCTTGCCGTCGATGAGCAGCACGCGCTTGTCGCCCTCGCGGATCTCGGGGATGTAGCGCTGCGCCATGACGCTGCGCATGCCGAACTTGGAGATGGTCTCGACGATGACATTGCGGTTCGGATCGTCGTGCCGGACGCGGAACACGCCGGCGCCGCCCATTCCGTCGAGCCGTTTCAGCACGGTATCGCGGTGCTCGTCGATGAATTCCTGCAGCCTCGGCATCTCGCGCGCGACGAGGGAGGGCACCGTGAACCTGGCGAACTCGGCAAGCGCGAACTTCTCGTTGTGCTCGCGCAGCGCCTGCGGCGCGTTGAACACGCGCGCGCCCTCGCGCACCGCGGCCGAAAGAAGCCAAGTACTAGCCACGTACTCGAGGTCGAAGGGCGGGTCCTTGCGCATCAGCACCGCGCCGAACTCGGCAAGCGCTCTGGCGTGCGACTCGTGCTTGCGGTACCAGTCCTCGTCGTTATCCGTCAGCGACAGCCGGGTAGCGCCGGCCGCCACGCGATTGTTCGCCCAATGCAGGCTGGTCTGCTCGCAGACGTGCACCGCGTGCCCGCGCGCCTGGGCGGCGCGCATCATCGCTACGCTCGAGTCCTTGTACGCCTTGAGCGAATCAAGCGG
>DATILQ010000007.1:0-5756 GCA_035476235.1 Burkholderiales bacterium
GGTCCAGACGAAGGCGTCCAGCGCAAGCCGCCGCACGCGCGCCGGGTGCCGCTGAGCGAAGAGCGCGGCACGCAAGCCGCCCGACGAGGAGCCGTAGAGCAGCAGCTTCTCGCTGCCGGTCGTTCTCAGGATGTACGCCGAGGCGGCCGCCAAGTCATCGGCGCCGCAGGAGATGTCGGCGTTCACCGGCCGCGACTTGTCGGAGCGGCCGTAGCCCTCGCAGTCGACGCACCAGGTGTCATAGCCCAGGCGCGCGAACCAGTCCATCGTCGAGGCTTCCGGCTTGCCGGGAATCTGCAGGTCGAACACCGGGGTCGCCGAGACCGAGGAGCCATGCACGAACAGGATCGTTCCCTTTCGCACGTCGTCAGTGCGCTTGCGCCACATAAAAAGGCGCACGTCGCCGGCATCGGTTTTTTTGGTCGTCCAGTGCTCGCTACCGCGGACAGGCGCGCCTCGCGATGGCTGCTCGGCGGTCTGGGCCAAGGCGCGTGCGGCGGCCAATCCGGCTGCCGTGCAAGCTCCCTGCAAGAGAAAGTTACGTCTGAAATTCATAGGAGGATTGCCTTTCGCTGAGCCGGCTACTAGACTGATTCTGTCACAGCGGGGCGTCGCAGACTCCCCGATTCATTACATCTTGCGCATTTCCACCGCCGCGCTGCAGCCGCGCCGCATCCCCGTTGACGAACCAAGGAGAGGTCTGTGAAACGCCAATCTGCTTCAAGCGTGAGCGCAATTTTGGTGGTGACGATGTTTAGTGTAATGGCTGCGATGCCCGCTGCAAGTGCCGCCGACAAAAAACTCGACACGGCGAAGATCGAGCAAATCACCGGCCTGAAAGGGAGCTATAACGAGAAGGAAAATGTGTTCAAGGTGAGCATGCCGCGAGCTGATGTGCAGGTTTCGGTCGACGGCTGGAGAATGCCGCCCTTCATGGGCTTAGGACCCTGGGCGGCCTTCACGCCGCATCATTCGGGCGCGATGGTCATGGGCGACATGGTCCTGTTCCAGGACGAGGTCAATCCCGCCATGAGCGCGGCGCTTGACTCGGGCCTCGCAGTGACCGCTCTGCACAATCATTTCTTCTTCGACGAGCCGAAGGTGTACTTCATGCACATCGAGGGCGAGGGCGCGCTCGACAGGCTCGCCACCGGCGTGAGGGCAATCTTTGACAAGATGAAGGAGATTCGGGCGAAGAATTCGCAGCCGGCGAGCGCCTTTCCAGGCGAGCCCATCCCGGAGAAAAGCTCGATCAGCGCCGAGCCGCTCCAGGCCATACTCGGTGCCAAAGGCCAGCCGAACAACGGCATGCTCAAGCTCGTGCTCGGCCGCCCGGCCAAGATGCACGGCACCGCGATCGCGTCCGAGATGGGCGTCAACACCTGGGCGGCTTTCGCGGGCGCGGACGACAACGCGGTGGTCGACGGCGACTTCGCGATGCACGAGGATGAGTTGCAGCGGGTGCTGAAGTCAATGCGCAAGGAGGGCATCAACGTCGTCGCCATCCATTCGCACATGACGAGCGAGCAGCCGCGGACTTTGTTCCTGCATTACTGGGGCCGGGGCAGGGCCGCCGATCTCGCGCAGGCGCTGAAGCACACGCTCGACGCGCAGAAGGGCAACTGACAGCTTCAGCGGCCGGCTACGCCGAGCTCTTCAACACGTAGCCGTAAGCGAGATTCGAGCGGCCCGCGCCGCGCTTCTCGTAGAGCTCTTTCCAGCTGGCGATCTGGTCCCGCTCCACTTCGGCCTGCTGGTGCGGCTTGAAGTTGTACAGGCGCGCATTGTTGCCGCCGAAGACCGCGTTCTTGACCGGGCCGTCGGCGGGTCCCAGAGGCTTGAAGCCGTGCTGCTTCTGCATGTCCTCGGGAATCTCGAGGCGGCGCAGCGCCTCGATCTGCCACTGCGGGGCGCCGGTCCAGATGGCGTCGGTCCCCCAGTTGACGTGGTCCGCGCCGAGACCCTTGATCAGAATTCCCATCATCGCGGCTGAGAGGCGCGGCTCGGCGATGGTGGTCTGCGCGAACAGCTGCCCGACGTCGGCGTAGACGTTCGTCACGCCGAACTTGGCCGGGATCTCGGCCAGGTCGCTGACCCAGTCGACGCGCCCGGTCTGCTCGAACTGCGCCCAGGCTTCCTTGACCGGCCCGAGCCGGTACGCGCCGTGATAGATGATGAAGTTGAGCTGGGGCCAGTCCTTGGCCGCCTTGCCGACGTCGCGCACGTCGGCGTGCTTCCGCAAGTGCGGGAATTCCTGCTCGAGCGCGGGCGAGAACAGCCCCTTGTGAATGCAGACGTTCTTCAGGCCCGCTTTCAGGAACTTCGCGTACGCGGGATAGACCAGCTTCTCGTCGTCGAGATTCCAGGCGTGCTTGGAGAGGTCCTTGTGGGTGTTGTCGCCGATGGTGTAGCCCTTCATCGAATCGGGCTTGAGGTCGGCGATGGCGTGGTCGATCTGCTCCATCCAGCCGTCGTAGCCCGGCGTGAAGATGGCATGGGCGAACATGCGCCTTGACCCGGCGATCGCGTTGACGGAGGCGCGCGCCTGCGCCTTCATCTCGTTGGTGAGGAACCAGTCGGCCGGCACTTCCGAAGGCGCGCCGCTGATGCAGGCGACCTTGGTGTCGCTGTCGTAGTAAATCTCCTTCAGGTAGTTCTGGAACATCAAATCCTCGATCGTCTGCTCCTTCTCGCCGAGCGCCTTGTTCCAGCCTGCCTTGCCGACCGCGTTGCGCTGGTTGACGAAGGTCCTGATGCTGGTGCCGGTGCGCAGGAAGTGCGTGTGCATGTCCATGATGAACTGCCTGGACAGCTTCTTCGCGCGCTCATCGGCCTGATCGGGCGTCGCGGCTTCCGCGCGCGACACGCCGAAAATCGGACCGTAGGTATCGTTCATGGCGAGGAAAGCGGTCGCCATCCCGGCGGCGGTCTGGAAGAAGCGCCTGCGGCTCATGCCTAGGCGCCTGGCCATCGCCGCGCCCATCTCCTTCACGCGCGCCTCGAACTCGCGCTGCTTGGCGGTTTGCGGCAACGGCATGAATTCATCGCTCGAAACCGATTGCACGGGGATCGGCGCGGGGAACAAGCTCGTTTCCGCCGGAGACAGCTTGTCCAGCTCCTCGGGGCTCAGCATGCTCATTGCGGTTCCTCCTCGGTGAAAAGCCATCGTATGCCGGCTCGCCGAATAGGTAAACTCCGCGTTGCAGCATTCGCGAGGGAGGGTCATGCGCAGGGGGTTATTGCTGGGATGGTTGTTCTGGTCCTGTCTCGTCTGCGCACAAGGCTTCCCCGAGCGCCCGATCCGGATCATCGTTCCGCTGACCCCCGGCGGCTCGCCCGACACCATCGCGCGCTCGATCGCCGCCGGGCTGCAGAGCGTCTGGCCGCAGCCGGTGGTCGTCGAGAACCGGCCCGGCGGCAGCCAGAACATCGGTGCCGACCTGGTCGCGAAGAGCGCGCCCGACGGCTACACCTGGCTGCTCGCCCCCGACAACGTCTTCTCGGTCAACCCGCACCTGGGCAAACCGCCCTTCGATCCGCTCACTGACTTCGCACCCGTCACCGAGGTGGCGCGCATCCAGTTCCTGCTCGTGGTTCCTCCGAGCCTGCCGGTGTCGTCGGTGGAGGAGCTGATCGCCTACGCGAAAGCGCGGCCCGGCGAGCTCAACTTCGGCTCCTCCGGCAACGGCAGCCCGCAGCACCTTGGCGCGACGCTGTTCCAGAGGCTCACCGGCACCACGATGAACCATGTCCCGTACAAGGGGGCGGCGCCCGCCGTTGCCGATCTGCTCCCGGGGCGAATCCAGGTGTGGATCGGCGCGGCGAACACCCTCCTGCCGCATATCAAGGACGGCAAGCTGCGGCTCCTCGGCAGCACGGCGCCCGCGCGCTTCCCGAACCTGGGCGACGTGCCGACCATCGCCGAAGCCGGCGTGCCCGGCTATGCCCTCGATCCATGGCTTGGGCTATTCATGCCTGCCCGGGTTTCTTCGGACATCCTTTCGAAAGTCAATGCGGAAGTCGTCAAGATCCTCAACGCCCCTGAACTGAAATCGCGGCTCGCGTCGCAGGGCATCGAGATCGTCACCAGCTCGCAGGCGGAATTTGCGCGCTTCATCCGCGAAGACCACGCCAAATGGGGAAAGCTCATTCGGGAGGCGAACATCCATGGAGAGTGAGCGTCCGGTAGCTTCTCCCAAGCAAAACGAGATCTGGGGAAGCGATGCGATCGCGGCGATGCTGCGCGCCCTCGACATTCCCTATATCGCGCTCAACCCCGGCGCCAGCTTCCGTGGCCTGCACGACAGCCTGGTGAACTATCTGGGCAACGAGCGGCCGCAGATGCTGCTCTGCCTGCACGAGGAATCGGCGGTCGCCATGGCGCACGGCTACGCGAAAGCCGCGGGCCGCATGATGGGCGTGGCGCTGCACTCGAACGTCGGCCTGATGCACGCCTCGATGGCGATCTTCAATGCCTGGTGCGATCGCGTGCCGATGCTGATCCTCGGCGCCACCGGGCCCTGGGATGCGGCGCGGCGCAGGCCCTGGATCGACTGGATCCATACCTCATCGGACCAGGGCGCACTGGTGCGCGATTACACCAAGTGGGACAACCAGCCGGCGTCGGTGCCCGCCGCCTACGAGGCGCTGCTGCGCGCCGCGCAAATTGCCAGTACCGCGCCGCGCGGGCCCACGTACGTCAATCTCGACGCCGCGCTGCAGGAAACGAAGATCGGGCCGCTGCCGCCGTTGCCTGACGCAGGCCGTTATCGCGCGCCGGAACCGGTTTTGCCCAAGCCCGAATTGATCGACGCCGCGGCGCAGCTTCTTTCGGCGGCGGAGCACCCGGTGATCCTCGCCGGCCGCGTCGCACGCACCGGGGCCGGCTGGAAATCCCGCGTCGCGCTCGCGGAGAAGCTGCAGGCGAGCGTGCTGACCGACCTCAAGGCGGGCGCGTCGTTTCCCACCGATCATCCTCTGCACGCCGCGCCGCCGTCGACGTTCCTGCACGAGAATGCCAGGCAGGCGCTGCGTGAAGCCGACGTGGTGCTGTCCCTGGACTGGATCGACACCGCCGGCGCGCTCAAGCAGGCGTGGGGCGACGCGCCGGTCGGCGCCAAGGTGATCCTCGTCTCGCCCGATGCGCACGTGCATCGGGGCTGGAGCATGGACTACCAGGGCTTGCCGCCGGCCGACGTTTACCTGATGTGCGAGCCGGACCCGGTCGTTTCTCTTCTGCTGGAGGCCGTGGAGCCGCGCGCCGCGGCGGCGGCGAAGCAGCGGGCCGAGGAAAAGACGACCGATGAAACCCTTTCTCTCCGCGCGCTGGCCGATGAGTTCAACGCAGCGACCGCCGGGCTGAACGTTTGCCTGGCGCGGCTGCCCCTGGGATGGAACGGCGCCTACCGGCACTTCAAGCACCCGTTTGACTACCTTGGCAGCGACGGCGGCGGCGGCGTCGGCGCGGGTCCCGGCATGATCGTGGGAGCCGCGCTCGCGCTCAAGGACAGCGGCCGGATGGTGGCGGGGATCCTCGGCGACGGCGATTTCCTGATGGGCGTCACGGCGCTCTGGACCGCCGCGCACTACCGCATCCCGTGCCTGTTCATTGTCGCCAACAACCGCTCCTTCTACAACGACGAGCTCCACCAGGAGCGCGTGGCGCACGAGCGCGGGCGGCCGGTCGAGAACAAGTGGATCGGCCAGCGCATCGACGAGCCCGACATCGACCTCGCGTCGATGGCCGGCGCGCAGGG
>DATILQ010000008.1:0-14454 GCA_035476235.1 Burkholderiales bacterium
CGGAACAAGAAAACGCTGCAGTTGGAGTACTTCTCGGTGGGCGCCATGCCGGGGCGCATTTCCTGCTTGTGATTGAAGTAGAGTCCGCTTTCGTCGGGCAACCATTAGGTTGCAGGGCCGATGACGTACGCGCTGGTTCTCTCGGCCTGGGAACCAAGCACCTTGCCGGCCGCCGTGTCGAGTACCGACATGGCGACCAGCTCCGAGCCGCCTTCCGAAATGCCGTACGCCACGTACCGGCCGCTCGGCGACGGCGAGTAGAAGTGAAGAGCGAAATTCTTTCCTGAGCCTGCCGAGATCCTCTCGGGGTCGACGAGGAGGCGCTCCTTTCCCCTCCATCCGTCGCGAACGAAAAGCTTGGACTGAGCTTCATGCGGCTCGCGCTTGAAGTAGAACACCCGGTCATTGCGCAGCCAGGAAATCGACTCCACGCGCGCCGACGCGGCGCTGTCCAGCGCCTCGATTCGTTTCAGCAGCTCGGCTCGGGCCGGCAGGCTATCGAGTATGCCTCGAGCGTAGTCACTTTGTGACTTGAGCCAGCCGGCAACCGCGGCGTCGCCAACGTTCTCCATGTACCGATAGGGATCGTCGACGCGAACGCCGTGAAGGATATCTGTCACGGTTCGGACTGGCGCGACCGGTGGCTTCATCGGTCGCGGAGCGGGTATTTGTGCCGAGGCGGATGAACAAACGGCAACGATGAAGCTCAGCAATAGGCTGGCAGAGAGCACCGTCTAAGCCTTCTTGAGAGCCTGCAACACCCGTTCCGGCGTGAACGGCATCCTCGTCACGCGGGCGCCGAGCGGCGCGAGCGCGTCGTTGATCGCATTCATGACCGCGGCCGGCGCGCCGGCCGTGCCGGCCTCGCCGACGCCCTTCGCGCCGAGCTGCGACTGCCGGGTCGGCGTCTCGAGGTGCGCGCAGACGATGTCGCACATCTCGCCCGCCATCGGCACGAGGTAGTCCGCCAGGCTGCCGTTCAGGAGCTGCCCGTCCGGGCCGTAGAGGCATTCCTCGTAGAGCGCGGCGCCGATGCCTTGAACTACGCCGCCGCGGATCTGCTCGTCGACCAGCAGCGGGTTGATCAGCGTGCCGGCGTCCTCGACGCACCAATGCTTGAGCAGCCGGACGAAGCCGGTGTCCGGATCGACCTCGAGCCAGGAGGCCTGGATGCCGTTGGTGAACGTGAAGCCGTATTGGCGGGGCGTGTAGTGCCGCGTGACAGTCAGCTCGGACTGGAAATCCAGCGGCAGCGTATCGGGCCTGAAGTACGCGACGCGGCCCAGCTCGGCGAGCGGCAGCTTGGTTTCCAGAGTGAGCCTGTTGATGATTTCGTTATTGAGAATGTCCAACGTCGCCTTGTCCGTCTTGAGGATTTGTGAGGCAACGTCCAGCACATTGGAGCGCAAGGCCCGTCCCGCCAGCAGCACGGCTTCGCCGCCGATGCCGGCGCCGCGCGAGGCCCAGGTGCCTCCACCGTAAGGCGTGACGGCGGTGTCCCCGGTGATGACGCGTACTTTGTCGAGCGTCACCCCGACGGCGCTGGCGGCGACCTGCGCGAACACCGCCTCGGTTCCCTGGCCTTGCTCGGTGACGCTGCACATCACGGTCAGCATCCCGGTCGGCTCCAGGCGCAGCGTCGCGCCGTCCTGCGCCGAGATGCGCGCGCCGCCGACGCCGTAGAACGCGGGCGACGGATTGGTCACCTCGATCATCGCAGCCAGGCCGATGCCTCGATAGATCTTCCTCTCCCTGAGTTCCTTTTGTTCCTCGCGGAGGGATTCGTAGTTCATTAGCTTCAAAAGCTTGTCCAGGCACTGCTGGTGGGAGAGCTTCTCGAACTTGATACCCGAGGGAAACGTGTACGGATAGGCGTCGTCCGGTATCAGGTTTTTTCTTCTGAAGTCCGCCGGGTCGATGCCGAGCTTCTGCGCCGCCAGGTCGACGATGCCTTCGGTGAGCGCCACCGCGATCGGGTGGCCGACGGCGCGGTACTGGCAGGTGACGTTCTTGTTGGTGAACACCACGTGCATCTTCGCGCGGTACTTCTGGTGCCGGTACGGGCCGCCGGTGAGGTTGACCACCTGGTTGCCCTCGATGCCGCTGGTGCGCGGATAGACCGAGTACGGGCCGATGGCCGTGAGGTCATCGAGCTCGAACGCCAGCATTTCGCCCGATCGGGTGCAAGCCAGGCGGACTCTTGCCTTGTGCTCGCGCGCGTGGATGTCGGAGAGGAAGGATTCCAGCCGGTCGGCGACGAACTTCACCGGCCGGCGCAGCATCACCGACAGCGCCGCGGTCGCCATCTCGTCGGCGTAGACGTGTACTTTGATGCCGAACGAGCCGCCGACGTCCTTGGTGATCACCCTCACGTTCGCCTCGGGGATGTTGAGGTGGCGCGAGAAGATGTCCTGCATCATGTGCGGCGCCTGCGTGGCGTGGTACACGGTAAGCGAGTGCTCGGCGGCGTTGTAGTCGGCGAGGAGCGCCCGGCCTTCGAGGCACACGCCGGTGTGGCGCCCGAAGTGGAACGTCTCCTCCACCACCACGTCCGCCCTGGCGAACGCTTCCTCGACGCCGCCGGTGTCCAGCTCGCGCTTGAAGCAGATGTTGTCGCCTAGCTCAGGGTGGATCACCCTTTTTCCTGCAAGAGCCTCATCCATATCAACCACGACCGGCAGCTCTTCCCATTCCGCCTCGATTCGCGCGGCCGCGTCCTCGGCCTGGCTGCGCGACTCGGCGACCACTGCCGCCACCGCCTCGCCCTGCCAGCAGGCGCGCTCGATGGCGATCGCATGCTGCGGCGGCGACTTGATGCCCTTCAGGTGCGCCAGAACTGCGATCCAGGGCGTGCAGTATTCGGCCACCGCGCGGCCGTCGAAGATGCCAATGACACCCTGGGATTTCAGCGCTTTTGAAAAATCCAGCCGTTTCACCTTGGCGTGAGCATAGGGACTTCTGAAAAAAGCGACATGCGCCAGCCTCGGAAAGCGCAGATCGTCGATGAAGCTGCCGCGGCCCTGCAGCAGGCGCTGCGCGTTCGCGCGCGGCACGCTTTGCCCGATGTAGCCCTTGTCGAGCTGGGTCCCCGGCGCGTGCAGCGGGAGTTCAGCTTTGGCCATTCAATACCTGCTCGATGGCGTCGACGATGGCCTGGTAGCCGGTGCAGCGGCAGTAGTTGCCGGAGATGTGTTTCCTGATCTCTTCCCTGGAACACCGTCTGTTCTGAAGAACCAGGTCCTGGGCCGCCATCAGCATGCCCGGCGTGCAGAAGCCGCATTGCAACGCGTTCTTCTCGTGGAAGGCCTTTTGCAGCGCCTTCAGCTCGCCGGAATCCGAAAGGCCCTCGATGGTGTCCACCTTGCAGCCGTTCGCCTGCACGGCGAGCATCAGGCAGCCGCGCACGATGTCGCCGTTGACTCGCACCGTGCAAGCGCCGCACACCCCGTGCTCGCAGCCGATATGCGAGCCGGTCAATCCCAGTTCCTCTCTCAAAAAGTCCACGAGGTGCTGGCGCGCGGGAATGCTCCGGCGCACCGGGCTGCCGTTCACGGTCAGCGTCGTGTCTACAGCGTGTTCCATGCGCGCTCGAGCAGGACCCTGCCGAGGTGAAGCTTGGTGGCGGAAGAGTGATAGAGATCGGGCGGCGGATCGAGATCCTCGCCTAGGGCCGCCTTCGCTTCGGCGAGCGATTTTGCCTTCGAAGCGTTTTTCGCGAACACCGGCGCCGCGCCGGCACCGAGAAAAACGAATCTCTTCTGGGAGGCGACTCGAATTCCCGCCAGGCCGATGATTGCATAATCGCCGTGCCGGCGGGCGAGCTCGACGAACACCGCCTTGTCGGCGGGCGGGAATTCGGCCGCGGCGAGGATCTCGCCGGGACGCAGATCGGTTTCAAACAGCCCTTTGAAGAACGCCCCCGCCTTCACCCGTCTTTCGCCTTTCTTTCCTGCAATGAAGAGGGTGGCATCGAGCGCGACTGCGCAGGCCGGATACTCGGCGGCCGGGTCGGCGAGCGCGAGGCTGCCCCCCAGCGTGCCGCGGTTGCGGATCGCCGGGTGCGCGATGTGCGGCGCCGCCTGGGCGAGCAGCGAGGCGTGCTTGCTGACTTCGGCCGACTTTTCGATCTGGGCATGCGTGACGAGGCAGCCGATCCGCACCCCGGAGGACAAGACTTCTATTTTCGAAAATCCCGGCAGGCCGTTGATATCGACCAACAGCTCGGGAGACGACAGGCGCATGTTGAGCGAGGGAATCAGGCTCTGGCCGCCGGCGAGGATGGTTGCGCCCGGCCGCTCGAGCAATTCAAGAGCTTCCTCCAGACTTGAAGGTTTTGAATAGGCGAACGACGGCGCTTTCAAACCGCTCCTCCTCGCGGGCGATTATATCCAGCGCTCGGCGGGCGCGCGGCAATGCCAGTCGGTTTCGCACTGGAAGGCATGCCCGGCCGCGAGCAGCTCGGCCTCCGCGAACGGGCGGCCGACGAGCTGCAGGCCGATGGGCAGGCCGAGCGAATCGAAACCGCAGGGAACAACGAGCGCAGGCACGCCGAGATAGTTGACCCAGCGCGTAAGCCGAGTGACTTCCGCCAGCAACGCCGGCATGCCGGCCCCGCCGCGCGGGCCGGTCTGCTCGAGGGTGGGGACGCGCACGTTCATCGCCGGCAGGAGATAGAGATCCGCGTTGGCAAGCGTGGTCGAACAGAAGCGCTCGAGCCATGCCGCGCGCAGGCGCAGGGCCTCGAGATAGGCCGCTGCCGGAACGGCAAAACCCGACTCGAGGCGCGAACGGACCGCGGACGAATAATCGCCGGGGCGCTCGCGCATCCAGCGCGCGTGCTGCGCCGAGGCTTCGGCCTGCATCACGGTAATGCAATGCGCGGAGAGCGTATCGAACTGCGGCGGCTCGACTTCAATCAGGGTGGCGTCAAGGTCGCGGGCCGCGGCCAGCACTACGGCAGCCACCTCCGGCTCGGCGTGCCGCTCGATCCAATCGCTCGACAGGGCGACCCGGAATTTCCTTTTCGCAAGAACATAATCTCCTGCCGGCTCGCGCGAGCTCAGCGGATCCTGCGAGTCGAAACCGGCGATCGCGGCGAGAATCAAGGCGCAGTCTTGGGCGCTGCGCGCGAGCGGACCGATGCTGTCGAGCGAATGGGAAAGTGGCATCGCGCCGTGGCGCGAAACCCTTCCCCAGGTGGTCTTCAGCCCGGTCACGCCGCACGCCGCCGCCGGAATGCGCACCGAGCCGCCGGTGTCCGAGCCGAGCGCGCCGAAGACGAGGCGCGCCGCGACCGCGGCGCCGGAACCGCTCGAGGAGCCGCCGGCGATGTAGTCCGGATTCCAGGGATTGCGGCAGTCGCCCCAGTGCTCGTTGTGGCCGGTCGGCCCATAGGCGAATTCCGCCATGTTGAGCGTGCCGATCTGCGGCATGCCGGCGGCATCGAGCCGCGAGAGCGCAGTGGAGGTTTCCTGCGCGATCCAGCCGCGCCGGATCTTCGATCCGCAGTTGGAGACCCGGCCCTTGCGATAGAACATGTCCTTGTGCGCAAGGGGCACGCCTTGGTCCGCAGGTTGTTGCTCCAGGGAGATAAAGGCGTTGATGCGGGGCTGCCAGCGCGCGATGCGTGCCAGGCAAGCATCCACCAGCTCGCGTGACCTGACGTGCCGCGCGCGCAGCGCCTGCACAGCCGCCGCGAGAGAAAGGGCGGCCGGGTCGCTCACTTTGCCTTGCAGCGCTCCAGGGCGAGCGCGTAGCCGGTCGGATCGGATTCAAATTCCAGAGAGAGGGGAGCGGATACGGTCGCGGCGTTCAGGGCGTTCGCGATCTTCTCGGCACGACCCGGCGCAAGGCGGATGCCCTGCGCCGCGAGCACCGCTTCGATCGCCTCGCCGCTCCACTGTTTCGCCGCGGTCACTTTATCAGCCTCCCTCACTATGATAAGTCTTCGCTCGGGATGAAACGCGAAGTCGTCACCGCGCCCGGTGCGCCGACGCCGATGGCGCACTACTGCCACGGCGTCATTGCTGGCGACACGGTGTACGCCGCCGGTCAGATCGCCTCGGACTACCGCACCGGGGTGCCGAGCGGCCCCGACATGCAGAAGCAGACGCGCTACATCCTGAACAACCTGCGCAGCGTCCTGAAGGCAGCCGGCTGCGACCTCAAGGACGTCGTGAAGTCACAGGTGTTTCTCACCGATCTGAACGACTTCCCCTCATTCGACGAGGCGTGGAAAGAGTTCTTCCCTTCGCCCCCGCCGCGTACCACGGTGCAGGTCAGCGGACTGCTGGTGCCCGGCTGCCGCGTCGAGATCGATCTCACCGCCGTGTTGCCCGGCGTGGCGCGCCGCAGGTATCCCGAGGCGATTCTCGCCGGCGAGACGCTCTACGCCGCCGGGCAGATTGCCGCGGAGAAGCAGACGCGCTTCGTCCTGAATAACCTTCGCGGCGTCTTGAGGGCAGCCGGCTGCGACCTGAAAGACGTGGTGAAGGCGCAGGTCTTTGTCACCGATCTGAACGACCTCCTCTCATTCGAGGAGGCGTGGAAAGAGTTCTTCCCTTCGCCGCCGCCGCGCACCACGGTGCAGGTGAGCGGGCTGCTCGTGCCGGGCTGCCGCATCGAGATCGATCTCACCGCCGTGTTGCCCGGCGTGGCGCGCCGGGGCATGGATTCCGAGGCGGTTCTCGCCGGCGAGACGCTCTACGCCGCCGGGCAGATTGCCGCGGACTCGCGCGGCGGCGTGGCGCAGGCAGCCAGCCAGGACCCCGCCTTCCCCTACTATGGCTCCGATATCCAGAAGCAGACGCGCTACGTCCTCGGCAACCTGAGGAGCGTGTTCAAGGCGGCGGGCTGTGACCTGGCAGACGTGGTGAAGTCGCAGGTATTCCTCACCGAGCTGCGGGACTTCTACTACTTCGACCAGGTGTGGAAAGAGTTCTTTCCCTCGCCGCCGCCGCGCACCACCGTGCAGGTGAGCGGGCTGGCGGTACCGGGCTGCCGCGTCGAGATCGATCTCACGGCGGTGCTACCTTAGGAGAATCCCATGCCCCACGCCACCGCCAGGGACGGCGTCAAGCTCTGTTACGAAGCAGCGGGCAGCGGCACGCCGCTGCTGTTCATCCATGAATTCGCCGGCGACTACCGCAGCTGGGAGCCGCAGATGCGTTTTTTCGCGCGCTACTTCCGTTGCATCGCCTTCAACGCGCGCGGCTTTCCGCCCTCCGACGTGCCGGAGGATCCGGCGCGCTATTCCCAGGCCAACGCGCGCGACGACGTCATCGCGGTGCTGGATCATCTGAAGCTCGACCGCGCGCATATCGTCGGGCTGTCGATGGGCGGTTTCGCGGCCCTGCACGCCGGCATCGCCTACCCCGGACGTGCGCGCTCGCTGGTGATCGCGGGGTGCGGCTACGGCGCCGAGCCCGACAAGAAAGAGAAGTTCCGGGGCGAATGCGAGGCTGCCGCGTCTTCCTTCGAGTCCGACTGGGCCGAAGCGGCGAAGAAATACGCGCTCGGACCCACGCGGGTGCAGTTCCAGAACAAGGACCCGCGCGGCTGGGCCGAGTTCGCCCGCCAGCTCCTCCAGCATTCGCCGAAAGGCCAGGCGCTCACCCTGCGCGGCGTGCAGATGCGCCGCCCCTCGCTGTGGGAGCTGGTCGACGGCATGAAGGGAATCGACCTGCCGACGCTGATCATCACCGGCGACGAGGATGAGCCGTGCCTCGAGCCGGCGCTGCTCATGAAGCGCAGCATCGCGACCTCGGGGCTGGTCGTCCTGCCGCACGCGGGACATACTATCAACCTGGAGGCTCCGGACGCCTTCAACCGCGCCCTGTTCGATTTCTTCATGCTGGTCGATGAAGGCCGCAGCGGCCGGCGTGACCCGCGCTCCTCGGTGGCCGGCATTCTCGGCTTCAAGAAATGACTTCTTAGCGTGGTTGGGAGCACATCATGACCCCTGACATCGCCTGGCCCCGCAACGACTATTCGCGCGTGCCGTTCTGGCTGCACCACGACGAGGCGATCTACGAGCTGGAGATGGAGCGCATCTTCCGCGGCCCGGCGTGGAGCTACCTGTGCCTGGAAGCCGAGATCCCCAATGCGAGCGACTTCCGCACCACCTGGGTGGGCGACACGCCGGTGATCGTGTCGCGCGACAAGGAAGGAGCGATTCACGCTTTCGTCAACCGCTGCTCTCACCGCGGCGCGATGATCGTGCGCTCGCTACGCGGCAATGCCGAGCGGCTGGTGTGCCTCTACCACCGCTGGTGCTACTCGAACTCCGGCGAGCTGACCGGGCTGCCGTTCCGCAAAGGGCTGAAGGGCGAAGGCGGCATGCCGCAGGATTTCGACATGCAGGCCGTCTCGCCGCGCAAGCTCGAGGTGGCGAGCTGCCACGGCATGCTGTTCGGCACCTTCTCCGAGCGCGCCGAGCCGCTCGCGGCCTACCTCGGCGAGTTCGGCACCGGGATCATCCAGCGCTTCCTCTCGCGCCCGATCCGCATCCTCGGCTACTCGCGCCAGCGCATCCACGGCAACTGGAAGCTTTACGCCGAGAACCTGCGCGACACCTACCACGCAAGCCTGCTGCACGAGTTCTTCGTCACCTACGGCGTGGATCGCGCGACCCAGAAGGGCGGGGTAAAGATGGACGGCCGCCATCGCCACAACATGAACCACGCCTACGCTTCGACCGACACCCAGGAAGACGCGAAAGCCGCGTACGCCGGCACCGCGGCGCGGCTCGACCGCATGCAATTGCGTGACCGGAAGCTACTGGAATTCAAGAACGAATTCTCCGACGGGATGAACCTCGCCGCGCCGGTGTTCTTCCCCAACGCCCTGCTGATCCAGATCAACAACTCGCTCGCCACGCGCCAGATCCGGCCGCAGGGCGTCGGCGCGCACGAGGTGTTCCAGACGGTGTTCGGCTATGCCGATGACGACGCGGCGATGACGCGCCACCGCCTGATCTCGGCCAACCTGGTCGGCCCCGCGGGCCTGGTCAGCATGGAAGACGGCGAGGCGATCGAGGCGGTGCAGAAGGCGACGCGCAGCACGCCCGACGGCTGCGCCGTCATCGAGATGGGCGGCCGTGGCGAAGTGCGCGACCTTTCCCACCGCGTCACCGAGACGCCGATCCGCGGCTTCTGGTCGTACTGGGCCGAGCTGATGGGAGTCGAGCCTGCCGGCGCCATCAGGTGAATCGCCTTTACGACCTGATGGCGGAATACGCGATGGCGCTCGACGAGGACCGCCTCGAGGACTGGGTCGAGCTGTTCGACGAAGACTGCGACTACCGCATCGTCACGCGCGAGAACGTCGAGCAGGGGCTGCCCAACGTGCTCATGTGGTGCGACAACAAGAACATGCTGCGCGACCGCGTCGAGTCCTACCGCAACGTCAACCTCTACAACCCGCACTACGATCGGCACGTAATCGGCCCGTTACGCTTTACGGACACGAAAGACTCGATCTTCTGTTTCGAGGCCGGCTACAGCCTGTTCCAGACCAGTCTCGAGGGCGAGTCGCGGCTCTTCAGCGTCGGCCGCTACCGCGTCGAGGCGCGTGTCGAAGGGGATCTTGCCAAATTGAAAAGCGTCACCGTCATCGCCGACACCGGCCTGGTCCCCTCGCTGCTCGCGACGCCGATCTGAGCGATAATGCATGCGGGCTTCAGGGAGGGGGCGCGATGTCCAAGGCTGGCATAGCTGCTTCGCAACCGTGGTATGGCAGCCTCGATCGCCGGCAATGGAATACGCTCGTCGCCGCGAATCTCGGCTGGATGTTCGACGGCTACGAGACCTACGCCCTTCTGCTGACGGTCGGCGTAGCCCTGCATCAGCTGCTCGCGCCGGCGCAGTTCGCGCAAATCCCGGCCTACGCCGGCGCCGTCATCGCCCTCACGCTGCTCGGCTGGGGAATCGGTGGGTTGATCGGCGGCATTCTGGCCGATTACATCGGACGCAAGCGGACCATGATGATCTCGATCCTGGCCTATTCGCTCATGACCGGGCTGAGCGCCTTTGCGTGGGACTGGGTGTCGTTCGCTGCGCTTCGCTTGCTCGTGGGCATTGCCATCGGCTCCGAGTGGGCGACCGGCGCGTCGATCACGGCCGAGCTCTGGCCGGACAAGGCGCGCGGCAAGGGCGCCGGGCTGATGCAGTGCGGCCTGGGGATCGGGTTCTTCGTCGCCTCGCTGGTCTGGCTTTACGTAGGCACATTGGGCGCCGATGCGTGGCGCTACATGTTCCTGCTCGGAATCCTGCCCGGATTCTTCACGCTGTGGATACGGCGCGGAATCCCGGAATCGCCGCGCTGGGAGCAGGCCAACCTGCGCCGCCAGGCGGCGCTCGAGCGCGAGCGCGGCGGCGCACTGCTGCAGGGGCACGAGCGCGCGCTGACACGCTTCACGCTCCTCGAGCTATTTGCGGAGCGGGAAGTGCGGCGTCGCACGCTCATCGCGTTCGCGATGTCGCTCGCTACGACGCTCGCGTGGTGGGGCATCTCGGCATGGCTGCCGCCTTACGTCGCGTCGGTGGCGGCGAAGGCGGGGCTGTCCGGGCCGCAGTGGGCGAGCTTCGCGGGGATGGCCTACAACCTCGGCGCCATCGCGGGCTACATCAGCCTGGGATTCCTGGCGGACGCGTATGGCCGCAAGCCCGTGACGCTGTTTTACTTCGCGCTCGCCTTCATCACGACGCCGGTCGTTTTCCTGTGGACCCACGACCTGAACCTGCTCCTGGTCGCGGCGTGCGTGAACGGGTTTTTCAGCCTTGGCCTGTATTCGTGGATGCCGGTGTGGCTGCCCGAGCTGTTCCCGACCAGGATACGCGCCACCGGGGCGGCGTTCTGCTTCAACACGCCGCGCTTCATCGCCTGGATCGGGCCGCTGGTGGCAGGGACCCTGATCGCCAACTTCGGCGGCTTCAGCAACGCCGCCATGACGGTGGCGACGATCTACTTTCTCGGCCTCGTCAGCGCCCCGTTCCTGCCAGAGACCCGGGGCAAGCCGCTGCCGGAAACCGTATAAGGGAGGTCAGATGAAAGTTTCGATGATCGTGGCCGCAGGTATATTCGTTGCATTTACCGTGCACGCTCAGCAGGCGAGCATGACGTTCTTCGTGACGAGCGTGGGCAAGGGCAATGGCGCCGATCTCGGCGGCCTGGAAGGCGCCGATGCGCACTGCGTTGCGCTCGCCAAGGCGGCCGGCTCGGCCTACACGAACTGGCGCGCGTACCTGAGCACGACATTGCCGGGGGGCGACGCGGGCGTGAACGCGCGCGATCGCATCGGCAAGGGCCCATGGCGCAACGCCAAGGGCGTGGTGGTGGCCAGGAGCGTGGAGGATCTGCATTCCGCAGGCAACAACATCAACAAGCAAACCGCTCTGACGGAGAAAGGCGAGGTGGTCAGCGGCCGCGGCGATGCCGTGAACATGCACGATATCCTGACGGGCTCCGACCCGGCCGGGAATTTCTCGACGGCGGGCGGCGACACCACGTGCGGCAACTGGACGAAGAGCGGCGAAGGCTCGGCGATCGTCGGCCACCACGACCTGAGCGGATTGAAGGACACCCGGCACATGAAGTCCTGGAACTCCTCGCATGGCTCGCGCGGCTGCAGCCAGGACAACCTGAAAGCCTCGGGCGGCGCCGGCCTGGTGTATTGCTTCGCCGCAAACTAGCGCGCGGTCCACGCGCATGATGCTCGCGGGGAAGGTCGCCATCATCACGGGCGGGGCGCGCGGCATCGGGCATTCGACCGCCGTCAAGTTCGCCGCCGAGGGAGCGAAGGTCGCGGTGTGCGACATCAATCCGGAGCTGATGCGGCAAACGCTGGCGGAGATCCGCTCGAAGGGCGGCGAGGCCGAGGGCTATCCGGTCGACGTCACCAAGAAGGAGACGCTCGCCGCCATGGTGAAGGCCGTGATGGCCAGGTGGGGGCGCATCGACTGCGTGGTCAACAACGCCGGCATCGTCATGGACGCGCAGCTGAAAAACATGACCGATGAGCAGTTCGACAAGGTGATCGACATCAACCTGAAGGGCGTCTACAACTCGACGCGGATGGTGGTGGACATCATGCTGGCGCAGGGATCGGGGGTCATCCTGACGACCTCCTCGGTCGTCGGGCTGTACGGCAACTTCGGCCAGACCAATTACGCGGCCAGCAAGTTCGCGGTGATCGGGATGACCAAGACCTGGGCCCGGGAGCTGGGGCGCAAGGGCATTCGCGCGGTGGCCGTATGCCCGGGCTTCATCAGGACGCCGATCCTCAACCAGATGCCGGAGGAAGTGCTGAAGGGCATGGCGGCGAAGGTTCCCTGCGGCCGGCTCGGCCAGCCCGAGGAAGTGGCCAACGTGTTCGCGTTCCTCGCCTCCGACGACGCCAGCTACATCAACGGCGCGGTGATCAGCGTCGACGGTGGCATGACCCTTTAGACTGCGTTATACCCACCGTCGACGCGCAGGTCGGCGCCGGTCATGAAGCTGGAAGCATCCGAGGCCAGGAACAGCGCCGCGGCGGCGATCTCCTCGGGCTGGCCGAGCCGGCTCAGCAGGTGCTTCGGGCCGAGAATTTCGCGCGCTTTTTCCATCGAGCCGAAACGCAGCATGCGCTCGGTCTCCACCGCGCCCGGGGAGAGCGTGTTCACCCGGATCTTCTGCGCGGCGTGGTCTGCCGCCATGGCTTTGGCCATGGTGATCAGCGCTCCCTTGGTGGAGCAGTAGGCGACGCGTCCCGGCGTGCCCACGGTGCCGAGCTGCGAAGCGATGTGGATGATGGAGCCGCCGCCGGCGCGCGCCATGTGCGGAATGGCCCACCGGCTCATCAGGTAGGCGCCGGCGACGTTGACGGCGAACACGCGGTTCCAGGCCGCGAGATCGAGGTCGACGACCGTCGCGCTCGGATCCTTCATCGCGGCGCCGTTCACCAGCACATGCAGGCCGCCGAAGGCCTTGGTCGCCTGCTCCACCGCCTTTTCGGTTTCAGATTCCGAGGACACGTCGCAGGCAATAGCGAGAAATCCTTTTACTTTTTTGACATCCAGATCCACGCATGCGACTTTCGCGCCAGCTTCGGCAAAAGCGCGCGCGATGGCGCTGCCGATGCCGCCCGCCGCGCCGGTGACGATCGCGGCCTTTCCTTGCAGCGAGTAATTCATCTACCGTCTCCCGAGATAGGCTTCCTTCACGCGCTCGTCCTGCTTGAGGACCGCGCAGGGCCCGGCTGCGATGATCGCGCCCGTCTGCAGCACGTAGCCGCGGCTCGCCGTCTCGAGCGCGTAGCGGGCGTTCTGCTCGACCAGCAGGATGCTCGTCCCGGCGGCGTTGGCGGCGCGGATGCTGCGGAAGATGTCCTGCACCACGAGCGGCGCGAGGCCGAGCGAGGGCTCGTCCATGCACAGCAGCCGCGGCTCGGACATCAGCGCCCGGGACAGCGCGAGCATCTGCTGCTCGCCGCCGGAGAGCGTTCCCGCCGCTTGACCTGCGCGCTCGCGCAGCCGCGGGAACATCTCCATCACCCGCTCCATCTGCGAGCGCAGCTTGCCGCGGTCGGCGCGGAACTTGAATCCGCCCATTTCGAGGTTTTCCCGCACCGTCAGCGCCGGGAACACGCGCCGGCCTTCCGGCACCAGCGCGATGCCGGCGAGCGCGCGGCGATATGCAGGCAGGTTGGTTATCTCCTGGCCTGAAAAAATGATCCGGCCCCTGCGTGGCAGCATCGCGCCGGCGACGCCGCGCAGGCTGGTGGTCTTGCCGGCGCCGTTGGCGCCGATCAGGGTGACGATCTCGCCTTCGGCGACGTCGAAGGAGAGGTCGCGCACCGCCGGCACTTCGCCGTACGCCAGCTCGAGGTTCTGTACCCTAAGAAGCAAATTCACCGCCAAGGTAGGCGGCGATCACCGCCGGGTTGTCCTGCACTTCGCGCGGCGTGCCCTCGAACAGCGGCTCGCCGTGGTCCATGACGAAGACGCGATGGGCGACGTTCATCACCAGGTCCATGTTGTGCTCGACGACGACCACCGTGATGCCCTGCCGGCCGATCTGTTCCAGCCTTTTCAGCAGAAAATCGACTTCCGCCGCGTTGAGGCCGGCGGCGGGCTCGTCGAGCATGAACAGCCGCGGCCGCGTCGCCAGGGCGCGCGCGATCTCCAGCATGCGCTGCTGCCCGTACGGCAGCGCGCCAGCGCGCTCGCCGGAGCGCGCCTCCAGCCCGACGAACGCGAGCAGCGAGCGCGCCTCCTCGCGAAAGCGCCCGGTATTGCCGTAAACGAGATATTTCCAGAAGGGCGCGTCCTGGTGGATATGGAAGCCGGCGAGCACGTTCTCGAGCAGCGTGAGCTGCTTGAACAGGCGGATCTTCTGGAAAGTGCGCGCCATGCCGAGCCGCACGCGGCGGTGCGCCGGCAGACCAATCAGATTTCTTTCTTCAAAATGCAAGGATCC
>DATILQ010000009.1:0-12433 GCA_035476235.1 Burkholderiales bacterium
GTCGCGGATGCCCCAGTCGAAGGTCGAGTAGACGAGCTGGTCCTTGAAGTCTCTGAAATAGGTGTTGACGAAGCGCTGGTCGTCGCCCCACACCGTGCTCATGCAGCCGGGCGGCAGCGGCGGCGCGATGGCGACCACGCCTTTCTCGCCGTCCTGGACGGGTTTTCCAGTCGATTCATGCAGCAGGCTCACGTCGTAGCCGTAGACCGGGAAGCTCGGCGAGCCCATCTTGAGGCGCGTTTTTTCCACGCCGGGTTGCGCGGACAGCAGCGGCCAGCCGGTCTCGGTCTGCCAGTAATGATCGATCACCGGGCGGCCGAGCGACTCGGTGATCCAGACGTGCGTCGGCTCGTCGAGCGGCTCGCCGGCGAGAAACAGGTGCTTGAGCGAAGACACGTCGTACTTCTTGAGGTAGGCCGGGTCCTGCTTCTTCAGCACGCGGATCGCGGTCGGCGCCGAGAACATCACGTCGACCTTGTGGTCCTGCACGATCTTCCACCAGATGCCGGCGTCGGGCCGGATCGGCACGCCCTCGTACAGGATGGTCGTCATGCCGGCGATGAGCGGCGCATAGATGATGTAGGAGTGGCCGACCACCCAGCCGATGTCGGAGGTGGTGAACATGGTCTCGCCGGCCTCGCCGCAGAAGATGTTCTTCATCGACGCGGCGAGCGCCACCGCGTAGCCGCCGACGTCGCGCTGCACGCCTTTCGGCTGTCCGGTGGTGCCCGAGGTGTACAGGATGTACGAGGGCTCGTTCGACTCGAGCCAGGCGCAGGCAAGCTCCGCGTCGGCGAAGTCCTTCTGCAGCGCCTTCCAGTCGACGTCGCGCCCCTGCACCACGGGCATCGCGTAGTCCAGGCCGCGCTTGAAGATGAGCACCTTCTGCGGCGGGTGCCTGGCGAGCCTGAGCGCTTCGTCGACCAGCGACTTGTACAGCACCGTCTTGCCCATGCGGCTGCCGCCGTCGGCAGTGATCATCAGCGCCGGTTTCGCGTCGTCGATGCGGGCGGCGAGGCTGGCTGCGGCAAAGCCGCCGAACACGACCGAATGGACCGCGCCCAGGCGCGCGCAGGCGAGGATCGCGAAGCAGGCCTCCGGGATCATCGGCAGGTAGAGGATCACCCGCTCGCCCTTCTTTACGCCGAGGGACTGCAGCATCGCTGCGGCGCGATTGACCTCGGCGAGCAGCTGCTTGTAGGTAAAAGTCCTGCTTTGGCCCACTTCGGTCGAAATCCACACCAGGGCCTTCTGCTCGCCGCGCGCCGCGATGTGGCGGTCGACGGCGTTGTAGCACAGGCTGGTCTCGCCGCCGACGAACCAGCGCGCAAACGGTGGCCGCGAGTAATCGAGGACCGCGCTGCACGGCTGCTGCCAATGGATCAGCTTCGCCTGCTCAGCCCAGAAACCCTCGCGGTCCTGGATCGAACGGCGGTGGAAGTCGGCGTAGCTCGCCATCCGTCTCCTCCTTGCGCCGCTAGTGTAAAGCCTTACCCCGGCTTTCTTCCCCTGAACAGGTCGACGATCCGCAACAGGCGCTGCGCCACGTCGCCCGCCAGGGCGCCCAGGGGGCGCGGATCGGTTTGCTCCAGCACCAGCAGCGCGCGCTCGATGTCGCCGGGCAAGGTCGCGGGCCCGCTAGGCCTCGCCTCCTCGAACCCGAGCATCGGCTCGGCCTGGCGGCTGGCCGCCTGCAGCCGCTGCATTGCGGCGCGCATCAGCTCCTCGATCGAGCTCACCGCGTCGATGCTGAGCGAAGCCGCGCCGAAGCTGCTCGTGATCCGGACCGGGTGGCCGCGCCAGGTGACTTGCGCGCCTTCCAGCTGAGCGCGCAGGCGGCGCGCGAAAGTGAGCATCTGCGGCGGGCCGGTGCCCATCGAGACGATCATGAAGGTGGCCTCGGCCGTGCGGCTGACCGAATCCTCGGCGCGCAGGTTCGCCGTCACCATGTTCGCGATCCGCGCCAGCAGCTGCTCGGCGGTTTCCCTGCCGACCTGGCTCGCCAGATCGCCGTAGCTGTCGATGCGGAATGCCATGACCGAGAGCTGCCCGCCGTGGCGGCGCGCGTGCGAAAAATGCTTGCGCCCTTCGGTGAGCAGATAATGCGGCGTCAGGGTGCCGGTGAGCGGATCGTGCGTGACGGTCTGCGCCAGCGCGTGCTGGCTCGCCTCGAGCTCCCGACTGGTCCTGACCAGCCGCAGCAGGTTCTGGATGCGCGACAGCACCTCGGAGCCATCGGCCGACTTGGCGATGAAATCGTTCGCCCCCGCGCTGGCTGCGCGCTTCTTGTTCGCCTCCTCCCGGTTGCCGGAGATCGCCACCACCGGCAGCTCGCGGATGCGGGGATCGCTCGAGCCGCGGATGCGCCCGAGCAGCTCGAAGCCGTCGAGCTCAGGCATGTCGAGGTCCGTGAACACCATGACGATCGACGGATCGGTCCGGATCGCCTCCCAGCCCGCCTCGCCGTCGGCTTCCTCGCGCACCGCGAAGGACGCGCTCAGGATGCTCGCGAACGTCTTGCGGACGAACTTCGAGTCATCGATGACCAGCACGCGCCTTTCGGGCAGATCCGTGGGCTCCCCCGCCTATTCCGCCAGGTCGACGACGATCCTGCGATTCACCTTCCCCTGGATGAAATCGTCGAACGCCGCCGGCAGCTGGCTGAACGGAATCGTCCGGCACATCTCCTTGAGCAGCGGCGGCCGCAGGTCGGTGGCGAGCCGGCGCCAGACCTCGCGGCGCAGCTCGGGGCCGGGACTGTCGGTCGAGTTGATGCCGAGCAGGCTCACGCCGCGCAGGATGAACGGCAGCACCGTCGTGTTGAGGCTCGGGCTCGCGGCGAGGCCGATCGACGCGATCACGCCGTTCACCTTCATCGTGCTCGCCATCCAGGCGAGGACCTCGCCGCCGAGGTTGTCGACGGCGCCGGCCCAGGTCGCTTTTTCAAGAGGGCGGGTTTTGGAAAAATCGATGCCGGAGCGAAGCTTGACCTCTTTGGCTCCCAGCTTCTTCAGCCAGTCGGATTCGGATTCCTTGCCGGTGAGCGCGACGACGTGATAGCCGAGCCCGGCCAGCGCCGCGATGGCGATCGAGCCGACGCCCCCGGTGGCGCCGTCCACGATCACCGGCCCGCTCTGCGGCCTGAGCCCGTTGTGCTCCATGCGCACGATGGCGATGCCGGCGGTGAAGCCGGCGGTGCCGAACGCCATCGCGTCCCACAGCGACATTCCCTTCGGCAGCTTGGTGAGCCATTCGGCCGGCACGCGCGCGTACTCCGCGTAGCCGCCGTCATGCGCGACGCCGAGGTCGTAGCCCACGGCGAGCACCGCGTCGCCCCTGGCGAAGCGCGGGTCGCCCGACGAAACGACCGTGCCCGAGAAGTCGATGCCGCCGATGCACGACGCGCGGCGCAGGATCTTGCCTTTGCCGGTGGCGGCGAGCGCGTCCTTGTAGTTGATGTCCGAGTTCGCCACGCGCACCACGACCTCGCCCGGATCCAGCTCGTCGAGCGAGCGCTCGACGAATTCCGCGCGCATCTTCCGGTCCGGCGTCTCAGTGAGCTGGTATGCCCTGAACTTGTCCACTGGCCCTCCTGCGCTCGCTCTGCAGATAATCGGACGACTGCATCTCGTGGAGGCGGCTCACCGCGCGGGCGAACTCCGCGCTGTGGGTCCCCTCCGGGTAGAGCGCCTCGGGCTGCGCCTCGGCCGATACGATGAGCTTGACCCGTTCATCGTAGAACACATCGACCAGCCAGGTGAAGCGCCGCGCGGCGTCAGCATTGCGCGACGACATTTTCGGCACGCCCGACAGGATCACGGTGTGGAAGCGCTTGGCGAGGTCGACGTAGTCGGCATAGGAGCGCGGCCCGCCGCACAGCACCGCGAAATCGAACCACACCAGGCCGCCGGCGCGCCTGCGGTAGGCAATGCTGCGTCCTTCCACGTCCAGGGGGTGCGTTTCCTCCTCGACGTCCCTTAAATCGGAAAAGATGCGCTCCAGCTCCGCCTCGCTGCCCGCACCGGCGTGGTAGACCTTGAGCCGCTCCATCTTGCGGCGCCGGTAATCGAGCCCGCCGTCGACCTCGACCACGTCGAGCCGGCTCTTGATGAGCTCGATCGCGGGCAGGAACCGGTCGCGCTGCAGGCCGTCCTCGTAGAGCCGGTCGGGGGGGTAGTTGCTCGTCATGCAGAACACGACGCCGCGCTCCATCACCTGGCCCAGGTAGCGGCCGAGGATCATGGCATCGGCGATGTCGGAGACGTGAAATTCGTCGAAACAGATCAGCCGGCAGCGCCGGGCGGTGCGCTCGGCGAGCGCGGCGATCGGATCCTCGGTGCCCTTCAGAGCGTCGAGCTCGCGATGGATCTCGCGCATGAAGTGGTGGAAGTGGACGCGGCGCTTGCGGACCAGCGGCACGCACAGGTAGAAGCTGTCCATGAGGAAGCTCTTGCCGCGCCCGACGGCGCCCCACAGGTAGACCCCTTTCGGCAGCGCCGGCCTGACCAGCAGGCGCTTCAGGCTGCTGTTGCGCCGCGCCTTGTAGGCGGTCCACTCCTCGTACAGCTGCTGCAGCCGCTCGACCGCGCGCCATTGCGAGGAATCCGAGACGAACCCGCGGCGCGCGAGACTCTGCTCGTAGAGCGCAATGACATCCTGCATCAGCCGTTCAGCGAGCGCTTGTCGACGGCGAGCGCCGCCTCGCGCGTCACTTCCGACATCGACGGGTGCGCATGGCAGATGCGCGCGATGTCCTCGGAGGAAGCGCCGAACTCGATCGCCACGACCGCCTCGGCGATCAGCTCGCTCGCCAGGCCGCCGATCGAATGCACCCCGAGAATGCGGTCGGTCCTCGCGTCGGCGAGGATCTTGACGAAGCCCTCGGGCTCTTCGCGGCCGAGCGCGCGCCCGTTATACGCGAACGGGAAGCGCCCGGCCTTGTAGGCGACGCCCTCGGACTTCAGCTGCTGCTCGGTCTTGCCGACCCAGGCGATCTCCGGGGCGGTGTAGATCACCCACGGGATGGCGTCGTAGTTCACGTGGCCGCGCTGCCCGGCGATGATCTCGGCCACCATCACGCCTTCGTCCTCGCCCTTGTGCGCGAGCATCGGCCCGCGCACCACGTCGCCGACGGCGTAGACGCGCGGCAGGCCGGTGCGGCAGTTCTGGTCGACCTCGATGAAGCCCTTGGCGTCGAGCTGGAGGCCGACATTTTCCGCGCCCAGGCCGTCGGTGTTCGGCACGCGGCCGACTGAAACGACCAGCCGGTCGCACTCGAAGCTTTTACTCGAATTATCAGACGCAGTATATTGAATTGACACGTATTTCTTTGACTGAATAACCTTGGAAATCGCCACCCCCAGCTCGATTTCCAGGCCCTGGCTCTTGGTGAATTGCTTCCACGCTTCCTGTGCCACGGCTTCATCGGCGGCGCCGAGGAACGCCGGCAGCGCCTCCAGCACCTTGACCTTCGCGCCGAGCCGGCGCCACACGCTGCCGAGCTCGAGGCCGACCACGCCGGCGCCGATCACGCCGAGCCGCTCGGGCACCGAGTCGAAAGCCAGCGCGCCTTCGTTGTCGCAGATGATCTTGTTATCGACCGCGACCCCCGGCAGATGCCGGGCTTTCGATCCGGTGGCGATGATGACGTGCTTTGCCTCAATCGCCTCTGCATTCACATCGATTTTCCAGCTTGTCCCGCCGGAAACCAGCCGGCCATGCCCCTGCAGCCAGGTGATCTTGTTCTTCTTGAACAGGCCGGCGACCCCGCTCGTCATCCTGCCGACGATCCTGTCCTTCCGCTCGAGCATCGTCTTCAGGTCCAGCTTCACGCCGCTCGCGGTGATGCCGTGCGCCTTGAATTGGTGCAGCACGCGCTCATAGCTCTCGGAAGACTCGAGCAGGGCCTTGGACGGAATGCAGCCGACGTTGAGGCAGGTGCCGCCGAGCGCGTATTCGCCCTTGGGCGTCTGCCACTGCTCGACGCACGCCGTATTCAATCCCAATTGAGAACAACGGATGGCGGCGATGTAGCCCGCGGGCCCCGCGCCGATCACGACGACATCGAAGGACTTCATATCTCCAGGATCAGGCGCGCAGGATCTTCCAGGGCTTCCTTGATACTGACCAGGCATAAGACTGCTTCGCGGCCGTCGATGATGCGGTGGTCGTACGACAGCGCGAGATAGTTCATCGGCCGCGCCACGATCTGGCCGTTCTCGACCACCGCGCGCTCCTTGGTAGCGTGCACCCCGAGGATCGCCGACTGCGGCGGGTTGATGATCGGCGTGGAGAGCATCGAGCCGAAGATGCCGCCGTTCGAGATCGAGAACGTGCCGCCGGTGAGCTCCTCGATGGTCAGCTTGCCCTCCTGGGAGCGCTTGCCGAAGTCGGCGATTCTCTTCTCGATCTCGGCGAAGCTCATGCGGTCGGCGTCGCGCAGGATCGGCACCACCAGTCCGCGCGGGCTGCCGACCGCGATGCCGATGTCGAAGTAGCCGTGGTACGCGATGTCGGTGGCGTCGATCGAGGCGTTGACCACCGGGTAGCGCTTCAGGGCGTGCACCGCGGCCTTGACGAAGAAGGACATGAAGCCGAGGCGCACGCCGTGCTCCTTCTCGAAGCGCTCCTGGTGCTTCTTGCGCAGCTCGATCACGGGCGCCATGTTGACTTCGTTGAACGTGGTAAGGATCGCCGCGGTGTGCTGCGACTGCACCAGGCGCTCGGCGACGCGCTGGCGCAGGCGCGACATCGGCACGCGCTGCTCCGGCCGGCCCGAGACCAGCGCCTCGATATCGACGGGCGGCGGGGGCTGCTGCAGAGCCGGTCTTGCGGCAGGAGCCTTTGCCGCCTGCTCGAGCACGTCGCCCTTGGTGACCCGTCCGTCGCGGCCGGTGCCGGGGATCTTCGAGGTGTCGATGCCCCGCTCCGCCGCGATCTTCTGTGCGGCGGGCATTACCGGCGGGGGTTGCTTTTTTTGCTCCTGAACAGGTTTTTCCTTGGCTGGGGCGGCGGAGGCTTTCCCCTCCGTATCGATCCGCGCGATGACGTCGCCCGAGGTCACCGGGTCGCGGCTGTTCTTCAGGATCTTGACGAGCACGCCGTCGGAGGGCGCCGGCAGCTCGAGCACCACCTTGTCGGTCTCGATGTCGATCAGGTTCTCGTCGCGCGCGACCGGCTCGCCTTCCTTCTTGTGCCAGTCGAGCAGCGTCGCTTCCGCGACCGATTCGGAAAGCTGCGGCACCTTGACTTCGATGATCATCGTTGCTCCCGTTTGATTTTTCCCCGGCTTCCGCTGAGCTTCCGCCGAGTTGCGAAAAACCAGCGCGTAACGCGCCGGGTTGCGAAATCAGGGTCTATTTGAATCTTCCGAAAGCCTGTTCCACCAACGCCTTCTGCGCCTCGTTGTGCCGCGCCATGTAGCCGCTCGCGGGCGAGGCGGACGGCGGCCGGCCCGCATAGTAGAGCTTCTGGTCGTCGCGCATGTTCTCGCGCAGATAGTGGCCGCTCTGGTACCACGCGCCCTGGTTCTGCGGCTCCTCCTGGCACCACAGCACTTCGCCCGCTCCCGCATAGCGCTTCATCTCGGCTTCGAACTGCTTGTGCGGAAACGGGTAGAGCTGCTCCAGGCGAATCACCGCCACATCCGTCTTCTGCAGCTCTTTTCGCTTCGCGATGAGGTCATAGTAGACCTTGCCGCAGCAGGCGATCACCCGCTTCACGTCTTTCGCCTCGAGCGGCTCGAGCTCCGGGATCACGGCCTGGAACGAGCCGCTGGCGAGCTCGTGAATCGACGAGGCGGCCTCCTTCTTGCGCAGCAGCGACTTCGGCGTCATCACCACCAGCGGCTTCCTGAACGGCCGCAGCATCTGGCGCCTGACCAGGTGGAAGATCTGCGCCGCGGTGGTCGGCACGCAGACCTGCATGTTGTGCTCGGCGCACAGCTGCAGGTAGCGCTCGAGCCGCGCGGAGCTGTGCTCGGGCCCTTGTCCTTCATAGCCGTGCGGCAGGTACTGGGTCAGGCCGCAGACGCGGCCCCATTTGGTCTCGCCCGAGCTGATGAACTGGTCCATCACCACCTGGGCGCCGTTGGCGAAGTCGCCGAACTGCGCTTCCCAGATCACCAGCGCGTTCGGCTCGGCGGTGGAGAAGCCGTACTCGAAGCCGAGCACCGCTTCCTCCGACAGCACCGAGTCGATGACCACGAAGTCGCCCTGATCCTTGGAGATGTTCTGCAGCGGGATGTAGCTGCCCTCGTCCCAGCGCTCGCGCTCCTGGTCGTGCAGAACCGCGTGCCGATGAGCGAAGGTGCCGCGCGCCGAGTCCTGCCCGGAGAGCCTCACGTCGTAGCCGTTTGCCAGCAGCGACGCGTAGGCGAGCGTCTCGGCCATGCCCCAGTCGACCGGCAGCTTGCCCTCGGCCATCTGCTTGCGGCTTTCGATCACGCGCCGCACGGTCGGGTGCACCTTGAAGCCCTCGGGCACGGCCGTCAGTCTTTCCGCCAGTCGTTGAAGTTCCGCCAGCGGAACCTGCGTGTCGGCGGCATCGGTCCACTTGGACTTGAGAAACGGCGCCCAGTCGACCGCGAACTTGCTCTTGAAGTTGGACAGCACCGGGCTCACCGTCTGCTGGCCGGCGTCGAGCATGGCGCGGTACTGCTTGATCATGGCCTCGGGCTCCTCGGCCGAAAGCAGGCCCTGCGCGAGCAGCTTGTCGGCGTAGAGCTTGCGCGTGCCCGGATGCTGCATGATCTTCTTGTACATCAGCGGCTGCGTGATGGACGGCTCGTCCTGCTCGTTGTGGCCGAGCTTGCGGAAGCAGACGATGTCGATCACCACGTCCTTGTGGAACTTCTGGCGGAAATCGAGCGCCAGCTGGGTGATGAACAGCACCGCCTCCGGATCGTCGCCGTTGACGTGGAAGATCGGCGCCTCGACCATCTTCGCCACGTCGGTGCAGTAGATGGTCGAGCGCGTGTCGCGCGGATCGGAGGTGGTGAAGCCGATCTGGTTGTTGATGATGAGATGCACGGTGCCGCCGGTGCCGAAGCCGCGCGTGCCCGACAGGTTCAGCGTCTCCATCACCACGCCCTGCGCCGCGAATGCGGCGTCGCCGTGCAGGAGAATGGGCATCACCTGGTCGCCGGTCTTGTCGTCGCGCCGGCGCTGGCGCGCCCGCACCGAGCCCTCCACCACCGGGTCCACGATCTCCAGGTGGGAGGGATTGAACGCGAGCGAGATGTGCACCGGGCCGCCGGGCGTCGAGATGTCCGAGGAGAAACCGTTGTGGTATTTCACGTCGCCGGAAGGCAGCTCGGACGGCGCCTTGCCCTCGAACTCGAGGAACAGGTCTTTCGGCATCTTGCCGAGCACGTTGACCAGCACGTTGAGCCGCCCGCGGTGCGCCATGCCGATCACCATCTCCTGCACGCCGTTGCCGCCGGCGCGCTGGATCAGCTCGTCGATCGACGGGATCAGGCTCTCGCCGCCTTCGAGCGAGAAGCGCTTCTGGCCGACGTAGCGGGTATGCAGGTAGCGCTCGAGCTGCTCCGCCTCGGTGAGCTTCTGCAGCAGGCGCTTTTTCTGCTCGGGCGGGAACTGCGGCGTGGCGCGCAGCGGCTCGATGCGCTCCTGGATCCACTGCCGCTGCGCGCGCTCGCTGATGAACATGTACTCGAAACCGATATTGCGGCAATAAGTGTCGCGTAGCGCCTGCAGCAGATTTCTCAGGGAAGTCCTGTCCAGGCCCACGAACGACCCGGCGTTCACCGTCTGATCGAGATCCGCCTCGCTCAGATCGTAGAACCCCGGCTCGAGCTCCGGGATGCTGGGCCGCGGCATGCGCTTGAGCGGATCGACCGTCGCCCAGCGCGAGCCGGCGATGCGGTACGCGGTCACCAGCAGCAGCGCCGCGACCTGCAGCCGCTCCGGCGTCACCGGCTCCGCCGGCAGGGTGCGCGCCTGCCCTCCCAGCTGGCCGGCCTTCGCGCGCTGCACGAAGGATTCGACCACCGGCGCGTGCGCGACATCCTTGGCGGCGCTTCCGGGCAGCACCTGGATGCGGTCGAAGTACTCGCGCCATTCCTCGGGGACCGACTGCGGGTTCACCAGGTACTTCTCGTACAGGTCCTCGATGAACGTCGCGTTGGCGCCGTACAGGTACGAGTTGTCGAGGAACTGGCGCATCACGCTTGCCATGGCTTATCTCTTGTCGATCGGCTTGACGTCGCGCTTGGTCGGGCCCTGGTAGAGCTGGCGCGGGCGCCCGATCTTGTACTCGGGATCCGAGA
This sequence comes from Burkholderiales bacterium, assembly GCA_035476235.1. Lineage (GTDB taxonomy): Bacteria > Pseudomonadota > Gammaproteobacteria > Burkholderiales > SG8-39 > SCGC-AG-212-J23. The sequence goes on from DATILQ010000009.1 coordinate 10,289, forward strand.
TCATTTCCTGCCACTGCGCGATCCAGCCCACGGTGCGCGCGAGCGAGAAGATGCAGGTGAACATGGCGACCGGGATGCTGAGCGCGCGCTGCACGATGCCCGAGTAGAAGTCGACGTTCGGATAGAGCTTGCGGCTGACGAAATAATCGTCCTCGAGCGCGATCTTCTCGAGCGCAATGGCCAGCTTGAAGAGGCGATCGTCGCGCAGCCCCAGCTCGTTCAGCACCTCGTGGCAGGTTTCGCGCATCAATTTCGCGCGCGGGTCGTAGTTCTTGTACACGCGGTGGCCGAAGCCCATCAGGCGCACGCCGGAATTCTTGTCCTTCACCTTCCTGATGAACTCGGGGACCTTCGAGACGTCGCCGATCTCCTCCAGCATCTGCAGGGCGGCCTCGTTCGCGCCGCCGTGCGCCGGCCCCCAGAGCGAGGCGATGCCGGCGGCGATGCAGGCGTAGGGGTTGGCGCCCGAGGACCCGCACAGGCGCACCGTCGAGGTCGACGCGTTCTGCTCGTGATCCGCATGCAGCAGGAAAATGCGGTCCATCGCGCGCACCAGCACGTCGTTGACCTTGTACTCCTCGGCCGGCACGGCGAACATCATGCGCATGAAATTGGCCGTGTACGACAGGTCGTTGCGCGGGTAGATGAACGGCTGTCCCACCGAGTACTTGTGCGACATGGCGACGATGGTCGGCATCTTCGCGATCAGCCGGAACGCCGAGATGGTGCGGTGCTGCGGATTGCTGATGTCGAGCGCGTCGTGGTAGAAGGCCGAAAGCGCCCCCACTACCCCGACCATCACCGCCATCGGGTGCGCGTCGCGCCGGAACCCCTGGTACAGCCGCGCCAGCTGCTCGTGCACCATCGTGTGATGCGTGACGATGCCGACGAATTCGTTTTTCTGCTTGCGGTTGGGCAGCTCGCCGTTGAGCAGGAGATAGCACACCTCGAGGAAGTCGCAGTGCTGCGCGAGCTGCTCGATCGGGTAGCCGCGGTACAGCAGCGTGCCGGCATCGCCGTCGATGAAGGTAATCGCCGAGCTGCAGCTCGCCGTCGACAGGTAGCCCGGGTCGTAGGTGAACATTCCCGACTTCGCGTACAGCGTGCGGATGTCGATGACCTCGGGCCCCATGGTGCCGCTGAGCACCGGGAATTCCAGGCTGCGGCCATCGGGCAGCTTGACGGTCGTCATCTTTTCCATGGTCGTTAACCTCTAGACGGCGCGCAGCCGCGCCACGGTCCCGCGCAGGTGGGAAGCGTACTGGTCGCTGCGGCCGCAGACGATGTCCCACAGATCGTTGTCGGGCAGATCGAGCAGCTCGGCAAGCCCTTCATCCTGCGGATGGGTCTTCACGTACCTCTCGAGAACCAGATCGAGCTCGAGCAGGCCCCGGCGGCACTTCCACTGCAGCCGATTTGTGTCGATGGAATTCATCATACCGCGCGCTTGACCAGCAGCTCCTTGATCTTGTTGATGGCGCGCGTCGGGTTGAGGTTCTTCGGGCACGCGTCGACGCAATTCATGATGGTGTGGCAGCGGAACAGGCGGTACGGATCCTCGAGGTTGTCGAGGCGCTCGGAGCTCACCTGGTCGCGGCTGTCGGCGATGAACCGATAGGCTTGCAGCAGCCCGGCGGGACCGACGAACTTGTCGGGGTTCCACCAGAACGACGGGCACGAGGTCGAGCAGCAGGCGCACAGGATGCACTCGTAGAGCCCGTCGAGCTCCTCGCGCTCCTGCGGCGACTGCAGCCGCTCGCGCTCGGGCGGCGGATCGTTGTTGATCACGTAGGGCTTGATCGAGTGGTACTGCTTGAAGAACTGCGTCATGTCGACGATCAAGTCGCGGATCACCGGCAGCCCCGGCAGCGGGCGCAGCGTGACGTGCTGCGGCAGGTCGGCGACCCTGGTGATGCAGGCCAGGCCGTTCTTGCCGTTGATGTTCATCGCATCCGAGCCGCAGACGCCTTCGCGGCACGAGCGGCGAAACGCCAGCGAGTCGTCCTGCTCCTTGAGCTTGACCAGGACGTCGAGCAGCATGCGGTCGGCATGGTCGGGCTCGACCTCGTAGTCCTTCATGTAGGGCTTCGCGTCCTTGTCGGGGTCGTAGCGGTACACCGAAAGTTTCATGTCTGCATTTGTCCT
>DATILQ010000010.1:0-1541 GCA_035476235.1 Burkholderiales bacterium
CGCGCGTTCGAGCGCCTCGACGAGCAGCGCCTCGCGCGAATCGAAGTGAGCGTAGAAGCCGCCGTGCGTCAGGCCGGCTTCCCTCATCACGTCGGCCACGCCGACACCGGCGTAGCCGTGCCTCTGGATCGCGCGTGCGGCGGCCTCGACGATGCGCTCGTGCGTCTCTTCCTTGCGGCTGTTGGGAGTGCGGCTCATCGGGTGGCTTTGGATAAATATGACAATCATCATATTCCGTTGATTGACGCTTGTCAAGGTCCACGTATCTTCATGAACGACTGCCACACAGCGAACTTCATCTGCTCGACTCCGGCCACTTTACGTGGCAGGACGCCGCTGCCGAATATGCGTCGCTCGTGAATTAATTCGCCTTCGCAATATTACCGGCTTCGTCATCTCCGGCGGGCCCCTGATACGGGTACCGACGACCACCTAGTTCGGTAGCATTTTGTTTCGAGCCGAAAGCCTTGCGTTGCGACGGCCCTCGCACCTCTTCCGCCCGAGCGCCACTGAGCCGGACTGATTTACGCGATTCTCACGCACCTCTGCGCAGAACGTTTCGGCGCCTCGATCGCAGCGACCGGCGACCCCACCTCGCGCTTAAGATGCTCCTGCTGCTTTATGTGAGCTGCCTCGCGCTCACCCGGTGGTACTACATGCGCAAGTCCTTCCTGACAGACCTTGCGCCCAGCCTCGCCGCGGCGCGCGTCTAGCGCCGCGCCGCCTCCGCCTTGCTGCGCCGGCGTAGTTGGCGCAGCGACAGCGCGTGCAGCAGGATCGAGCTTGGCACCACGAAAGCAGGGGTCAGCACACCCGGATAAGCGCCGGCGCCGATGCTCGACACATCCGGGACGATCAGCTGGAAGCGGCCGGGCGAAGTGATTAGGCCGAGAGTGATCGCGACGGCGAAGTCGGCGAGGCCGAAAATGTTCCAGGCTATCGCTGCCCTACGTCCCTGAGCTGTGCCTGTCGCCGCAGCGATCGCCGCGGGCACAGCGAACAGGCCGGTCAGCACGTCGCCAATTCCCGCCGGCAACGCGAACACGCCGGGCAGCGCTCCGCGCAGCGAAGCAGCGAGCGCCCAGCTGCCGAATACGCGGTAGAGCTGAAGCGCGACGAGCCAGCTCGCCGGCGTCGCATCAAGCACCTGCCCCACCCGTTTCGACAACAGCAGCAGCGGCGCGCCGATGATCACTGGCAGGAAGATCGCCAGCGGCAGCACCGGTAAGGGTGAGGCGTCCGTGCGGAAAGCGCCATTGATGGCCGCGCTCCAGGCGACGGCGAACCAGAGCGTGTCCGGAATGAAGATCGCCAACCAGGTCGCGCGGCGTTGATCTGGCGTCAGGCTCGTGTGTTCGAGGCCAAGCCACAATCCCAGCGCGATGAGCCCGTGGGCCGCGAGCTGGTGGGTCGTGGTCGGAACGCCGCTGGCCGGGATCGCCGGCCATCTGTAGATCATCAGTATCCACAGCGTCGTGAGCGGCGCAAACCAGAGCAGGCTGCGCCAAGCGGTACTCGACGGAACCATAGCAGCTGAAACC
>DATILQ010000011.1:0-1862 GCA_035476235.1 Burkholderiales bacterium
ACGCCTCGCGCGAGGACATGATCAGCTGGATCCGCGGCGCGGCCATGCCGCCGGTCCAGATCTTCGTCAAGCTGGTCGAAATCCTCATGGACGCGGGCGGGCTCGGCCGCGCGCCGCCCGTGTAGTCATCCCGCTACAGCAAGGCGCTGGGGCCGGCGACTGCGCGGGGCAGCCCGCAGGACTACCGTGTATCCGTTCCAGCAGCAGGGACCAACAAGAAATGGATTTGGAAGAATTTCAGCAAAAGCTCGACCAGATCGAAGAGCAGGCCCAGCTCACGCTCGCCGAGTTCCCGAAGACGCTCACCAAGGAGCGCCAGCGCATGATCCTCGCGCTCGTGCGCTACATCCGGACGGAAGCGGGACGCAGCATGGTCTTTCCCAAAGGCGAGGCTGAGGCCGACGCGGTGGCGCGGCTGCGCAGCGTATGAGCGGCGGCACGGGCGCGGCGCGCGCGGCGCCCGACCTGAAGTCGAAGGTGCAGCAGATCGAGGAGCAGCTGCAGCTCGCGCAGCAAGAGTACCCGCAGCGTATTGCGCTGGACCGGGTGAGGCTCGCCCTCGCGCTCGCCAAGTTCGTCCGCAGCCAGCTCGATTTCGACGCCACCGCGGAACAGATCATTCCGCCAGGCAGCGTGCGCGTCGGCAGACTGCCTTAGCACGCGACTTGCAACCGCCCGCGCGTGGGCGTGGCCGATTTTGCGGATGTAGGGTTATCCCGGACTGTGATCCGTGAAGCAATGGATACCGTGCGTGACGCGCGGCCGGGACAATTGGATCCATGAGCGAGCGGAAGAGCGCGCTGAGATTGCGCATCGTGGTCGCCGACGACGACCCGGACACCGTACACACGCTGCGCCTGCTCCTCGAGGAGGAGGGGCACGAGGTGAAGACGGCTGCCGACGGCCCGGCCGCGCTCTACGCGGTGCGGGACTTCGGCGCCGACATCCTGCTGCTCGATATCGGCTTGCCGGGCATGAACGGCTTCGAGGTGGCGCAGAAGCTGCGCGAGCGCTACGGCAGCGCCAAGCCGACCTTGATCGCGATCACCGGCCGCGACAGCGCCGCGGACAAGTCCTTCGCGCGCAGCACCGGGTTCGACCATCACCTGACGAAACCATACGAGCCGCAGCAGCTGATCGCGCTGATCGAGCGCCTGGCGCACGCTCATTAGGAACCGTCGCAGCCGGGCGACGCCCGCGCGGCCGCGACCTCGCCGTGCCGGAAAATTCGACAACGCGATAGCGCATTGGCGACTTGGCCGCAGGCAAGGGCCATCGCATGATGCGGGCATGTCAGCCGGTGCCTCAGCGAAGGCGGATTGCCCGCTGCCGTCTCCGTCGCGGCAGACGACCTACGCGCGCACACTGCATCGCGCCTGCCTGATCCTGGGCGGCGTGCCACAGCTCGCACGGCACTTCGGCGTCTCGGAAGCGGTGCTGCGCAGCTGGCTCGAAGCGCGCGAAGAGCCTCCGCAGATGGTATTCCTCGCCGCGATCGAGATCATCCTGCTGCACCTCGACCGGGCCGGCGCCGCGTAAGGCCTCTCCTGTCAGGCGCGGCTCGATTGTGCGCGCCGCTCGGTTGCGGAATCATGGCGCCGTGATTGCGAGCGTCTATAGCCGTGCGCTGCTGCGCGCAGCCGAGCTCCTTGGCGGACGCGACAGGCTCGCCAAGGCGCTGCAAGTGCCCAACGAAGAGCTCGACCAGTGGATCAAGGGCGACGCAAAGCCGCCGCGCGAAGTGTTCCTGCGCGTGGTGGACATCATCCTTGACGAGACCAGCGCCGCCGGCGAGCCGAGCGATACGCCGGAGACTCCGCCGCACGATGCGGCGGGCTCATCGCGACGCTATATCGATTAGA
>DATILQ010000012.1:0-8314 GCA_035476235.1 Burkholderiales bacterium
CGGCGAGGTTGAGATCGCCGCCCTCATTGGTACCTGAGGCCGGAGGAACGCCGCTCGGTTGATAGGGCGGCTGCATGGTGTTGACCGTGTAACCGTCCGGCGCGACTTGACCGTCGAAGAGCAGCGCCACGCCTTGCATCACCGAGGCGGGCGAGTTCGGTCGCGGGCGCAGATTTCGCACCTCGTCGATCTGCGCGCGCGCCGCGGCGGGCGCCTCGGCAACGCGCGGCGTACAGGCGCAGATCAGCCACAGGTGGTTCAGGTACGACCCGCCGTAGGCCGCCATGAAGAAATGATCCGCGAGGGTGTAGTCCTGCGCCCACTTCCACAGCTTCATGCGCGAGCCGTCGAAGTAGCCCATGACGAAGGCGCCGGCGGTCGAGACGGCGACGTAGCGGTTGTTCCGGCCGCCGTTGATCTGCTCGCGGTTCTGGTAGTAGGCGTGGACCGGGCTCGGCAGCAGCTCGTCCCAGCGGCGGTTGAACGGCGGCGCGTCGATGCGGAATGGGCCGTTCGGCAACTGCTCCGGATAGCGCTCATCGGGCTTCCCCTGGGGGGTGAAGACCGGAGGCAGATGAGGCAGCACGCTGCCGTCGAGATCGAGCTGCGTCTTCTGCTCCTCGGTGGCGTCGGCGATGCCGTTAGCGCCGGGGAACAGGCCGTACAGGTGGTCGAAGCTGCGGTTCTCGGCGTAGACCACGACGATGGTCTCGATTCTCTCCAGCCCGCCGGAGGGCGCGGCCGCGCATCCCGCGAGAACTACGAAAACAACGGCAATGAATTTATTCACCGAGCCTGTCCGGCCTGAAGCCGACGTCGGCGAGCCTGCCGCGCTGCGCGCGCTTGCCGATGTGCTCGGCGAGCTGCTTCGCGTCGAGCGTCGCCACCGCGCGGTTCTTCCGCTTGATTCCCGATACGACCAGCGATTTGCCATCGGTGACCGCCAGCGACGCCAAAGAAATACCCTCTGGTAGAGACAAGAGCTGCACACCCACCCCGCCATTAGGCCGCTCCGGCACTTCATCGAGGGGGAAGAGGAGCAGCCGCGCATCCGACGACAGGCAGGCAACAAAAGTGGCTGTCTGAAAAACCAGGGGCTTCTGGGCTTGCGCCCCCTCGTCCACTTTCATGAAATCCTTTCCCTGCCGCGTCTTGGTGACTAGGTCGCCGAGCTTGCAGACGAAGCCCAGGCCCGCCGAGCTGCTCATGAGGAGCGGCTGCCCCGGCGCGCCCCAGCCCATCCAGACGATGTCGTCGGAGGAGGAGTTGACCAGGGTGTTGACCGGCGCGCCGTCGCCGCGGCCCGAGGGGATGGCGGCGGCATCGACGGTGAAGGTCTTGCCCGAGGCGGCGAGCACGATCACCGCGTCGGTGGTCTTGCACTCGAGCGTCTGCAGCAGCGCGTCGCCGTCCTTGAAGGTCAGCGTGGAGAGGTCGACGCCGTGGCCGCTGCGGGCGCGGATCCAGCCCTTCTGCGACAGGATCACCGTGACCGGCTCCTCGAGCACCGAGACCTCGAGCTGCGCGCGCTCCGCGGTCTTTATCAGGGTCCTTCGATCGTCGCCGTACTTCTTCGCGTCTTCCTGCAGCTCGGAGACCACCAGCTTCCTCAATTCCTTTTCGTCGCCGAGGAGGAGCTTCAGCCCTTTTTTTTCGCCTTCGAGAGCCTTGCGCTCGTCGTTCAGCTTCGCGCCGTCTAGCCGCGTCAGCTGCCCGAGGCGCAGGTTGACGATGTCTTCGGCCTGGCGCTCGGTGAACCTGAATTTCTCCCTCAGCTTCTGCTTCGCTTCCGCCTGGTCCTCGCTCGAGCGGATCAGCTTGATGATCTCGTCGATCTTCGCGTAGGCCTTCAGCCGGCCTTCGACGATATGCAGCCGCTCCTCGCACCTGTCGAGGCGGAACTGGGTGCGGCGGCGCACGGTGGCGACGCGGAACTCGCCCCATTCGCGCAATACTTCGACGATGCCCTTGGTCTCGGGCAGGCCGTCCAGGCCGAGCCAGGTGAGGTTGACGGCGTAGCGCGTCTCGAGCGCGGTGTGGACGAGCAGCGCCGCCATCATCTCGTCGGGATTCTGACGCGAAGAACGGGGCTCGATCACCAGGCGCAGCTTCGACTTGCGATCGCTTTCGTCGCGCACCGCCTCGACCTGGTCGAGGATGAATTGCTTGAGCCGCTTCTGCTCTTGCGTGACCTCCTTCTTGCCCAGGCCTGGCCTGGGATTCGCCAGGCCCTCGATTTCCTCCACCACCTGCCGGACCGAGACGCCGTGCGGCAGCTCGGTGACGACGATGCGCCACTGTCCGCGCGCGAGCTGCTCCGCTTCCCACTTGCATCGCAAGACCAGGGACCCGCGGCCCGTTTCGTACGCCTGCCGGATCTCCCCGGGGGGCGAGATGAGCTGCCCGCCGCCCGGGAAATCGGGCCCGGGCATGCGCTCGAGCACGTCCTCCAGCTTCGCGCGCGGGTGCCGGATGACGTGCGCCGCGGCGGCGGCGGCTTCCTTCAGGTTGTGCGACGGGATGCGGGTGGAGAAGCCGACCGGGATGCCGAAGCTGCCGTTGAGCAATCCAAACGGGAGCCGGGCCGGCAGCAGCACCGGCTCTTCGAATTTCCCATCGTAGTTCTTGACGAAATCGACGGTGCCCTCCCGGATCTCGCTCAATACCAGCTCGGAGAATCTCGACAATCTGGCTTCCGTATATCTATAGGCTGCGGGCGCGTCGCCATCGCGCGAGCCGAAATTACCCTGCCCGTCGATCAGCGGATAGCGCATCGAGAACGGCTGCGCGAGGTGGACCAGCGCCTCGTAGGTCGAGGTGTCGCCGTGCGGGTGGTACTTGCCCAGCACTTCGCCGACGTAGCGCGCGCACTTGGAAAAGGACTGGGCGCCGCCGGCGGCCTCGCCCATCGCGTACAGGATCCTTCTCTGGACGGGCTTGAGCCCGTCGGCGATCTCGGGCAGCGCCCTCGACTTGACCGTCGACACGGCGTAGCCGAGGTAGGCGTGCGAGGCGTGCTCCTCGATCGGCGCGGCCTCGTCGCCGCCGTCCGGGGCGAACAGATCCAGGGTCTTGGTGTCTTCCATCGTCATCTACCTAAAAAGATCCAGCTGCTTGTCGGCCATCGCGACCGCAACTTCAACGGCCTGCTTGGCCTTGGCGAGATCGTCGACAGCGCCGGTGCGGCCCGCCGCCTCCCACGTATAGCGTCCCCTGTCCTTTAGCGTCACTCTGCCGAGCTTCGCTTTGCCGAGCCACAGGACGTGGCCCTTGTACGCCCGTTCCCACGTCGGCTTTCGCTTTGTCCTTTTTTTCGTCGCCATTGTTGTCTCCGGGAAAACGTGGTCTGTCCCTGATTTAGATATCGGCCTCCACCGTCTTCCAGTGCTCCTTCATCCAGTTCCTCCTGCCTTCGGCCTCGCCCGAGTCCATCAGCAGCTCGAAGGTCTCGCGCGCTTTCTTGATTTCCTTGGGGTCGAAAACCATCCTCACCAGGCGCCGCGTGTCGGGGTTCATCGTCGTTTCCCACAGCTGCTCGGGGCTCATCTCGCCCAGGCCCTTGAAGCGCGAGATCTCCCACGCGCCTTCCTTCACCTTCTCCTTCTTCAGCGCGCCGAGCGCTTCCTCCAGCTCGTCGTCGTCGAGGCAGTAGAGGCGCCGGGCGGGCTTGCCTTTGCCCTGCGCCGGAACTTCGACCTTGTAGAGCGGCGGCTGCGCGACGTACAGGTGGCCGCGCTCGACCAGGCGCGGCGCGTGCATGAAGAAGAAGGTGAGCAGCAGCGCCTGGATGTGCCCGCCGTCGACGTCGGCGTCGGTCATCACGATCACCTTGCCGTAGCGCAGTCCGCCCAAATCAATATTTTCCTCGGAAGAATGAGGGTCGACTCCTATCGCCGTGGCGATCGCCTGCAGCTCCTTGTTGGCCAGCACGGTGCGGCTGTCCTTGGACATGGTGTTCAGCACCTTGCCGCGCAGCGGCAGCACCGCCTGCGTCTCCTTGTCGCGCGCCTCCTTCGCCGAGCCGCCGGCCGAGTCGCCTTCCACGAGAAAGAGCTCATTTCTTGAAACGTCTCCAGAGGCGCAGTCGACGAGCTTGCCTGGCAATGTCGCTATGCCCGAGGACTTCTTCCTCTCGACCTTCTTGCCCTTGGACAGGCGCGCCAGCGCCTGCTCGATGGCCAGCTCGACGATTTTCGCGCCCTCCTCCGGGTGCTCGCCCAGCCACAGCTCGAAGGCGTCGCGCACGCACATCTCGAGCAGCTTGGCGGCGTGGCGCGTGGTCAGCTTCTCCTTCGTCTGGCCGTGGAACTGCGTGCGCACGATGCGCGCCGAGAGCGTGAAGCAGGCGCGCTGCCACAGGTCGTCCGGGATCAGCTTCACGCCCTTCGGCGCGAGGCCGCGCGTGTCCATGAACGCGGCGAGGGCCTCGAAGATTCCCGCGCGGAAGCCCGCCTCGTGCGTGCCGCCCGAGCGCGTCGGGATCAGGTTGACGTGGCTGTCGGCGAAGGTGTCGCCGTCGGCGACCCAGCCGATGGCCCAGCTCGCTCCTTCGCCCGGCTCGATCTCGGGAATGCCGGATTCCTCGAAGAAGCGCTCCCCCGTGAAGAGGGGCGCGATCAATTCCCGTCCCTGCAGCACGAAGTCGAAGTACTGCGCCATGCCGCGCTCGTAGGTCCAGGTCTTCTTCTCCTTGCCTTCAATCTCGAGAACCATTGTCAGGCCGGGAAGCAGGTAGGCCTTGGAGCGCACCAGGTGCTCGAGCTCCGCGAGCGGGATGTTGGGCGAGTCGAAGTACTTCGGGTCCGGCCAGAGCTTCACTATAGTGCCGGTGCGCTTTTCCTTTATTTTTTCCGAGCGTAATTTGGTTTTCAGCTCGCCGCCCTCGAAGACAATCGAATATTTTTCGTTATTTCTGAAAACGACGACCTCGCAGCGCTTCGACAGCGCGTTCGATACCGCCACGCCGACGCCGTGCAGGCCGCCGGAGATGTGGTACACGCCGTCGCCCGAGCGCGAGAACTTGCCGCCGGCGTGCAGCATGGTGAACGCGACCTGGACCGCCGGCAGCTTCTCCACCGGGTGCATGTCGACCGGGATGCCGCGGCCCTCGTCCTCGACCTCGATCGAGCCGTCCTTGTTGACGCGAACGCGGATCTTCCTGCCGAAGCCGGCGAGCGCCTCGTCGACCGCGTTGTCGATCGCCTCCTGCACCACGTGCAGGGGATGCACCGTGTGCGTGTACATGCCCGGCATCCGGCGCACGGGCTCGAGCCCCTTCAGCGCCTGGATCGCCGATGCGTCGTAGACCGGTGGCTTGGCCATGTATCTAGTTCAACCTATCGCTTCATCTACCAGATATTGTAGTCCGGCGGCCATCATGCAGCCCGCGCGGCATAGCGCTTGCGCGCTTGCGAGGCGGTCGAGCGACCGGGCGCCTGCACCGCGATTCCTTCGAGACTGGCGGCTTGCGCAAGGGTGCGGTCGAGCGTGATCAGCCCGGCGCTCAGGCGCACCGCAAGCTCCAGGTAGGCGGCATCGTACGTGCTCAGGTCATGCCGCTCCGCGATCCCGCTGACGGCCTTCATGACGATGGGCTCGTTGTCGACACGCACGAGCAGGCGCGCCACCTGATCCAGGGCTTCGAGCCGGCGCCCCCGGTCGATGCGCTTTCTGCGCTCGGCGACCAGCAGGGCGTTGGGAAACTCCAGGCACCAGATCGCGGGCACCCAGTATTCGGTGGTTTTCACCGAGAAGAGCAGCGAGTCGGTGAATTCGGTGCGCTCGTCCTCGAGAAACCAGGGCAGCGTCACCGAGCAATCCAGGACGAACGCCATCAGTAGCGGCGGCCGGCCTTGATCAGTTCGGGGATCGTCGTGCCGGGCTTGGCGCCGCGGTCCTTGCCCTTGCGGGTGCGCACGATCTCGTCGATCAGATCCTGCATGCGCGCCTCGCGATCGCCGACCGGCATGGGCATCAAGCGCGCGACAGGCTTGCCGCGGCGCGTGATGGTGACGGTTTCTCCATCCTCGACCTTATCCAGAAGCTCGGCGAGCTTGGTCTTGGCTTCGAAAGAGCCCACGGTGATCATCGGCTTCTCCAACTAGACAACCAGTTGACAGGATATCATCGACCCCTTTGCTTGCGCAACCGGCGCGCAATTCGTAGCCTTCGGGCTTTCGCGCTCCCGCCAGGACCGACCTTTGCACCCCAATCTCGCCAAGCAGCGGCTCAAGGAAGGCCGCCTCGCGCTCGGCCTCGGCCTGCGCCAGGCGCGCACCGTGGACATCGCGGCGGCCGCCGCCACCTGCGGCTTCGACTGGCTGTTCATCGACATGGAGCACAACGCGATGAGCGTCGATGCCGCGGCGCAGATCGCCGCGGCAGCGCCCGGCATGGGCGTCACGCCCATCGTGCGCGTGCCGGGCCACGAGCACTACCACGCGACGCGGCTGCTCGACAACGGCGCGCAGGGCATCGTTGCCCCCCACGTCGACGACGCGGCCCAGGCGCGGCGGATCGCCGAGGCCTGCCTGTATCCGCCGCTCGGCAAGCGCTCGATCCCCGGCCTGCAGCCGCAGCTGGCGTTCCAGCCGATCGCGCCGGCCGAGGCGACGCGCCTGGTGAACGAGCAGATCCTGGTGGTGGTCATGCTCGAGTCGCCGCGCGCGATCGAGAACGCCGAGGAGATCGCCGCGGTGCCGGGCGTGGACGTGCTGCTCATCGGCACGAGCGACCTGTGCGCCGAGATCGGCATCCTCGGCCAGGTCGGCGACGCGCGCGTCGAGGCCGCTTATCGCCGCGTCATCGACGCCTGCCGCCGGCACGGCAAGCATCCCGGCATGGGCGGCGTGTACGATCCGCCGCACATGGAAAAGTATGTCCGCATGGGCATGCGCTTCATCCTGGGCGGCTCGGACCTGTCGCTGCTGATGGCCGCGGCGAAGGAGCGCGCGGGCTTCCTGCGCAAGGCGGCGGGCGAGGCATAGGGAACATGGCCGAGAGATTGCGCTTCCTGCCGCCGATCGACTCGCGCGCCTATTACGTCCTGCTCGGCGTCGTCGCCATCTTCATCCTCGGCCCGCTCGGCGGGATCGCCGCCGCGTACATGAACTTCTCGCTCGGCTTCTTCGTCGGCGGCCAAGTGCTGGCGGGGATCCTGGGGAGCGTGGTGACCTTCGGCTACGGCGCGGAGGGCAAGCACGGCGCGAATTACATGCAGTCGATGGCGGCTTCGGTCGCCGGTATGGCCGCGATGGGCGTGCTGATCCAGACGATGATCTGGCTCGGGCTCGCCGAGCCGCCCATCTGGCAGCTCATCGCCTACTTCCTGTGCATCGGCATGCTCGGCGTCGGGCTGGGCATGCTCTACACGCCGCTCGTCGTGGACCGCATGCAGCTCAAGTACCCATCGGGGCTCGCGGTCGCCAACATCCTGCGCGCGCTTTCCGACCCGGCGGTGCTGCGCCGCTCGATCGCGCAGCTCGGCACCGGCCTCGGCCTCGGCGCGGGCCTCACGCTCGCCGCCGAGAGGGCCGGCGTCGCCTTCCTCGGCGCCATCTCATTTTCCGCCTCGACCTTCGGCGCCGGGATGATCGTCGGCGCTCGCATCGGCGTGCCGGCGATCGTCGTCGGCCTGATCGGCCTCGCGCTCACGCCGTGGCTGCGCGAGGTTGGCCTGCTCGGGCCGCACGATCCGTGGCGCAAGGTGGGCTTCCTGATCTCGCTCGGCACCATCCTCGGCGCTGCGATCGTCGACATCACGCTGGTCGTGCGCGAGGCGCTGGCGCGCCATCGCTCGACTGCGCCCGTAGCGCCCGCCGTGACTGAAGAGTGGAAGCGCGTCGACACGCGAAGGCTCCTGGCATGGGTGGTGTTCTGGGGCGTTGCAGTGGTCATCGTCTCGGCAAGCCTCGGCGTGCCGGCCGGTTATGCCGTGCTTGGCGTGCTGCTCGCTTCCGTCTTCGTGCTGGTGAACGGCATCAGCGTCGGCATCTCGGACTCCAATCCCATCTCCTCGGCGTTCGTCGTCGGCGTGACGGTGATGGCCCTCGCGGGGCTCACCGATCCGCTCGTCGGCCTCGTCGCCGGCTCCATCCTCCTGATCAGCACGGTGGTCGGCGGCGACATGCAGCAGGACCGCTCGACCGGCTGGCGCCTTGGCACGAACCGCGCCATCCAGTTCCGCTACCAGGTGATCGGCATCCTGATGGGCGCGGTGTTCGCCGTGGTGATCACGAAGCTCTTTCTCGCCGCCTATCCGGTGCTCAAGCTCAACCAGATCGCCCACCCCGGCGCGCCCGGCACCGAGCGCTGG
>DATILQ010000013.1:0-24384 GCA_035476235.1 Burkholderiales bacterium
ACGCGCAGGTCGTAGAGCAGGAGATAGCGGCTGACGCCGGCGTCCGCGATCGGCTCGACGCCGTGGAAGGAGTGGTCGGTCTTGACGAAGGCGAACATGGTGTTCGGCAGGAACGGCATCGTCGCCACGCGCTCGAAGCCATCGAACAGGTAATGCGGCCCGCCCTCGCAGGTGAAGCCCGGCTTCCTTGGCACATAAAGCGAGGTGCCGTGCGCCTCGAGCCGGTCGTCGCCCGGCAGGTAAAACAGCATGGAAACGACCTTGCTTATCGTGTCGGTGTGGGGCCCCAGCGAATAGTCGGTGCGGTCGTTGACGAGCAGCGCTTCATCGCCGAACTCGGGTGGCTCGCCCTTGAACCGCGCGTCGATGGAGGCCCTGAACTTGTCGAGCACTCTCTGCGCGAAAGCTCCGCCGAGCATCCAGCCGGCCAGCGCCGACCAGAATCCGCGGTACGGCTGCGGGACTGCGGCCAGCCGCTCGGGCGTGAGCTCGAGCACGAAGCGCTGCGGATAGCCGCGCACGCCGCGCGCCTGCTGCAGCGGCATCAGCAGGTCCGGGGGCGGCAGGTGGCGCTGAAGGTCGTCGTAGAAATCCCGCGGAAAAACCTCCCGCACGTAGACGTACGGGTAGGGAAAGAGATGCAGCGGCGCGGCGGCGATGTTGTCGCCGACCGCCCGAAAAACAGGGACAGACCCCATTTTCCGCCCGCCTTACGCAGCAGCTCTTTGAGCCGATGCAATGCCGAATCCGGCGAGCAGCTCGCCGCGCTTCTTGCGCGCCGCGGCGACGCTCTTCATCTTGATGTGGCCGTAGCCGCGGATCTCTTCCGGCAGCGAAGCGATCTCGACGGCGAGCGCGTGGTTCTGCGGCGACAGGCCTTGCAGCAGCTGCTCCACTGCCTGCTCGTACTCGCGGATCAGCGCGCGCTCGGTGCGGCGCTCTTCGGTGTAGCCAAAGAGGTCGAGGGGAGTGCCGCGCAGGCCTTTCAGGTTTTTAAGCAGCTTGAAAACAGAACCCATCCACGGCCCGAACCGCATCTTGCCTGGCTCGCCGGTGAGCGGATCCCTGCGCGCGAGCAGAGGCGGGGAGAGGTGGTAGACCACGCGGTAGTCGCCCTCGAACATGGCCTCGATCTTCCTCCCGAACTGGCCGTCCGCGTGCAGGCGCGCGACCTCGTACTCGTCCTTGTAGGCGAGGAGCTTGGCGTAGTAGCGCGCCACCGCTTCGGTGAGCTTGGTGCCGCCCGCCCTTTCCTTTTCCATTCTCCTGACTTTTTCCACCAGGCCGAGGTAGCGCTCCCCGTAACGTTCGTCCTGGTATTCGGTCAGGAGCTTCACCCGCCGCTCGACGAGCTCGTCGAGATTGCGCGAGAGGTGCTGCTCGATCGGGATCACCGCCGCCGGCGTCGCGATGCGCTGCACGCGCTGCGGGTCGAGCGCCGCATGCCGGCCCCACAGGAAGCTCTTCTTGTTGAACTCCACCGCCACGCCGTTCAGCTCGATGGCGCGCTCGAGGGAGGCTCCCGAGACCGGGACCCAGCCCTTCTGGTAGGCGTAGCCGAGCATGAACATGTTGGTCGCGATGGCGTCGCCCATCAGGCCGCCGGCCAGCTCGGTGGCCGGGACGAACGCGGCGTTGCCGCTGCCGCAGGCCTCGGTGATGTCGCGCTGCAGGTCGCTTCCCGGCAGCTGCCAGTTCGGGTTCCTCACGAACTCCGCGGTGGGCGTGACGCTCGCGTTCACCACCGCGCGAGTGCGCGCCGGCGCCATCTTCGCGATCGCGTCGGTGCTTGCGGTCACGACGAGGTCACAGCCGATGACCAGGTCCGCGCCGCCGGTGTCCAGGCGCGCCGCGTGCAGGTCCTCGGGCCGCGCGGCGATGCGCACGTGCGACATCACGGCGCCGTACTTCTGCGCGAGGCCCGACATGTCGAGCACGGAGACTCCCCTGGCCTCGAGGTGCGCCGCCATGCCGATGATCTGGCCGATGGTGATGACGCCCGTGCCGCCGATGCCGGTGACGAGGATGCCTGTCGCCTTGTCCAGTGAAGGAAGTTGCGGTTCCGGGATCGCGGGAAATTCATCGCCCGCGGCGGAAGTGGATTTACGCTTCCTGAGACGGCCGCCCTCGACGGTGACGAAGCTCGGGCAGAAGCCCTTCAGGCAGGAGTAGTCCTTGTTGCAGGAAGACTGGTTGATGACGCGCTTGCGGCCGAACTCCGTCTCGAGCGGCTCGACCGAAAGGCAGTTCGACTTGACGCTGCAGTCGCCGCAGCCCTCGCACACCGCCTCGTTGATGACGGCGCGGATCGCCGGATCGGGATATTCGTTGCGCTTGCGGCGGCGGCGCTTTTCCGAGGCGCAGGTCTGGTCGTAGATCAGCGCCGAGACGCCGGGCAGCTCGCGCAGCTCTCTTTGCACCCGGTCGAGCTCGTCGCGGTGGCGGATCGTCACGCCCGGCGCCCAGTCGGTGCCCGCCGGGTATTTCTGCGGCTCGTCGGTGACGATGACGATCGGCTTCACGCCTTCGGCGGCGATCTGGCGCGAGATGATCGCCGGATCGAGCGGGCCGTCGTGGCGCTGGCCTCCGGTCATCGCCACCGCGTCGTTGTAGAGGATCTTGTAGGTCATGTCGACCTTGGCCGCCACGGCGGCGCGGATCGCGAGCAGGCCGGAGTGGAAGTACGTGCCGTCGCCCAGGTTGGCGAAGATGTGCTTCTCGTTGGTGAAGGGCGCCTGGCCGATCCACGGCGCGCCTTCGGCCCCCATGTGCGTGAAGGTGGCCGTGCTGCGGTCCATCCAGACCGCCATGAAATGACAGCCGATGCCCGCCGTCGCGCGGCTGCCTTCCGGCACGCGCGTCGAGGTGTTGTGCGGGCAGCCGGAGCAGAAATAGGGTTGTCTTACAGTAGTCACCCGCGGACGCGAAAGAAGCTTCTCTTTGAAGTCGAGGAATGCCAGCCGTTCTCCAAACTGACTTCCCAAAGAAGCATCCATGTTTAGCTTCTTGAGACGCTGCGCAATGGCGCGCGCAACCAGCGCCGGCGAATGCTCGTAGTGCGCCGGCAGCAGCCAGGTGCCGGCCGGCTTGCCGCCGCTGCGGCTCCACTCGCCGCTGTCGTCGAACTTGCCGACCACGCGCGGCGCGCGCACGCCTTCCTTCCAGTTGTAGAGCTCCTCCTTGATCTGGTACTCGATGAGCTGGCGCTTTTCCTCCACCACCAGGATCTCTTCCAGTCCCTCGGCGAAGCGCCGCGCGCCCTGCGGCTCGAGCGGCCACGACATCGCCACCTTGTAAACGCGCAGGCCGATGTCGCGCGCGACCGACTCGTCGATGCCCAGGTCGGCGAGCGCTTGCATCACGTCGCCGTACGACTTGCCGGAAGTGACGATGCCCAGTCTCGGTTTTGAAGTGTTCCAGACAATTTTGTCCAGCTCGTTGGCCCGGGCATAAGCCAGCGCGGCGTAGACCTTCCAGTCGAGGATGCGCGCTTCCTGCTCGAGGATGCCGTCGGGCCAGCGGATGTTGAGCCCGTCGGGCGGGAGCGTGAAGTCAACAGGAATTCTCACGTTTACCCGGTCAGGGTCTACGATTACTGAGGAACCCGATTCGACCACGTCGGTGACGCACTTGAACGCGATCCAGCAGCCGGAGTAGCGGCTCATCGCGAAGCCGTGCACCCCGAGGTCGAGGTAGTCCTGCACGTTCGACGGATTGAGCACCGGGATCAGGCAGGCCTTGAAAATGTGCTCGGACTGGTGCGGCAGGGTGGAGGACTTCGCCGCGTGATCGTCGCCCGCGAGCACCAGGACGCCGCCGTGCTTCGAGGTGCCGGCGGCATTGGCGTGCTTGAACACGTCGCCGCAGCGGTCGACGCCCGGCCCCTTGCCGTACCACATGGCGTAGACGCCGTCGTATTTCGCGCCGGGGAAGAGGTTCACCTGCTGCGTGCCCCAGATCGCGGTCGCCGCGAGATCCTCGTTCACGCCCGGCTGGAATTTCACGTGGTGACTCTCGAGATGCTTCTGCGCACGCCAGAGAGCCTGGTCGAGCCCGCCGAGCGGCGAGCCGCGGTAGCCCGAGACGAAGCCGGCGGTGTTGAGGCCGGATCGTGTGTCGCGCTCGCGCTGCAACAGCATCAGGCGGATCAGCGCCTGCGTGCCGGTGAGGAAGACGCGGCCGCGCTCCAGCGTGTACTTGTCGTCGAGCGAGGCTTTCGCCAGGTCTGCCGCGGAGCTCATGTTGTGCTTTTTAGCATAGCCATTAGACAGCAGGACGGGCCTTGATTCTCGGTTTCGGCATGCGGGTCGGCTTGTCCCAATAGGGCTCGGGGCCGAAGGATTCGGCAAGAAACTCAATGAACGCGCGAGTCTTGGCCGGCAGGAAGCGGCGATGGGGGTACACCGCGTAAATGGCCACGTCGCTGCCGAAGGTATAGCCGGGACAGAGCGACACGAGCGAGCCATCCTCGAGATGGCGGCGCACGTCCCAGGTGGATTTGAGCGCCACGCCCAATCCGGCGAGCGCCCATTCGCGCAGCACTTCCCAGTTGTCGCACGCGTAGCGTCCGGTGACCCGGACGGCGCCCGGCTTGCCGTCGGGCCCGGTGTAGTCCCAGGTCATCGCGAAATCGCTGGTCGTGAGGCAGTTGTGGCGCGCGAGATCCTGCGGCGTGCGGGGCGCGCCATGCCGGCCGAGGTAGGCGGGACTCGCGCAGACCACGCGGCGGTTGGGGGCGAGCTTTCGCGCCGCGAGCGACGAATCCTCGAGGTGCGCTATGCGGATGGCGAGATCGAAGCCCTCCTCGATGAGGTTCACCGCGCGATCCGACAGGCTCAACGCGAGCTGCACTTTCGGATAGCGGGCGGCGAAGGCGGGGATCAGCGGCGCGATGTGCCGGTTTCCGAAGGAGGCCGGCATGGCGACCTTCAGCGCGCCCTGCGGCTCGACGCGGCCCGCGCCCACGGCGGCGTCGGCTTCCGCGATCTCGGCCAGGACGCGCGAGCAGGTGTCCAGGTAGCTCGCTCCTTCGTCGGTAAGCCGCAGGCTGCGGGTGGTGCGATGAAGCAGGCGCACGCCCAGCCGCGCTTCGAGGGCCGCGATCCGCCGGCTGACCAGGGCAGGGGAGAGTCCCAGCTCGCGGGCGGCCGAAGACAGGCTTCCGGCCGCGACCACCCGGGAGAACACCGCCATCTCATGTAATTTTTGCATTTCCTGCAAAAGTGTTTTGCAAAGATGTGGTATTCTAATCGAGGCTGCAAAGCCTTAACTTTGTTGCGTCGCAACAGACGAAGTCTCGGATCCTCCTCCTCCTCTTCCGCGATGGAGTCAGCGACGCCGGGGGCCAGCCCGAAAGGGCCTGGCCCCTTGTTTTTTCTAGGCGATCACCTTCCACATCTCGGCCTGCATCGCGCCGAGCGCACCGTTACGGCGTTGACGCGTGTTCTGGAATATTTCCGATCGGCGATCGGTATAACGGGGAGTTGGTTCTGGTCAGCCGACCTCGACCACGACCTTGCGGCCGGCGATGCGCCTAAAAAAGACAATTAACGTCGCTCTCCAGGGCGGGGGCTCCCATGGCGCCTTTGCGTGGGGTGTGCTCGATAGGCTGCTGGAAGAGCCGGGCATCGGCATCGAAGGCGTGGTGGGCACCAGCTCCGGGGCGATGAACGCCGCGGTGGCCGCCTACGGGCTCACAATTGGTGGTAACGACGGCGCGCGCGCCAAGCTCGCCGAGTTCTGGTGCGCGATTTCCGAGGCGGCCCAGCCGTACCTGCTACAGCCGTCCTGGCTCGATCGTTCGCGCAACTTGGGTAGCCTGGATCACTCGCCCGGTTATCTGTTCATGGACATGCTGTCGCGTTTTTTCTCGCCGTACGAGCTAAATCCCATGAATCACAATCCGCTGCGTGATGTGCTGAGCAAGGTGATCGATTTCGATGCATTGCGTGCTAGCAGCAAGGTAAAGCTCTTCACCTGCGCGGCGAACGTGCTCACCGGCCGCCTGCGCGTGTTCGAGCGCCACGAGCAAAGCGCCGACACCGTGCTCGCATCCGCGTGCCTGCCCTCCATGTTCCAGGCAGTCGAGGTCAACGGCGAGCATTACTGGGATGGCGGCTACATGGGCAATCCCCCGATTTTCCCGCTCATCTATAACTGCGAGTCGCGCGACGTGGTGCTGGTGATGATCAATCCGATCGAGATCGACAAAGTCCCGACGGGCGCGCGCGCCATCATGGATCGAATCAATACGCTGTCGTTCAATTCCAGCTTGATGCGCGAGATGCGCGCGATCAATTTTGTGTCCCGGCTCGTCGATGACGGCTATGACGACGCAGGTCGCTTGAAAAAGATGCTGATTCACTGCATCGACGCCGAAGATCAGATGCGCGCGCTGGGCGCGTCATCGAAACTTAACACTACCTGGGAGTTCTTGATGTACCTGCACGAGCTGGGACGGGCGCGAGGCGAGGCCTTTCTCAATGCTCACTACGACAAGCTTGGCCGCGAATCCGCCACCCCGATTGCTCAGCGATTTCTGTGAGCGGCAGCTGGGTCCGCTTGGCGGCCTGCGCTCATCCCACCTGCGGCGGCGGGAAGAAGACAGGGTCGCGTTCGAATCGCTTATGGCCGCCTGCGCCATCGACGGGTTCCTGACCCGGATCGAGGGTCGCGCAGGCTGCCGCGATGAACATCAAGGCCAGTGCGATGATGGTGCGTTTCATAGTCGGCTTCCTTCAGTTGAGAGATGGGACTACTGCAACCCCAACCGTAGCGAAGCGTTGCAATGGCAGAAGTGCGATTACGCACCGGATTTGACTTCTTCGACCATCCTTTCCAGCGTAGATTTCATGCGGCAGATATATTGCTTAACTGGCGGAATATCGTGATCCAGTGACGCGCGACCACGGCGGGCGCGTGCACCCCGTTGAGATGGTTTTGTGCGTGCGCGAGGCGTTCGAGCACCTCCATCGGATGCGAAAGCGCCCAGCGTATGCCTTCCAGGAGGTCGCCGCCGACCCAGGCGAAGTCGGCCAGCTTTTCGTAGCCAGGGTCGGGATGGGAAATGGCGAGGCGACCGGCATGCACGGCCGCGATGAGATTGCTCGCGTGCGCGCGGCTCCGCCCTGGAAGCAATACCAGGTCGCAGGTGGCAAGCGCGTGCGCCGACGCCATCGGCGACCATGCCTCGATGGACAGCCGCAGCGAATCCGGATCCTCCTCGTGTAATCCCCCCGCGAGCGCATCGAGGCCGGTTCCGGCCGCGCACAGGCAGCGCAGCGCCAGCGGAATCTCGCGGCCGAGGCGCTGCAGTTGCGGCGCGAGCTCGATGATCGAAGTCACTGCATCCGCTTCGCCGATCCAGAGCAGGCCCATGCGCCACGCGTCCGCCGCCACGCCGGCGCGCGCCGCGAGCCATTCCAGCGCGCGCGAGCGACGCCGCGGGCGCGCCGCCTGCGGCTCCCCCGAATAGCCGGCATAGGGCTCGGCGACCACCTCGACGGGCCGACTCGAGAGTGAGCCGAGCCGCGCGGCCACGTACTGCGAAGCGGCGGTCAAGCCGCCCGCGCGTGGGAAGGCGGAAGCATAGGATTCGAAGCGGGCCGTGCCCGGTTCGGGAGCGGCGACGAAATCGAGCAGCACCTTCTCTGCCGCGACGCCCGCGAGCAGCTCGGCGTAACACCACTTCCCTTCATCCTCGCCCGCCAGCGAGTCTCCCAGCACGATGGCCTTGCTGTTGCGCAGAGAGGCCGCAAGATCATGTTCCGCGCACAAGGAGTAAGCGCGCGCGTCGTATCCCAGTTCGATGAGCGCGGAGACCGGAGCCAGCGTGCGCGACCGCGCCACTGCGCTGGGACTGGTCCTCGGTGCGCCCTCCTTGATGAAAGGCGCCGCCGTGACGAATGCGTATTCCGGTCCTGCGCTCATCCCTGGAGCAGGCCGCGGACCGCTTCGATCACCGGCGACCAATCGCCGATCGCGGGCTGGCGGACCAGCCGTACCGAGGGATACCAGGGCATCCGCTCGCCCTGCGCGCCGTAGCGCCAGTCGGAGCCGAACGGCACCATGACGATCGCCGGCCGGCCGAGCGCCCCGGTGAGGTGAACGAGCGCCGTGCACACGGTCACGACGCGGTCGAGCGCGCAGACCAGCGCTGCCGTCTCGTCGTAGACGTCGATCGCTCCCTGCCAGTGGTGCACGGTGATGCCATGGCGCGCGGCGAGATCGCGTATTTCGTCATCGACCTCGGTGTATTGCAGGCTGATGAAGTGGACGCCGCCAAGGCGCAGCAGCGGCAGCAGCTGCTCGAGCGTCAGCGAGCGCCGCGCCCTGCCCGTATGGCCAACGCCGCCCTGCCATGAAAGCCCAACCTTGGGGCCGGGCCCAAGCGCGTCCAGGCGTCGTTTCCACGCCGCCACTTTTCCTTCGTCCGGCGCGAGGTAGCCGCCATGCCGGGGAAAGTCCTCCACGCGGCGGCGGAAGTGGAGAGGCAGCGAGCCCATCGGCATCTGGTAATCGGGCCGCGGCTCCAGGTGATTGACCCAGTCGTTCGCCATCGTGCGCAGCCGCGCCGTGACGGTGCAGCGGGGAAACGAGCGCGCAAAGAGCGCCCCCAGCTTGTGGTCGCATTCGATCGCCACGTGCCGCGCGCGCGCGATCAGCTCGGGGAGACAGGAGCCGTACATGATCTCATCGCCGAGGCCCTGTTCCGGGTAAACCAGGATCGTCTTCCCGTCGAGCGGCTCGCCCTCCCATTCGGCGAACGGGAACTTGCGGTAGCGGCCGACAAAGTGTTCCCTGCGCCTGCGCAGCTCGAAGCCTTTCCAGCCCGCCTCGAAATGCCCATGCCGCAGCCGCAGAATCGCCAGGCTGTGGCCGATATCGACGTCCTCCGGCGCGACCTCCAGCGCGCTGCGCAACAGGCCCTCGGCCTCGGCTTCGTGCCCGGTGAGATCCTGCAGGATGCCTTTGGCCGCCAGCGCGAGCGCGGCGTGCGGGTCGCGCGCCAGCGCCTTTTCAATACAGGCGAAGGCCTCCGCATAACGCATCTGGTCGCCGAGTACTATCGCCAGATCGACTCGCAGCGGGATGCTTTCGGGACTCACCTTCAGGCCATCGCGGAAGCGGCGCTCCGCCTCCTCGATCTTGTTCTCGTAGCGCAGGAGCTCGCCGATCTCCTTCAGCGCCTGTGCGCGCTGCGGCTCCAGGCGCAGCGCCTGCTCGAAGCGTGCCACCGCGGCGGATAGTTTCCCCTGCTCGCGCAGCACCCGCCCGAGCGCGATGAGGGCGGCTGAAGACTGGTCGTCCAGCGCCACGGCCTGCTCGGCACAAGTCTTCGCCTCGTCCAGGCGGCCGCCGAGGCGAAGCAGGTCCGCCAGCCGGATCCACGCGTCGATGGCGCGCGCATCGAGCGTAATGGCGCGCTGGAGCGCGTGTTCCGCCTCCGGCGCGCGGCCGAGCTTGAAGAGGAGCTCGCCCAGGCGAAAGACCAGGCCCGCGTCGCGCGCTTCCAGCTGAAGGGCGCGCTGCACGAGCTCGCCGGCTCGCTCGCGGCTGCCGCGCGCCGCATGCAGTTCGGCCAGCGCAAGAACGGCCCGCGGCGAGCGCGGCTGCAGGCGCACCCATTCCTCCAGGTGACGCAGCGCCGATTGCGGTGAACCCGTCTCGACCAGCAAGCTGCCAAGCTGTTCGCGCGAGCGCGCATCGGCGGGAGAGAGCTCGACCGCGCGCGTCGCGCTGCCGATGGCCTGCTCTACCAATCCATTCTGGCGCAATGCGGCGGCGAGAAGCGCCACCAGGCGCGGGTTGTCCGCGTCCTGCTCAAGCGCCCGGCGGCCGATGCGCAGGGCAAGCCCCGGGTTGCCGAGGCGCAGCTGCTCCTGCGCGAGATCGGCCAGCGAGCGCTTGCGCCGGCGCAATCGGAACAGGCCGCGCAGCCTGAGCAGCAGCTCGCGCTGCAGGGCGCGGCGCGCCTCGCGCGCCATGCCGAGCTTGCGATAGACCGCGCCGAGGTTGGCGTAAGCGACTGCATGATCGGGCCGCAGCTCGGTGGCGCGCTGATAGCTCTGTGCGGCGCGCGAGGGGTCGCCTTGCGCGAAAAACGCGGTGCCGAGGTCGTTGTGCGCTTCAGCGAAGTCGGGCTTGAGCCGAATGGCGCGGCGATAGGCCGCGACCGCCTCGGGCAGCGCGCCGCGGTCCTGGTAGACGTTGCCCAGCGTGCTGTGGAAGACCGCCACCTGGCCGTTCGCCTGAATGGCCTGCTTCAGAGCAGCTTCGGCGTCGGCCAGATTGCCGCCGCGGTAGTGCGCGGCGCCGAGCAGGAACAGCGCGTCCGCATCGCGCGGTTCCCCGCGCAGCGCTTCTTCGGCGCAATGCAGCGCTTCGGCGGCGCGCCCGCGCGCGAGCCGTTCGCTGCCCCGCAGGATCAGATCAAGCGATGGCAACCGGTGAAAGCTCCGCGCCCGCCGCGTTCCCCAGGCGGATGTCGCCGCCTTCGCTGCCCTTGGTGTAAGCCCGTGCTTCCCATAGCAGGTCGGGGTGGCCGTTCGCTGCGGAGATAAGAAGTTCGGCCCAGAATTGCGGCGGCCTCACGGTGCAATGCGCGTTCTCGCCGTTCGGCAAGCGCTTCACCGCGGGATGGCAGGCGATGCTGGCAAACACGAAGCGGCGAGCAAAGCTGAACAGCTCGGCGATGATCCAGGGCAGGTCGGGCTCGGGACAGTGCTCCAGCACGTCGGTGCAGATCACGCCGTCGAACCTGCCTTGCGGCGGCCGCGAAAACGGCTCATAGGCCGGGTCGAAGCACACGATGCGCTCGACCCCCCAGTATTCCTGCACGCTTTCCCAGCGCGCGATGCCGTTTTCGGCAAGCCGCAGCGGCCGGTATTGGCTGCCTTTGCCGCTGCCGTAATCGAGAATCGAGCGTGCGGCGGTCTGCGCCACCAGCCGGCGCACGTGGTGCGCCTGGGGCAACAGGCTGCTGCCGGGAAACGTGTGCTCGGGAGCGATGCTCCGCATGAGCTCGCCGCGCGCGTGCATCTCGCGGTAGAGCTCGAGCAGGCGCCGGTAACGCGCGCTCGGATTCTGGCGGCTATGCGTGGTGGCAACCTTGCCCATGAAGCGCCATTTTATTGAATTATCCAGCTTGTAAGCCGGGCGGAAACAAGCTAAGTTGCCCGGCAACATGGCGATTCCAGGCTCGACGACCGAATCGGTACGCGCCGCGGGCCGTCCGCAGCGGCTGCGGCTCGGCGACATCCTGGTGGCGCAGAAAGTCATCTCGCCGGAGCAGCTCAAGCTCGCGCTCGACGAGCAGAAGCGCTCCGGCCACCGGCTCGGCCGTGCGCTCATCGATCTGGGGTTCACCGCCGAGCTCAATATTGCCCAGGCGCTGGCGCGCCAGCTCAACGTCGGCTTCGTCGACCTCAAGCACCACAGCTTCAAGGCGCAGGTCGCGCTGAAGCTTCCCGAGAGCTCGGCGCGCCGCTTCCGCGCACTTGCGCTGGAGGAGCGCGGCTCGAAGATGCTGGTCGGCATGGCCGATCCCACCGATTTGTTCGCCTTCGACGAGCTCTCGCGCATCCTCAAGAAGGACATCGAGCCGGTGGTGGTGGCCGAGAGCGAAGTCGCGGTGGCGCTGGACCGGGTGTACCGCCGCACCGAGGAAATCAGCGGCCTCGCCAGGGAGCTGCAGCAGGACCTCGGCGAAAACCTGGTCGACTTCGGCGCCGTCGATGCCGCCCTCGGCGCGGAGGACGCGCCGGTCGTCAAGCTGCTGCAGTCGCTGTTCCAGGACGCGACGCAGGTGGGGGCCTCGGACATCCACATCGAACCGCAGGAAGACAAGCTGCGCATCCGCATCCGTGTCGACGGCCAGCTCCAGGCGCAGACGGAGACGGAGCTGCGCGTCGCCGCGGCGCTCGCCCTGCGGCTCAAGTTGATGGCCGGGCTCGACATCTCGGAGAAGCGCCATCCGCAGGACGGCCGCTTCAACGTGCTGGTGCGCCAGCTGCCGGTGGACGTGCGCATCTCCACCATGCCGACGAATTACGGCGAGTCGGTCGTCATGCGCCTGCTCAACCGGCAAAGCGGGCTGCTCGGGCTGGAGTCGCTCGGCATGCCGGCGCCGATGCTGGAGCGCTTCAGGGAAATCGTTCATCGGGTGAGCGGCATGGTGGTGGTCACCGGGCCCACCGGCAGCGGCAAGACCACCACGCTTTATTCGGCTCTCAACGAGCTCAATACCACGGCGCGAAAGATCATCACCGTCGAGGATCCGGTCGAGTACCGGATCGCCGGGCTGAACCAGGTCCAGGTCAACGAGAAAATCGATCTGACCTTCTCCTCGGTGCTGCGCTCGGCACTGCGCCAGGACCCCGACGTGATCCTGATCGGCGAGATGCGCGACACCGAAACCGCCCAGATCGCCATGCGCGCGGCCATTACCGGCCACATGGTGCTCTCGACGCTGCACGTGCGCGAAGCGGCGAGCGCGCCGGTGCGGCTGCTCGACATGGGGGTGCCGCGCTACATGGTGGCGACCTCGCTGCAGGCGGTGATCGCGCAGCGGCTGGTCAGGCGCATCTGCGAGAGCTGCACCGAGGACTATTCGCCCACGCCGCAGGAGCGGCGTTTCGTCGAAGCGGGGTGGAGCGGCACGGCAAAGAGCGGCTACAGGAAGGGCAAGGGCTGCACGCGTTGCGGCGGCAGCGGTTACCGCGGCCGCAGCGGAGTCTACGAGATGCTGGAAATGACCCCGCGGCTGGTCGAGGCCGCCGCCAAGGAGGAGGTGAGCGCTTTCGTGCGCATCGCGGAAGAAGAAATGGCGGGGCGCAGCTTCGTGCACCATGCCGCTGAACTGGCAGCCAGCGGGCGCACCACCTTGAACGAGGTCATGCGCATCAGCCAGTCCGAGGAATAGCGTGCCTGAGTTCGCCTACCAGGGGCGCAATGCCCGCGGCGAGCTGGTCAAGGGGGTGCTCGAAGGCGTCAGCAGCAGCGCAGTCGCCGATCAGCTGTTCAGCACCGGCATCACGCCGGTGCATATCAACGAAGCAAGAGCCGCGGCCGCCGCCGCCGCCGGCAAGCTGGGCTTCGGCGAGCCCAAGGTCGATCTCGCCGATCTCATGCTCCTGTCGCGGCAGATGCATATTCTGCTCAAGGCGGGGGTGCCGATCATCCGGGCGCTCTCGGGGCTGCACGAGTCGGCCACCAATCCGACCCTGCGCCGCACGATCGCCGAAGTGCGCGAGAGCCTGGAATCGGGCAACGAGCTTTCCCAGGCGCTGCGCCGGCATCCCAAGGTGTTCCCCGCTTTCATGGTGAGCCTGGTCCGAGTCGGCGAAGTCACCGGCCTGCTGGACGAGGTGTTCATGCGGCTGTACGAGTTCTTTGCCTTCGAAAAGAAGATGGGCGACGACATCCGCGCCGCCATGCGCTATCCCACCATGGTGATCATCGCGCTGGCGGTGGCGATGTTCATCGTCAATATTTTCGTGATCCCCGCGTTCGGCAAGATGTTCGCCAGCTTCAAGACCGAGCTGCCGCTGATGACGCGGGTCCTGATCGGCACCTCGGACGTGTTCGTCGGTTACTGGCCGCTGATGATCGTCGGCATCGTGGCGCTGGTGGCCGCGGCACGGTTTTACGTGCGCAGCGAGAATGGGCGCCTTACCTGGGACGGGCTGAAGCTGCGGCTGCCGGTGATCGGGGAGCTGATCCACAAGGCGACGCTCGCCAGGTTTTCGCGCGGCTTCGCGCTCGCGGCGAAGAGCGGCGTGCCGATCGTGCAGGGGCTCTCGATCGTGGCCGAGGTCGTGGAAAATGCGTACCTGGAGTCGCGCATCGTGAAGATGCGCGACGGCATCGAGCGCGGCGAGAGCATCCTCAGGACGGCGGTGGCGACCGGCGTCTTCAGCCCGGTGGTGCTGCAGATGGTGGCGGTCGGCGAGGAGACCGGAGAGATCGACGAGCTGATGTCCGAGATCGCCGACATGTACGAGCGCGAAGTCACGATCGAAGTGGCCGGCCTGACCGCCAAGGCCGAGCCCATCCTGCTCGTGTTCATGGGCATCCTGGTGCTGATCCTCGCGCTGGGCGTGTTTCTGCCGATGTGGGACATGGCGTCGGCTGCAAGGGGAGTCAGTGGTCGTGGGCGATGAGCGTGGCTTCCCGCTCCTCGAGCTGGTTCGTCGTCATCGTCATTGTCAGCGTGCTCGCGGCGATCGCGACCGACCGGCTGCTGAAGCTGCGCTTCGAAGCCGAGCGGGTCACGGTAGAGAGCATCGTCGGTGCGATGCGTAGCGCCCTCTACATCGATTTCGCCGCCGCCGCGGCCCGCGGCGAGACCGAGCGCATCGATACCGCCGGCGGCAGCAACCCGATGCTTCGGCTCGGCGGCAAGCCCGCCGGCTACGCCGGCGAGTTTTATGGCCCCGACCCCGCGGTGTTCGCGCCGGGGACCTGGTACTTCGATACCCGCGACCGCGCGATCGTTTATATCGTGCGGTTTCCGGAGCAGTTCGTCACGGGGCTGAACGGGCCGCCGCGCGCGCGTCTCAGCGTCGAGCTCGACTATGACGACATCGACCGCAACGGCCGCTTCGATCCAGGGCGCGACCCGGTGCTCGGCCTGAGGCTGGTGCCGCTCGAGCCCTATTCATGGAGGGAAAAACGATGAAAGCTGCGATTGCCTTGCTGGTCAGCGTGCTCGGCCAGGTGCTCTATGTCCTGCTGCTGCTCGGCGCTGCGCTTGGCTTGCTGGTGGGCATCATGCTGCTCATCGACAGCCAACGCGTGCTGCGCTGGAATGCGTACCTGAATCGCTGGATCTCGACCGGCGAGTCGCTCCGCGTGCTCGATCAGCCGCACGACATCAATCGCATCGTGTACCGCAGGCATCGGATCGTCGGCGCGGTAGTTCTCGTCGCGGCGCTTTACGCACTCGATGTGCTCGTGTTCAACATCCAGACCAGACCTGTGGTGCGCATTTTCCGCGACCTGGCGAACCCCGGAACGCTACAGCTCTTCGCCGACAGCGCGCGGTTGTTCCTGGTGGCCGGGAACGTGCTTGCCATCCTCGTCGGCATGATCCTGGTCTTGCGCCCCAGCCTGCTCAAAGGCGTCGAGGGATGGACCGACCGGCAATATTCACCGCGCCTGTCGAGCCAGAACCTCGATGAGCCGCGCTACCAACCGGACGAGTTCGTTCGCGCCCACCCGCGGCTGGCCGGGATCGTGGCCGCGGGCGGCAGCCTGTTCGTATTGCTCAGCCTGGGGGCATCACGCCTGCTGTAGAAAGGGTGGAATACTTTGCAAACAACCGTCGATTGTCCGGCTAAGTGCTTGACAACTAGAAGATCTGTCCGCAGACTGCGCGGGCACGCTAGGGCGTGCGGGGGCTGCGGCTCTCTAACAGAGAAGGGAGAAATAACCATGAGAAGGCAGGAAGAAGGTTTCACGCTGATCGAGCTTGTCATCGTCATCGTGGTGCTGGGCATCCTTGCGGCGGTCGCAGTACCGCGGTATCTCGATCTCACGGCGGCCTCGCAAACGGCTACAGTGGGCGCGGGAGTTTCGTCAGTTCAAAGCGCGATCGCCATTGCAGCAGCGAGAAATCGAGCCTCGCCAGCTCCTGTGCCTACCACCGCCATGGTAGCGGCAGAGCTGCCAGGCGCGAGCTGCGTGGTGGGAGCGGCCCAAGGAAGGATCGTTCAGGGAACCCACGTCAAAGTGCCGCTGATCGGCTACAACATCGCGACGCCGACCGTGACGTACACCATCGCGGACTGCACCGTCGGCGCGACGACGATTGTCGCCGGGGTCGGCACGGGCATCTGGTCCTAACACGAGGGCAACACTCAAAATGAGCGGGGCACCCATCCGGGTGCCCCGTTTGTTTTTGCGGGGATCAAACTGGCCGCGCGCCTGATCGAATCCATTCGCGGACGCATGTCCGCCGGCGCAAGCGCTCCGGGCTGGCTCGCCGTCGACCTTGGCAAGACGCGTGTGCGAGTCGCGCACGTGCGGCCGGGCGGCGAGCGGCCTGAGGTAGAGTTTGCCGAGGAGCGGGATTGGGACGCCGCGGACCCGAAGTCGCTGGAGCGCGTGGCGCGTGAATTCGACGCGCGGCGCTTCCGCTGCACGACCCTGCTGAAGCCCGCGGACTACCAGATCCTGCTGGTCGAGGCCCCGGCGGTCACGCGCGAGGAGCTCAAGCCGGCGCTGCGCTGGCGCATCAAGGACATGCTGGAGTATCCCGTCGAGGACGCGACCATCGACGTGCTCGACGTGCCGGTGCCGCCCGACACCGCGCAGCGCGCTCATTACATGTACGCCGTGGCGGCGCGGAACGAGACCATCCGCACCACCGTGGAACGTTTTCAGAAAGCCGGACTGCCCCTGGCGGTGATCGACATCCCCGACATCGCGCAGCGCAACGTCGCCGCGCTCTATGAAAGCGAGCAGCGCGGCGTGGTCGCCGTGACGTTCGATGCGCACGGCATGCTGCTCACGGTCAATTTTGCCGGCGAGCTGTATCTGTCCCGGCGCCTCGAGATCAGCGACAGGCAGCTGGTCGAGTCGAGCGGCCAGGCGCGTGCCAGCCCGCTCGATCCAGCGCTGGTTCTGGAGTCGAGCGGCGACCAGCGTGCCAGCCTGCTCGATCGAGTGCTGGTGGAGACGCAGCGCTCGCTGGATCATTGTGAGCGCACCTACCCCTTCTTTTCGGTGGGACGCGTAGTCCTCGGTCCGCTGCCCGAGGAGATCGGTCTGCGCGAGCACCTGGCGTCCCATCTGTATCTGCCGGTCGAGCCGATGGACCTTGGCCAGACGCTGACCCTGCCCGAGGACGCCGCTGCCTGGGGGGCCGCGGAGCGGACGAACTGGCTGAAGGTGATCGGCGCCGGGTTGCGCATCGAGGAGAAGGCGCCCTGAGCCAGCAGATCAATCTCTACAGCCCGCTCAGCCGCAAGCAGAAGCAGGTATTTTCCGCTGCAGCCCTGCTCCCGGCGATCGGCTTGGTGGTGCTCGGCGTCGCGGGGTTTTATTTCTACCTTTCCGCGCAGACCTCCAAGCTCGAGGCGCGGGCGCTGGAGTCCGGCCGGGAACTGAAAAACGAGCTCGAGCGGCTGCAGGCCTCCAGCGTACAGGAAGCGCCCGAAGTGCGCGCCAAATCGCTGGCCGAGCGCCGGAAGAAGCTCGAGAGCGCATACGCCGAGCGCACGCGGGCGCTGGAGGCCATGGACAAGGGGGTGCTCGGAAGGACCGAAGGGTACTCCAGCGTTCTACGGGCGCTGGCAAGGCTTTCCGTGGACGGCGTATGGCTCACGCGAATCCGCTTCTCCGATGAGGGGGGCGAAGCTTCCATCGCCGGGCGCGCCACCCGGCCAGAGCTGGTGCCCCCATATCTGGAGCGCTTGCGCCGGGACGAAAGGTTGCGCGGCCAGGATTTTTCGACCCTCGAAATTACGCGCCCGGGCCAGGCGCCCTCCACGCCCGCGGTGCAGGCGCGATTCGTCGAGTTCGTGCTGTCATCCGGGGGCGGTGAGGCAAAGAAATGAGCTTCGACTGGAAAGCCTGGATTGCGCGGATCGACGACATGAGCCTGCGCGAGCGGGCGATGCTGTTCGGCTCGGTTGCCCTCGTCGTGGTGGTAACGGCGCATGTCACCTTGTTCGATCGCCTGCTGAGCAAGCAAAAGGGGTTCATCGAGCGCGTCGCGCGCGACCAGAGCCAGCTTAAATCCGTGCGCGAGCAGCTCCAGACGATCGCAAAGGAGAGCAAGGCCCAGGTGCGGCTTCCCGACGAGGTGGCGATCGACGATCTCGAGCGCAAGATCAGAGAAGTCGAAAAGACGGTCGAGGCCAAGCAACGTACGTTTATCGCACCCGAGGAGCTCCCGGTGCTGCTCAGGCAGATGCTGGGACGCAATCCTCAGCTCAAGCTGGAATCGTTGCGGCTGCTCCCGGGCACGCCGCTGCAGACACCCGGAGCCGCTGCTTCGGCGCCGGGCAAGCCGGCCGGCGCGCAAACCGGCGCCGAGGTCTACCGGCACGGGGTGGCAGTGACCTTGACAGGCTCCTATTTCGACCTGCTGCAGTACCTGAGCGAACTAGAAAAGCTGCCCGCGCCGCTCCTTTGGGGAAAGTTCGAGCTGCAGGTCGAGCAGTACCCCGAAGTGAAGCTCACCTTGATCGTTCACACCCTCAGTACACGGTGGTCCCTGCTGGCGACGTGAAGGCTCTGTAAAAGCCTGCTAGCATTGCCGTGTACGCATGGGGTGCGCCATACTGACAACAAGATCGGTCACCTGTGTCATCTGTCTATCCTTCGCTGCCGTGTGCGCGGTGCTGGCACATGCGGCTGCTCGAGCACAGCAAGCCCTGGTTGATCCGATGCGGCCTGCCGAGGCGCGTTCCGACGCCGGGGCGGCCGCTCTTCAGCCGGCCACCAGCCTGCAGGGCGTAGTGACGTCGCCGCAACGCAAGCTCGCGCTGATCAACGGAGCCATCGTTCCCATGGGCGGCGCGATAGGCGACGGCAGACTGGTCGACGTCACCGAATCTTCGGCGCTGCTGAAGAAAGACGGCCGGACCGAGGTGCTGCGGATGTATCCGCGCATCGAGAGGAAGCAGCTCAAGCGTCCGTCTGCGGACAAGGAGCCGTGAAATACGCGGCCATCGCGGTGGCGCTCGCGATGATCTCGGGCTGCGCCGTGCCGCCGCCCACCAAGGGCGTCCTGCCGGAGATTGCGTCCGAGCTGTCGAGCGCCGCCGAGCGCAAGCCCCCGGCGCGCCCCGAGGCGCTCGATCGCGCGCTGCTGCCGCCGGTGCAGATGGGAATGCCGAGCATCGCGGGCGTCGATCTCGAGCCGCGCTTCGACCTCAACGTCAGCAACGCGCCCGCCGCGCAGGTTTTCCTGTCGATCGTTTCCGGCACGCGCTACAGCATCCTGCTGCATCCCGAAGTGAGCGGCGCGATCTCGGTGAGCCTCAAGGACGTGACGGTGGAGGACGCGCTTTCGGCCATCCGCGAGCTTTACGGGTATGACTACCGCGTCGAGGGCACGCGCATCTATGTGCAGCCCGCCGGCATGCAGACGCGCGTCTTCCAGGTCAACTACCTGCCGGGTCAGCGCCGCGGCACCACCGACCTGCGCGTGAGCTCGGGCGCGGTCACCGATACCACCCAGGGCGCCGCCGCAGCGACGCCCGGCGCGGCGCCGGCGACGACCACCTCCAGCCGGGGGCTCGAAACGAGCCGGGTGACCACCCAGCAGCAAGCGGATTTCTGGCCCGACTTGCGCAGCGCGCTGCTCGCCATCGTCGGCACTGGCGAAGGCCGCTCGGTCATCGTCACCCCGCAGTCGGGCGTCGTGGTGGTGCGCGCTTTCCCGCAGCAGCTGCGCTCGGTCGAGCAGTACCTCCGCGCCACGCGCCTGTCGATCGAGCGCCAGGTGATGCTCGAGGCGAAAATCATCCAGGTCACGCTGTCGAGCGAATACCAGGCGGGCATCAACTGGGCGATCTTCAACCGCAACGTCGCGGCCGGCCAGCTCTCGAGCAGCGCCGGCGTCTCGACGCAGTTCGCCCCGCGCGGCACGCCCATCGGCACTGGCGCGGCGGCGAGCGGACTGCTCGCGGACACCGCGTCACGCACCCTTTCGACTGCCGCAGGCGCGTTTGCCGCCTCGAATCCCGCCGGCGCCGTGTTCGGGCTCGCGCTGCAGACCCCCAGCTTCGCGGCGTTGCTGACTTTCCTCGAGTCCCAGGGGAACGTGCAGGTGCTTTCCAGCCCGCGTACCGCCGCGCTCAACAACCAGAAAGCCGTGCTCAAGGTCGGCACCGACGAATTTTTCGTCACCAACATCAGCACCACGACCACCACGACCAGCGCCGGCTCCCAGACCTCGCCGTCGGTGACGGTGCAGCCGTTTTTTTCCGGCATCGTTCTCGACGTCACGCCGCAGATCGACGAGGGCAGCAACGTCATCCTCCACATTCATCCCGCGGTCAGCGAGGTCACGGAAAGCACGCGGGTGGTGAACATCGGCGGCGGCAATCCCTCGATCACGCTGCCGCTGGCGAAGAGCACGGTGAGCGAGACCGACACCATCGTGCGCGTCACCGACGGCAACATCGTCGCCATCGGCGGCCTGATGAGCGTCGACGTGCGCGACCAGCGCGGCGGCCTTCCCGGCCTGGCGGACGACAGCGTTTTGCGCAACACTGATCGTACTGTGAGCAAGAAGGAGCTGGTGATCCTGCTGAAACCCACGCTGCTCGTGGCGGACCGCAGCTGGGAGCAGGACATCGAGCAGACGCGCGGTCGCCTGGAGTCGCTCAGCCAACCGTCGCCGCGGGGGCCGAGATAGCGTGAACTACCTCAAGCACTTCCGTCTGCGCGAGCTGCCCTTCGGCATTACGCCGGACACCAGCTATTTCTTTGCCTGCCGCAGCATCCAGGAGGCGCTCAACATCCTGCTCATCGCCGTGTCGAACGGCGAGGGTTTCATCAAGATCACCGGCGAGGTCGGCACGGGGAAAACACTGCTTTGCCGCAAATTCCTGTCGACGCTCGGGCCCAGCTGGGTGAGCGCGTACATTCCGAATCCGAATCTGGAGCCGCGAGGGCTGCTGCTCGCGCTGGCGGACGACCTGGGCGTGGCCGGCGCCAGGTCCGAGCCGCACCGCCTCGAAAAGGAACTGATGCAGCGCCTGCTGGACGTCGCGCGCCAGGGCAAACGCGTCGTGGTCTGCATGGACGAGACCCAGGCGATGCCGCTTGGCACGCTGGAGTCGGTGCGGTTGCTGACGAACCTCGAAACCGAAAAGCGCAAGCTCATGCAGGTGGTGCTGTTCGGACAGCCCGAGCTCGACCGCAAGCTGGCCTCCGAGTCCGTGCGCCAGCTGCGTCAACGCATCACCTTCCAGTACACGCTCGAGGCTCTGGCGAGCGACGAGGTGGCCAATTACGTGGCGCATCGGCTCACCATCGCCGGTTATTCGGGGCCGCCGCTGTTTGCGAATTCCGCCTTGAGGTCGATCCACCTCGCGAGCCGCGGCGTGCCGCGGCTGGTGAATATTCTTGCCCATAAGGCGCTGCTGGTGGTGTACGGCGAGGGCGGCCGGCAGGCCGAGCGACGCCATGTGCGAATGGCAGTGGAGGATACCCCGGCTGCGTCCTGGCCCTGGTGGTGGCGGCCGGCATGAGCCTGATCAATAAAATGCTGCAGGACCTCGATCGCCGCCAGGCGCTCGCCGGCGCCGCGGATGGGTCTGTGGTGCAAGTGACGACCTCCGGCGAGGTGCGCCGCGGCGGGCGCGAGTGGCTCTGGCGCATCGTGGCGGTTCTTCTCACGCTGGGCCTGGGCTGGGTGATCTGGGTGGGCTACCAGCTTCTGCCGAAGCCCCTCGTCACCAACCTGGCCTTACAGCCCGCGCCGCCGCCGCCGGCTCCAAGCGTAGCGGCGCCGCCACCTCCGCCCGCTGCGGTCGCCGAGCCGACACCGCCCGCTCCGGTCGAGGCGCCGCCGGTCACGGCTCCGGATACGCTGCGGCTCGCGCGTGAAATCGAGACGCCGGTGCGCGAGCCGGCGAGTCAACAGCCGGCCAGGCAGGAACCGGTAAGGGCCCCGAAGGTGGCGCCAGTCGCGCCCGCCCTGAAGAGCGGCACCGTCGACAAGCGCAACCGCACGCTCTCATCGGCAGAAACAGCGGAAGCCCAGTTCCGCCGCGCCGCCGCCCTGCTGAACCAGGGGCGGCTCAGCGAGGCGGAAGACCACCTGGCGGGCGCGCTGCGCGCCGATCCATCGCATGTCGCTGCGCGTCAGACATACGTAGCGATGTTGCTTGAGCAGCATCGCGTGGAAGCCGCGCGGCGATTGGTCCAGGAGGCGCTGGCCATCAATCCGGCGCAGCCTGCATTCGCGGTAGCGCTGGCGCGCATCTACATCGAGCAGCGCGAGTATCGGAACGCACTGGAGGTTCTCGACAAGGCCGGGCCGGCGCCCCGCGACGCCGAGTTCCAGGCGATGCGCGCAGCCGTGCTGCAGCGGCTCGGCAAGCACGCAGAAGCGGTGGAGGCTTATCAGAACGCCATCCGCATTGCGCCTCAGCCCGGGACGACCTGGGTCGGGCTGGCGATCTCGCTCGAAACGCTGGGACGCAGACCCGAGGCGGCCAAAGCCTACCGCAGGGCGCTCGACGCCGGATCGCTTGCCCCCGAGGCCAGGGAATATGCTGAGAGCCGGGCGCGGGCGCTAGAGTAAGCGACCGCTTCCCTCAAGCGACCGGCGAGATCTTCTCCAGCCGGTAACCGTAGTTGTAGATGGGTACTACCCGGTAGCCCGACTCCGGGCGCAAATCGAGTTTTTTTCTGACCTGGCTGACGTGGGTGTCGACCGTCCGGGTCGCCAGATCGCCGCTGCGGCCCCATACGGTCTCCTGAAGGTGGCCGCGCGACATGAGCCGCCCGATATTGCGGAACAAGGTGACCGTGAGCTCGAATTCCTTCGGCGTCAGCTCCACTTTCGCGCCGTTCTTGCGCACCTCGCTGCGCTGGATGTCGATCTCGAACGGCGGGAAGGAGAGCTGCTTGGTTTCCTCGCGCGGATACGCCCGGCGCAGCAGGGCATGCACCCGCGCCAGCAGCTCCTGGCGCCGCACCGGCTTGATCATGTAGTCATCGGCGCCGTGCTCGAGCGCGAACACGATGTCCTGCTCCGAGTCCCGGATCGTGACGAACAGCACCGGCACGCTGCGCGAAACATTGGCGCGCAGCCACATCAGCACATCGGCGCCCGACACGTCCGGCACCTGCCAGTCGAGCAGGAACAGATCGAAGCTTTCGCGGCCGGCGTGCTTCATCGTCTCGCGGCCGCTGATGTAGGCGTGGACGTCATGGCCGTCCTCGTCCAGCCAGCGCCGCAGCAGGGCCAGCTGATCGGGATCGTCCTCGAGGATGGCGATGCGCACGGTTGTGCTCCCTTCCCGGTGAATGATACTGCTATGGCAGAATTCACGCCTCCCGAGGAGGCAGTCGATGCGCGTCGCGTTGCTTGGCGCAGGCACGATCGCCCGGCTGGTGCTCGAGCACGTCCGGAGCGGCGAGTTCCAGGGCGTGGAAATCGTCGCGCTGGCCGGCCGCAACGGATCCTCTCGCGCCCGCGCGCTGGCGCGCGAATTCGGCGTCTCGTACGTGACCGGGCGGGCCGCGCTGGTCGCGGCGCGGCCGGCGGCCGTAGTGGAAGCTGCTTCGCACGACGCCGTGCGCGAACATCTCGTGGCCCTGCTCGAGGCGGGAATCGGCGTGGTCGTACTCTCCGCCGGTGCGCTCGCCGATGAGCGCTTGCGCCACGCCGCCGAGGAGGCGGCACGGCGCTCCGGGGCGCTGCTCTACGTGCCGTCGGGCGGCATCGGCGGTCTGGATGCGCTCAAGGCGGCGTGCGCCGCAGGCGTCGACGAAGTCTCGATCCAGGTGGCCAAGCCGCCGGTGGCATGGAAAGGCATCCCGTACGTCGCGGCGCTGGGCGTCGATCTGGACCGGCTGCAGAGCGCTCATATACTGTTCGAAGGGCCGGCACGCGAAGGCGTGCCGCATTTTCCGCAGAACGTGAATATCGCAGCGGTGCTCGCGCTTGCCGGAATCGGCTGGGATCGAACGCGACTGACAGTCGTGGCGGACCCCGCCCTCACGCTTAATACGCACACCATCCGCGTCGCCGGCGCGGCGGGCCGCTTTACGGTGGTGCTGGAGAACGTCCCTGCCCCCGAAAACCCCAGGACTTCCTGGCTTGCCTGTTACAGCGCTCTGGCGGCACTGAGATCGATCCGGTCCCCGGTGAGGTATGGGACCTAAAATTCTTGACCAACCAACGGAAAACTCACATAATTTAGGGTTCCGCCGGAGGGGTGCCCGAGCGGCTAAAGGGGGCAGACTGTAAATCTGTTGGCCTTGCGCCTACGTTGGTTCGAATCCAACCCCCTCCACCAAGGGCGCCTCGGCGGCACGGGTGAAGGAATTTTCGTAAACAGAAGGCGGGTGTAGCTCAATGGTAGAGCAGAAGCCTTCCAAGCTTATGACGAGGGTTCGATTCCCTTCACCCGCTCCAGCGCGAATACCGCCCATGTAGCTCAGTGGTAGAGCACTCCCTTGGTAAGGGAGAGGTCATGCGTTCAATCCGCATCATGGGCACCAGGTGGCCGGCAATATTGAAGACAGTCCGAAACACGGAAGAAAGTCATGGCGAAAAGCAAGTTCGAGCGCACCAAGCCGCACGTGAACGTGGGGACGATCGGGCACGTGGATCACGGCAAGACGACGCTGACGGCGGCGATGACGCACATTCTGGCGAAGAAGTACGGTGGGGAGGCGAAGAACTAC
>DATILQ010000014.1:0-2025 GCA_035476235.1 Burkholderiales bacterium
GGTGTGCCCCAGCTCGCGCAGCACGTGGAAGGCGTTGGCGAAGTCCATCGGCGGCAGCGCCTGCCCCATGCATCCCGGTAGATCAGGACAGGCAGCCGCGGCATAGTTCGCGCTGACCCAGCCGCCCAGCGCGATTTGCACCACCACTGTGACAAGGCCGACGCATGCCGGAAAGCGTACCGCGCGCGTTCCGGGGTCTCCAACGAAATCAAATTGTTGAAGTGCAAGCCATGCGAGCAGCGCGAGCGTCGCCATGCCGCCGAGAAGGTGAGCGGTGACGATCGCCGGCTTGAGCAGCATCGTCACTGTCCACATGCCGAGCGTCGCCTGGAACACGACGAGGAGGACGAGCGCGGCGGCCAGCGCGCGGGATTGCCGTTTTTTCAGGGCCATGAAGAAGACGAAAAGGAGCACTAGACCCAGGGCCGCGGCCAAATAACGGTGCCCCATCTCCGTCCATGCCTTGGCATGCGCGAGGTCGTCGGGCATCTGCGCGGGAACGGGCTGCCCGTAGCAGAGCGGCCAGTCCGGGCAGCCCAGGCCGGCATCGGAGAGCCGCACGTACGCGCCGACCACCACAACCACGAAGGCGAGCGCGAGCGTCGCGAGCACCAGGCGTCGATAGCCGCTCATCCGATCCTCGAGTATTTCAGGAGCCGCTCCAGGTCTTTGATGATGCGCGAAGGATCGGGATCCGGCGGAAAGCGCAGTATCAGGTTGCCGAGCGGATCGACGAGATAGATGTGCTCAGCGACGTTGCCGGGGAACTGCGGCACGACACGGTGATCCGCCGCCACGTAGGTGCCTTCGATCGCCGGGAAGAGATCTCTGCGCGGAACTGCAGAATCCGTCACCACCCACAAGCGCTCGACGCGCTCCATTTCCCCGCCCTGCGCGCGGCGCACCTGCCGCAGGTAGTAGAGCTTCCTTTCGCAGCGCGCGTCGCAGGCGGCGCTGTCGAAGCTCACCAGCAGCCACTTGCCGCGCAGTTGATCGAAGGGCGGCCCGGAGAGCGCGCGCGGCGCGAACAG
Organism: Burkholderiales bacterium; assembly: GCA_035476235.1. Lineage (GTDB taxonomy): Bacteria > Pseudomonadota > Gammaproteobacteria > Burkholderiales > SG8-39 > SCGC-AG-212-J23. The sequence continues at coordinate 1,032 of DATILQ010000014.1, forward strand.
CTCGCCGTAGCTGCCGCTCTCGCCCGGCGTCCAGCGGTGGAAGTAGGCGAGCGTGCCGAGCACCAGGGGAGCGGCGCAGACGACGCCGATGAGAATCAGTTTATTTTGAAGAATCTTCATTTTTTCTGAATGCAAGCACCACCGCGAGAACCACGGCCAGCGCGGCGAGCGAGTACCACTGCAGCGCGTAGGCAGCGTGCTTCTCGACGCCGGCGTCCGGCCGCGGCCATTCGCGCAGCAGTCCGTCCGCAGGCCCCCCGTGCTGCTCGATCACCACCGGCTGCAGCGCGAGCCCGGTTTCCCTGGCGAACTCGGCGATGTCCAGGTTTTGCCGAATTTTACCGCCCGTGTTCTTCTCCAGCTCCAGCGCGTGCGGCAGGCGCTCGAGCGCGATGCCCTCGATGCGCACTTCGCCCGCCGGCGTGCGCAACTCGGAAATCCGCTCGCGCTCGATCCAGCCGCGGTTGACCAGCACGTGCATCGAATCCTTCAGCCTGAGGGGCGTGAGCACCTCGTAGCCGACGCGGCCGCGGCGGGTCTTGTTGTCGAGCAGCACGGTGCGCCCGGCGACGAATTCGCCATGCACCGACACCTGCTCGAGGCGGGCGCCGAGCGCGCGCTTCTCCTCGGCGCGCCGGCTCTGCCAGTTGCCGAGCGCGATGCCCGCGGCGCAGGCGGCGAGCGCCAGCGCGAGCGACCAGGCGCGCGGGCGGAAAGAGTATCCTCCGGGCATGCGTTACGTGGTGATCGCGATGTTCCTGCTGATCGTCGTGAGCCTGTTTTCCGCGCTGGTCTTCATCTACGCCGACCGCAGCGGCTCGAAGCGCGCGGTCAAGGCCCTCGCCGTGCGCGTGGGCCTTTCGCTGGCTCTGTTTCTGTTCCTGATGGCCGGGTATTACCTTGGCTGGATCAAAGGCAGGCTTTAGAGCCAGTAAACGAAGATAAACAGGCCCAGCCAGACCACGTCGACGAAGTGCCAGTACCACGCCACGCC
>DATILQ010000015.1:0-2258 GCA_035476235.1 Burkholderiales bacterium
GCGCTGCAGCGTGCTGCGTGCCGGCTAGCCGCGCCTAGTCTTATGGGGTTTTGCGGGTTCGCGTTCCGATCCAGGCCAAGACCGCTACGGTCCCTCCCGCGATGAACGCTTTTGCGAGGAGCTCTCCCCCGCCGACCGCGACGCAAATGGCCGTTATGAGGATGATTGAAATTGATGCCCAAGCCGGCAGGCAAAAGGCGAGAACCGCGGCGACCAGCAAGACCAGAAGCATCGCGAACAGTACGGATGCCGAGAAGACGAACCGCACTTGCTGGCCAATTTGTCGCGACTGCCCGGCCTGACGGGCGCAGCCCTGCCCCGCCTTTGCCAGGAGCGGGGCGGGGACTGCGGGCACCAATGCGGTGCTGCGCCCGCCTCCTGGGCCGAAAGCCAACCCATCTCCGCACCTGGCCCAGAAGGCCAGGGCGATGCAACAGTACAGCGCCAGCTTCAACACCGAATACATCCCGTAACGCGTCGCCTACGCCACAGCAATCCACATGCCGGCGAGGACGCAGCGCCTAAACCGCCAGCCGGCGAGGTTTCACCTCGGCTACCAGGTTCAGGATTTGTTCCGGCACCGCCGGCTTGGTCACGTGTAGATCGAAGCCTGCACTTCGCGCTTCGGCCCGGTCCACCGGAAGTCCGTAACCGGTCAGCGCGACGAGACGCGTATTGACGCCGGCAGCGCGAGCGCGTCTGGCGACTTCGTAACCATCGAGCTCGGGTATGCCGATGTCGATGAGCGCGATATCGGGCCTGAGCTCGAGCAGCAGGCGCAGGCCGTGCGCGCCGTCGGCCGCGGTATGAACCGTATGTCCGGCCAATTCAAGTGCGACGCGCAGGACTTGTCGCGCGTCCTCCGCATCTTCGATCACCAGGACGTTACGCGCGTCGCGGTTGAGCTGCGGCGCTGGCGTCTCCATGGCGAGCGGCGGCTCGATCGCGGGCAGCCGCACCGTGAAGATGGCGCCTTTGCCCCGCCCCTCGCTCGCGACGGTGATTTCGCCACCATGTAGCTCCACGATGCGGCGCACGAGCGTCAGTCCGATGCCGAGGCCGGCCTTCGCGCGGTGGATGCCTTGGCTCGCCTGGTAGAAGAGCTCGAACACGCGCGAGGCCGTCTGCGGATCGAGCCCGACGCCGTAATCGCGCACCGTCAGGCAGGCATTTTTCTGCACGCGAGCGAGGCGCACTTCGATCAGGCCGCCGGCCGGGCTGCTCTCTGCGGCGTTCACCACGAGGTTCGTCACGACTTGCTGCAGCCGCGTCTGGTCGCCGCGCACCCACACGCTCGTGCCGTGCCATTCGACCTTGCGGCCCTCGGTCCTGCCGGCCGTGCCCAGCATCTGCAGCACGCCGTCGACGCTCGCGCGCAGATCGAGCGGCCGCAGCTCGAGCGCCATGTTGCCGCTGATGGCGCGCCCGACGTCGAGCAGGTCGTCGACGATCCGCTTGAGATTGGCCGACTGGCGATCGATGACGTCCTGCGCGAACTGCCATTCGCCGCTGCTCGGCGCGGCCCTTTTCAGAATGAAGTTCGCGTTCGAGATGGCGGCCAGCGGGTTGCGCAATTCGTGGCCGAGGATGGCCAGAAACTCGTCCTTGCCGCGGCTCGCGAGCTGCGCTTCGGCAAGCGAGGCTTGCATGCGCTGGCGCCGCGCCGCGGCCCGCGCGTCCATGATGGAGATCAGCAGCGCGGTGAGCAGAATGAATACCGAGATGGTCGTCACCGAGCCGGCGAGCCAGTCGGTGTTCATGGCCGTGCCCGGACTGCTCGCGCCGGCGGGAAACTGCGCCGCCGCCATGCCGGCATAGTGCATGCCGGCGATGGCGAAGCCCATGACGATGCCGCCGAGCAGCAGCCGATAGTGCCAGGCGCCCTCATGGCGCACGTTGAAGGCGATCCACAGAGCGGCGAACGAAGCGGCGATGGCGATGGCGAGCGATGCCGTGACCCAGAACGGGTCGTAGCGGATCGGCGGCTCGATGATGATCGCCGCCATGCCGACGTAATGCATCGAGCAGATGCCGACCCCCATGGCGATGCCCGCGGCGACCAGGCGCGGCCGGCGTACTTGCGAGCGGCCGGCAATGTGCAGCGCAAACGTGGAAACGACGATGGCGATGCCCATCGATGCCGCGGTGATCCAGAAGTCGTAGCTGATGGCGAGCGGCAGCGACAGTGCCAGCATGCCGACGAAGTGCATCGCCCAGATGCCGATGCCCATGGCGAGTCCGCCGCCGAGCAGCCATGC
>DATILQ010000016.1:0-2762 GCA_035476235.1 Burkholderiales bacterium
CCGAAGCGGCGGCAGGCGATATCGAAGCGCTTCTCGATCAGCTCGGCGAACAGTCCCGTGCCGGTCATGCGGCTGCCGAAGCGCGGGTCGTTGTCGCGGCCGCCGCGCATCTGGCGCACGATGCTGATGACGTGGCCGGCGCGCTCGGGGTAATGCGCCGCCAGCCATTCCTTGAACAGCTCCTTCAGCTCGTTGGGCAGCCGCATGATGACGTAGGCCGCCTCGGCGGCGCCCGCGGCGGCTGCGGCTTCGAGGACTTCCTCCAGGGTCTTGTCGTTGAGCCCCGGGATCAGGGCCGCCACCATCACGCCGCAGGGAACTTCTGCTTCGCTCAGCGCCTTCAGGACGTCAAGGCGGCGCTGCGGGCTGGCGGCGCGCGGCTCCAGCTTGCGCGCAAGCTCGCGGTCCAGGCTGCCGATGGAGACGAAGACCTTCACCAGGTTCTTCTTCGCCATCGGCGCAAGCAGGTCCAGGTCGCGCTCGACCAGAGCGGACTTGGTCACCATCGTGAACGGATGCTCGCATTCGGCCAGGATCTCGACGATCTGCCGGGTGATCCTGAATTTTCGCTCGATCGGCTGGTAGCAATCGGTGTTCGCGCCGATGGCGATCGGGCTCGGCGCGTAGCCCGGCTTCGACAGCTCGGCGCGCAGCAGCTCGGCCGCGTTGGTCTTCGCGAACAGCTTGGTCTCGAAGTCGAGCCCCGGCGAGAGCTCGAGGTACGCATGGCTCGGGCGGGCGTAGCAGTACACGCAGCCGTGCTCGCAGCCGCGATATGGATTGATCGACTGCTCGAAACCGATGTCGGGCGAGTCGTTGCGCGAGATGATCGAGCGCGCGCGCTCCTCGGTGACCGTGGTCTCGAGCGGCCGCTCGTCCCGCTCCTCGGGCGTCCAGCCGTCATCGAAAGGCTCGCGCGCGAGCGTTTCGAAGCGGCCCTGCACGAACGAGCGGGCGCCGCGCAGGTAGGTCGTTTCGTGTTTCATTTAGACTAGGCTCCTTCGCATTCTAATCCACTACTGTATAAATGAACAGTACAGGCCGCAACGTCGGGCTGCTCGCCGCCTGCCAGGCGATGCTGTTCACCAACAACACGACGCTGGTCGCGATCAACGGCCTCGCCGGGCTCGCGCTCACGCCCGTCAAGGCGCTCGCCACGCTGCCGGTCACCTGCTGGATCCTGGGCGGCGCGATCGCCACCATGCCGGCTTCGCTGCACATGAAGCGCGTCGGCCGGCAGCGCGGGCTGACCCTGGGCGTGTACTGGGGCGTCGCCGGGGCGCTCGCCTGCGCTGCGGCGATGGGGCTGCAGAGCTTCTGGCTGCTTTGCCTCGGCACGCTGGTATGGGGCGTCTTCAACGCCTACGGCCAGTATTACCGCTTTGCGGCGGCCGACGCCGCGAGCGCTGATTTCCGGCCGACGGCGATCTCGCTCGTGCTCGCCGGCGGGCTTGTCGGCGGCATCCTCGGGCCGGGGGTCAGCCGCTGGACGATCGACCTGTTCGACGCCAGGTTCATGGGCAGCTACCTGTCGCTGATCGCTTTCGCGCTCGTCACCGTGGCGCTGCTGCGGTTCATCCGCATCCCGCCGCCCGCGGCAGGCGAGCAGTCGGCCTCCGGCAGGCCGCTGCTGCAGATCGCGGCGCAGCCCAGGTTCATCGTCGCAGTCCTGTGCGGGGCGACCAGTTACGGCGTGATGAACTTTCTCATGACCTCGACCCCGATCGCCATGGGCGTCTGCGGCCACCCCTATGCCGACGCCGCGTTCGTCATCTCGGCCCACGTCGTCGGCATGTTCGCGCCTTCCTTCGTCACCGGTTCCCTGATCCGGCGCCTCGGCCTCGCGCCGGTAATGCTGGCCGGCGTGCTGCTCAACTTCGCGTCGATCGGCATCGCGCTGTCCGGCATCTCGGTGGCGCAGTTCTGGTGGGCGCTGGTGCTGCTCGGGGTGGGCTGGAACTTCCTCTATATCAGCGGCACGACGCTGCTCACGCAGACCTACCGCCCGGAGGAGCGCGCGAAGGCCCAGGGAGCCAACGACCAGGCGATCTTCGCCATGATGGCCGTTTCCTCGCTCGCTTCGGGCATGACGGTGACGACCGTCGGCTGGGAGCGCGTCAACCTGCTTGCGCTGCCGCTGGTGGCGCTGATGGCGGCCGCCGTCGCCTGGTTCGCGCTGCAGGAGCGCTCCAGAAAGGCAGCGGCGGCCTAGCCATGCGTGCACCGGCTGCAGTCGGCATGCGCGTCGCGGACATCGACACGCCTGCGCTGATCATCGATCTGGATGCCTTCGAGAAGAACGTCGGAACCCTGGGCGACACAGTGAAAAACCGGGTTCGCGTCCGCGCTCACGCCAAGACCCACAAGTGCCCCGAAATCGCGAAGCGCCAGGTCGCCGCCGGCGCGATCGGGGTGTGCTGCCAGAAAGTGTCCGAGGCCGAGGCGATGGTCGAGGGCGGCATCGAGGACGTGCTGGTCTCCAACGAAGTCGTCGGCGCGCCGAAGCTCGGGCGCCTCGCGGCGCTCTCCACGCGCGCGCGGCTCGGGGTGTGCGTCGACAATCGAGAGAATCTACGTCAACTGGAGGCTTCGGGAGCGAAGCTCGACGTGTACGTCGAGCTCGACATCGGCATGCGCCGCTGCGGCGTCGCGCCCGGCGAGCCGGCGCTGGCGCTGGCGCGGGAGATCGCGCGATCCCGCACGCTGCGCTTCGCGGGATTGCAGGCCTATCACGGCCGCGCCCAGCACCTGCGCTCCATGTT
>DATILQ010000017.1:0-3040 GCA_035476235.1 Burkholderiales bacterium
ACGCGCGGGGTCTCGGGCGGCCAGTCGAGCGTGTGCTTCCAGAGCTGCTTGCCGGTAGCGACGTCGATCGCCACGGTCGCCTTGGCGTTGGTCACGTACATCACACCGTTGTAGAGGATCGGCTGCGCCTGCTCGCCCCAGTTGTTGTCGAGGCTCAGGTTCCAGACCGGCACCAAGCGCTTCACGGACCTCTTGTTGACCTGATCCAGCCGGCTGTAGCGCTGCTGGTGGTAGCCCATCCCATAAGTAAGGATGTTGTCGGTATTCCTGCCGTCGCTCTTGAGGTCCTCGAGGGTTTGCGCGGCGGCGGCGGTGACGCCCAGCAGCAGAACCGCTGCAGCGGAGATGGATTTCATGAGCTCCTCCCGGGAAAAGCGGTTGACATGCTACTTCCGGTCCATTTCGTAGCGCAACGCAAGCCACACCGCGCGCGGCGCACCGGGCGTGACGAACTGCTCCGGAACCGCCGCGGCGGCGTTGAAAGTGCCGCCCGGTCCGGCGAAGAAGTTTTGCCCCAGCACACCGAAGCTGCGGTAATCGCGGTCGAAAAGGTTGTCCACCTTGAGCGACACTTCCCAGTCGCGGCCCGGCCGGAAGCGGGCGAACGCCTGCGCGACCGAGTAACTCGGCAGGGCGCCATGGATGTCGCGGTTGTTTTCGTCGCCGCGCGCGTATTGGCGGCCGAACCAGGCCCAGCCCAGACCGAGCGAAGTTCGCCCCTCTGGCGTCCAGTCGAGCGCGAGCTTCACGCTGTGCTGCGGGATTCCCGGGATTGCATTGCCGCGCTCCACGGCGATCTCATCGGCGGCGTCGCGGGACGAATTGCTGGGGCTCAGCATGCGGAAGGGCGTCAGGTATTCGGCGCGCAGGTAGCTGTATGCGGCTGCGAGACGGAATTTCTCGAATTTTCCATCCACAGTCAGGTCCAGGCCCTGGCGCAGCGTGGCTCCGGTGTTCTGGAAAAAACCCACCGAGGTCGCCGCCCCCGACGTGACGAACTGGATGTCGTCCGACAGCACGCTGCGGTACAGCGCCGCCGACATGCGCAGCTGTGGCGTCGGCCGCAGGCGCACGCCGGTTTCCGCGGTGCGCGCTATGACCGGCTTGAGCGCAGGGTCGGCGAGGAACTGGTTGGGCAGCGAGCAGGGCGCAGTTGCGTCGGCGCAGGTCAGCTCCGCCGGCGCCGGCACACGCATGCCCTGCGTGAGAGAGGCGAACCAGGTCAGCTCAGGGCGCGGATTCCAGTTCACCCCAAGCGCCGGATTGAACCGCCGGAAGGAGTGGTCGCCGTCGAGCGCCGGGCGCAAGCCTGAGCGATCGCGCAGCACGACGCGAGCGACGTTGTAGCGGCCGGCGAGCGTAAGCGTCCAGTTCTGCAGCGGCGCGAACTGATCCATGAAATAGAGCCCGCGGTAGTTGTTGCGCGTGCCGGCCTGTACGCGCGGGGCAAAATCGCTGAGCTCCACCGTGCCGCGATCGGCGGTAAACGCCGCTTCCTGGCGCTCCTGGGAAAACGTCGCCGCCGCGCCGTCGAGCGATGCGCCGAAGGTCAATTCGTGGACCGTCTCGCCAAGCTCCCGGCCCATCACGAGCTGCAAGGCCGCGCCAGCCGAGCGCTGCCCCAGAATGCCGCGGTCGTTGAAGCCCGGCGCATTGCCGGGGCCGGTCGCCGCGGCGGGATCGAAGCTGTCGTTGACGTTGCTGGCGACGGTGCTTTGGTCGAGAGTGCGCAGATACATGCTCGCGGATAAGAGAACGTCGTTCTGGATAAAGCGGCTGGCGCGCACCGTGAGGAAGGCGAGATCGTTGTTGGTGCGATCGGGCCAGGTATACGCCTGGCGCGGCTGCTGCAGCATCGACAGGGGCAGCGCCTGCGTGCCCTGCATCGAGTTGTCCGCCAGCGCGAGCGACACGTCGAGATCGGTGCGTGCGTCCTGCCAGCCGCCCTTGACGAACGCCTGACGCAGCGCGCTCGGCGAGTGCTCGCGCCAACCCGCCTCGTCGTGCAGGTTCACCGCGGCGAAATAGTCGGCGCGCTCGCCATGGCCGCCGGTCTCGGCCTGCGCCGCGCGGCGGCCGAAGGAGCCGCCCGACAAGCGCGCCGCCGTGCCGGGGAAGGCAAAGCCCGATTTAGTCTGGATCGACAGCACGCCGCCGAGCGTATTCAGCCCGAACACCGGATTCGATCCGGACAGGAGATGCGCCGTCGCGATGGCATTGCTCGGGATCAGGTCCCAGTTGACCATGTCGCCGAACGCCTCGTTCACGCGCACGCCGTCCACGAACACCGACAGGCCCTGCGGCAGCCCGAGCAGCGGCGAAGCGGCGAAACCGCGGTAATGCAGCGTCTGCTGGAACGCATTGCCCTGCGCGTCGTTCAGGCTGATGCCGGAGAAATGGCGCGCGAGGTGATCGGCAACGTCGTTCGCCTCGCCCAGCTCGCGCGCTGTCGCGCTCTGCACCACGGCTGGAATATCGCGCAGGGGTGTGCCCAGGCCGGGGACCGGCCTGATGCCGACCACCTCGACCACGGACCCCTCGGTCGCGGTCGCCGGATTGCCGGTTGTCTGGGCATGCGCCTGCGTGGAAACCGCAAACGCAACCAGCGCGGCCCAGCCGCCCTTCACCGGATCACGACGCCCCAGGGCAGCATGCGCTGGAAGACGCCGTCGCGGTTCACGAGCAGATGCTTCAACGCCGCCGCGACGTGGAGGGCGACGAGGACAGTAATCAGGCACGCGAGACCGAGGTGCACGGCGCTGCACAGCTCCTTCAGGGCCGGCGCATCCCAGCCCCAGTGCGGCAGCGTGAAACCGAAGTACCTGATCGGATACTTGGTAAACGACGAGCCCAGGTAGCCGACGAGCGGCTGCACGATGAGGGCGGCATAGAGCAGGAACTGGCTGGCACGGGCGGCGCGGGCCTGCCAGCGCGGCATCGACTCGGGCAGCGGCGGTGGCGGATGGCCGATGCGCCAGGCGAGGCGAAACAGGACCAGCAGCCCGATCGTCAGGCCGATCGACTTGTGCAGGTTGAACCA
>DATILQ010000018.1:0-8866 GCA_035476235.1 Burkholderiales bacterium
TCCTGCGCCGCCTGATCCACCGCGGCGCGGCACGCGTTCTCGTCCCTCAGGTCCACCTTGATCGAAATCGCCCGGCCGCCCAGCTCCTTGGCCGCGGCGGCGTTCTTTTTCTCGTCCCGTCCTGCGATCGCGACCGTCGCCCCCGCTTCGGCAAGTCCCTGCGCCATGCCCAGGCCGATGCCGCCGTTGCCGCCGGTGACCAGCGCCACCCTTCCCTTGAGCTCGAACATGGATACTTGACAAAAGCAAATAGTTGGCCAGGATGGCGGCATGCACATCGATGCGGTGCGCCGCTTCAACCGATTCTACACACGCCGCATCGGCGTATTGCGCGCGGGCCTGCTCGGCAGCCCTTACCGGCTCACCGAGGCCCGCCTGCTGTACGAGCTGGCGCAGGGCGGGCAGGCGACGGCGAGCGCCCTGGGCCGGGACCTCGGCCTGGACCTCGGCTATCTCAGCCGGCTGCTGCAGGGCCTCAAGCGCCGCGGGCTCGTCCGGGCAACGCGTGCCCCGCACGACGGCCGGCAGAGCCTCCTCGCCCTTACCGCGAAGGGCCGCCAGGCGTTCGCCGTGCTCGATTCGCGCTCGCGCGACGCGACGGGTGCGATGCTGGCGCCTTTGCCCGAGCATGACCGCGAGCGCCTGGTCGGTGCAATGAGAACAGTGGAAGGTCTATTAAGCAACAAGCGCCGGGAAATCACCCTGCGCTCACATCGTCCCGGCGACCTGGGCTGGGTGGTGCAGCGCCACGGCGCCCTCTACGCCGAGGAATACGGCTGGGACGAGCGCTTCGAGGCGCTGGTGGCCGGGATCGTCGCCAGGTTCGTCAAGCACTTCGACGCGGCGCGCGAGCGCTGCTGGATCGCCGAGAGCGACGGCGAGCGCGTCGGCGCGGTGCTCGTCGTCAAGCAGTCGAGATCGACCGCCAAGCTGCGCCTGCTGATCGTCGAGCCCGCGGCGCGCGGCCGCGGCCTGGGCAGGCGGCTGGTCGAGGAATGCATCGCCTTCGCGCGCGCCAGGGACTACCGCAGGCTCGAGCTGTGGACGCAGTCGAATCTCGCCGCGGCGCGCGCGATCTACAAGCGGTGCGGATTCAGGCTGGTGCGAAAGGAGCGGCACTCGAGCTTCGGCGCCGATCTGGTCGGCGAGTTCTGGCAGCTCGCGCTGTGAGCGGCTGCGCGCGGGCTACTCCGCGCGGTATCTGACCACGCAGTTGCGGCCTTTCTGCTTGGCCTCGTAGAGCGCCCGGTCGGCGCGCGTGGCGAGGGCGTCGAGCGTGCGGCCGTCGTCCGGAAAGCAGGCCACGCCGATGCTCACCGAGGAGGCGATTTTGCCGACGTCCATGTCGAGCGGCCGGTCGGCCACCGCCTTGCGGATGCGCTCGGCGACGTCGAGCGCGCCGCGCGGCGGGGTCTCGGGCAGCAGCACGATGAACTCGTCCCCGCCGTAGCGCGCCGGCAGGTCCGTATAGCGCAGCTCCGCGCGCAGCGCGTTCGCGGTGTGCCGCAGCAGCCGGTTGCCGGCGTCGTGCCCGTGCGAGTCGTTGACCGACTTCAGGTTGTCGAGGTCGACCATCAGCACGCTTGCCGGGCGCGTATAGCGCAGCGCCTGCCCGAACAGGCGGTCGGCGGCGATCGCGAAGCCGCGCGTGTTGTACAGCGCGGTGAGGTCGTCGAGCTCCGACAGCAGCTTGGCGCGCTGCAGCACATAGCGGATGTCGGCCGAGAACATGGTGGTGATGTAGGCGACCAGCACCACCGGCGCGAACTGCGCCGCTAGCGCTCCGACAAAGGGGAGCGAGGCGAGCTCGACGTACGACGCGCCCGCCAGGAACACGTAGCACGCGGCGATCAGGGCCACCTCGACCAGCGTGGTGAGCTTGCCGAGGGTCAGCGCCGAGGTGATCACCACCAGCAGGTAGGCGTTGAGGAGCGGGCTCTGCAGCCCGCCGGTGAACCACAGCGCCCAGGTGATGACGGCGATCATCGCCCAGGTCTCGACCGCGATCTTCCAGCGGCTCTCGGTGCGGAAGAAATTGGCGTAGCGGAACGCCATCACCAGCGCGGCGTAGAAGAAGAGCGAGGACGAGATCGCCGGCTCGTTCTCCTTCGCCACGCCGCCGAAGATCAGGTACAGCAGGATCAGGATCAAGAGCAGCCAGTGGATCTCGGCCACGGTGCGCGAAATCCCGCGGAGTTCCTCTTGCTCGATCGAGACGTGGACGGGCATGCGCGATTATTGTTGCGTGTATTATCCATCGCCATGGAAACATCCGCCAACGGGCTGCGCGTGCTGGTCACCGCGGGCGGCGCAGGCATCGGCCGGGTCATCGCGCAGACCTTCGTCGACCACGGCGCCCGCGTCCATGTGTGTGATATTGATGAAAAAGGCCTTAAGACACTTCCAAAGGAAATGACGCGCACGGTTGTCGACGTGGCGAAGCTTGCCGACGTCGAGCGGCTTTTCGGCGACGTCGAGCGCAAGCTCGGCGGCCTCGACGTGCTGGTGAACAATGCCGGCATAGCGGGACCGACCGCCAGGGTCGAGGACATCCGCCCGGAGGACTGGGACCGCTGCATCGCGGTGGACCTGAACGGCATGTTCTACTGCACGCGCAAGGCGATGCCGATGATCAAGGCGGCGGGCGGCGGCAGCATCATCAACCTGTCGTCGGCCGCCGGGCGGCTCGCCTTCCCGATGCGCACGCCCTATTCGGCGGCAAAATGGGCGGTGGTCGGCTTCACGCAGAGCCTGGCCGCCGAGGCCGGCCCCGAGAAGGTGCGCGTCAACTGCATCCAGCCCGGCGTGGTGGAGGGCGAGCGCATCGAGCGCGTGATCGAGGCGAAGGCAAAGGGCCTCGGCGTGGACAAGGAAGAAGTGCGCCGGCGGCTGCTCGAAGGCGTGAGCATGCATACCACGGTCACGGCGCAGGACATCGCCAATACGGCGCTGTTCCTCGCCACCGCAGCCGGCAGGCACATCTCCGGCCAGGCGATCTCGGTCTGCGGCGGGGCGCGCTACCTGGTGTAGAAATCAGGGACAGACCCCATTTATGGCGGCGGCGCAAGGCAAGGTCATCATCACCTGCGCGGTGACCGGCTCGATCCACACGCCGAGCATGTCGCCGTATCTCCCGGTGACGCCCGACGAGATCGCCGCCGCCGCGATCGGCGCGGCGCAGGCCGGCGCGGCGATCGTGCACCTGCACGCGCGCAATCCGAAGGACGGCAGCCCGACGCAGGATCCCGCGGTGTTCAAGCAGTTCCTGCCGAAGATCAAGGCCGCCTCGGACGTGGTGGTCAACCTGACCACCGGCGGCGCGCCGACCATGAGCATCGAGGAGCGGCTGCAGCCGGCGCTGCGGCTCAAGCCCGAAGTCGCTTCGCTCAACATGGGCTCGATGAACTTCGGCCTCTACGAGATGCTCGGCCGCTACAAGGAATTCAAGCACGAGTGGGAGAAGCCCTACCTCGCGGGCAGCGACGAGCGCATCTTCAGGAACAGCTTCAAGGACATCGCCTACATCCTGCAGTCCTGCGCCGATAACGACACGCGCTTCGAGATCGAGTGCTACGACATCGGCCATCTCTACACCGCGGCGCACTTCATGGAGCGGCGGCTGCTCAAGCCGCCGCTGTTCATCCAGTCGGTGTTCGGCATCCGCGGCGGCATCGGCCCGCATCCCGAGGACGTGCTGCACATGAAGCGCACTGCCGAGCGCTTGTTCGGCGACGCTTACTATTGGTCGGTTCTGGGCGCCGGCCGCAACCAGATGTTCATCGCCGCGATGTCGGCGGTGATGGGCGGCAATGTCCGCGTCGGCCTCGAGGACAGCCTGTGGCTCGGCCGCGGGCAGCTCGCCGAGTCGAATGCTGCCCAGGTCTCGAAGGCGCGGCGGATCCTCGAGGAGCTCGGCTTGGCCATCGCTTCGCCAGCCGACGCGCGCGAGATGCTCAAATTGAAGGGAGCGAGGAATGTGGCTTTTTAAGCTGTTTTTTCTTCTGCTTCTTTCATTTCCGGCTGTTGCGCAGGACTGGCCCACGCGGCTTGTCAAGTTCGTCTCGCCCTATCCGCCCGGCGGCTCGGTCGATCCGCTGGCGCGCATCCTGGCGGCGAAGCTCACCGAATCGCTGAAGCAGCAGTTCATCGTCGAGAACCGCACCGGCGCTTCCGGCATCATCGGCACGGACTACGTCGCGAAGAGCGCGCCCGACGGCTATACGTTCGTCTTCATCTTCGACACCCACGCCGTGCACCAGGCGCTGAACCCGAGCCTGCCTTTCGATCCCGTGAAGGACTTCGCGCCGGTCATGATCGTCGGCACTGCGCCCATGGCGATCACCACCGGCTCGATGAAGCCCTACAGGACGTTCGCGGACGTTATCGCGGCCGCCAAAGCGAAGCCGGACACCGTCACCCTCGGCAACGTCGGCAACGGCTCGCTCGCGCATCTCACGACGATCGTGCTCAACCAGGCCGCGGGCATCCGGCTCGTTCCTGTGCCGTACAAGGGCGGCGGGCCGCTCTCCACGGACCTGATGGGCGGCCAGATCGAGCTCGGCATGGCCTCGACCGCGGCCCAGGCGCAGCACGTGCGCGGCGGGAAGCTGCGCGCGCTCGTGCTCACGGGCGACAAGCGTTCGCACACGATGCCGGACGTGCCGACGCTGAGGGAGCAGGGGATCGACGTCGTGGCCCACGCGTGGTGGGGCATCCTCGCGCCCGCCGGCACGCCCAGGCCGATCATCGATAAATTCGTTTTCGAATTGCACAAGGCATTGAATCTTCCCGACGTGAAGAAGATGCTCGGCGAGACGCTCGGGATGGACGTCGTCGCGCTAACCCCCGAGGCGACGCAGAAGTGGATCGTCGAGCAGATGGCCCGCTGGGGAAAAGTCGTTCGGGAAAACAACATCCGCGTCGAATGAAATGAAGCTCGCGATCCTCGACGACTACCAGCGCGTGGCGCTGAAGTCTGCAGACTGGAATCTGTTGGCTGTAGAAAAAACCGTCTTCCACGAGGTATTCACGTCGCTGGACGACGCTGCGCGCAAGCTCGCGCCCTTCGACATCCTGTGCCTGATGCGCGAGCGCACCGCGTTTCCGCGCGCGCTCATCGAGCGGCTGCCGAATCTGAAGTTCATCAGCCTGACGGGCGGCCGCGCGGGCAGCCTCGACTCCGCGGCCTGCAGCGAGCGCCGCATCCCGATCAGCCATACCGGCGCGGGAAACGGCACCGCGGCCACCGCCGAGCTCGCCTGGGGCCTGATCATCGCAGCGGCGCGCGGCCTCGCCAGGGGCGAGCGCAACATGCGCGCCGGCCGCTGGCACGAAGGCCTTGCGCCGGGCATGACCCTGGGCGGCAAGCGCCTCGGATTGCTCGGCGTGGGCAAGATCGGCTCGCGCGTGGCCGCGATCGGCAAGGCGTTCGGCATGGAGGTCGCCGGCTGGAGCCAGAACCTGACGCGCGAAAAGGCGGCCGAGGCGGGCGTGCTTTACGTGTTGAAGGACGAATTGTTCGCCAGCTCGGACGTGGTCAGCATTCACCTGGTGCTGGGCGACAGGACCCGCGGTCTTGTCAATTCTGCGGACTTGGCGAGAATGAAAAGCAGCGCCATTCTCGTGAACGTGTCGCGGGGTCCGATCGTCGACGACAAAGCCTTGCTTTCAGCACTGAGAGCCGGCCGTCCGGGACATGCGGCCCTGGATGTCTACGACCGCGAGCCGCTGCCCGCCGACCATGCTCTGCGCAAGCTGGAGAATGTGACGCTGTCGCCGCACCTCGGCTACGTCAACGAGGAGAACTACCGTATGTTCTACCGCGACACGGTCGAGAACGTGGCGGCGTGGCTCGCGGGGGCGCCGGTGCGCGTGCTCAACCCCGAAGCGCTGGCCTAGCCGCGCTTCTTCTCGTCTGGATTGACGAACCCGATCGGCCGGCGTCTGGGCGGCTCGCGCGCGGGGAATTGAGGACGGTCGCGGCCATGAGCGCGCCGAACAGGACCTTGTGGCCGCGCACGAGGAGGATGCGGCTCTCGATGCGCTCGATCGGGACGACAGAACCCTTGCTCTCGCTTACTCGGCCCCCATGATGCTGCACCACAACCCGGAGGAGCTGCTTTACGGCTGATACGGCGGGGCGCATTATTGCCCTATGAAGCATTCGGCCGTACCGGCGCTGTGCATGCTGCTCGCCGCGTGTGCCCACACGCCGGTGGAACGGCCGCCCGAGCGGCTGTTCAGCGACCACCTGTTCGCCGCTCCCTCCGAGCGCATCAGCGCCGAGGACGTGTTCGCGCTGAGCGACGCGATGAAGCGCTACCTGGAAACCGACATGGCCGGCCTGTTGCTGAACAAGGGTCTGCAAAAAGGGCTGATCGATGCGCTCTACATCAAGAACCAGCTCAGGCTCGATTACGACGCTGCGATCACCCGAAATGCGTCGCAGGCGTTCGAGGCGCGCTCCGGCAACTGCCTCTCGCTGGTCATCATGACCGCAGCCTTCGCGAAAGCGCTGGGGTTGTCGGTCGAGTACCACAGCGCGTTCGTCGAGCCGAGCTGGAGCCGCGTTGGAGGCATGTATTTTCTGAGCGGGCATGTCAACCTCACGCTCGGCGGCAAGTGGCTCGGCGCGCGGGCCGCCTACGCCACCGGCGAGTTGCTGACGATCGACTTTCTACCTGCGCAGGAGCTGCGCGGGCTGCGCACCTGGGTCATCCCGGAGCAGACGATCCTCGCGATGTACATGAACAATCGTGCCGCCGAGGCGCTCGCCCGGGGGCAGTTGAACGACGCCTACTGGTGGGGCCGCGCGGCGATCGGGCAGGATCCTGCCTTCCTGAGCGCCTACAACACGCTCGGCGTCATCTACCTGCGTCACGGCGACTGGCTGCAGGCCGAGAGGGTTCTCGGCCATATCCTCGAACGCGAGCCGGCGAACGCCCAGGCGCTCTCCAACCTGGCGCTGGCGCTCGAAAGGCAGGGGCGCCTCGCCGAATCGGGAGTTCTGTACCGCAGGCTGGCGCAGATCGAGCCGTATCCGGCTTTCCATTTCTTCGAGCGCGGGCTTGCGGCGATGCGGCTGGGCGACTTCGAGACCGCCAGGGACCTGTTCGCCAAGGAGGTCGATCGCGACCCCTACTACCATGAATTCCAGTTCTGGCTGGGCGTCGCCAACCTGAGGCTGGGAAACCTCGGAGAGGCGCGCAAGCACCTGGGTGTCGCGGTGGAGAACAGCTCCACGCGCGGCGAGCGCGATCTATACGCCGCGAAGCTGGAGCACCTCCGCTCACAGAGCTCCCGGTAGGTCCCGCGTACCGCTCGGGTCAGTTCTGCGCGGTCTTCAGCTGCGGAAACTTGGCGAGGCACTCGCCGATCGGCTCGGGATAGATCACCGGCGTCCATTCGACGTGCGTCAGGCTCTCGTACCGGGCGACTATTCTGTAGCGAGTACAGGGGGCGGCATCCAGGTCTATCGTCCTGCGGTGTTTTTCGGACGACCCCGCCACGGAGTCGCTGCTGAAGTAGACCTCAACCAGGTGCTTTCCCGGCTTCAGTGGCGTCGGATAGCGTCTGGGGATGAAGGTGGTTTCTCCGTCCACCGCATTGACGATGACCGGAAGCTCCTTGCGCGCGGCGCTTCTCATGCCGCCCTCGACCAGTGCGTAGGGCTCATCGTAGTACCCCACGTTAGCGCACGCGGCTGTCAGCACTAGGGGAATCGCGAAAATGACTGTTTTGGGATTCGGCATGGGATTTGCCTCCTGTGAGGCTGGAAGTCTCGAAAAATTGTACGCCTCGGGCCATGCGCAGGCCTCTATCGCACGACCGAAGGGCGAATTTTTTGCGGTGCACCACGAACGAGCCGTATGAAATGCATGATTCGGATGTTGCAATGATGAGGCTGCTGTGCGCATACTTCGCCCACTTTTGTAACAGTCTGTAACCCAATGAAATAACGTCTAGCACTTCAACAGGCCACGGCGTCCGCTGCTAAAAGTACCGCGCGGCGCGACGCCTGCATTCTCGGGGAGAGGAGAAATGAGGACGAATGTACGCCGTTCAGTTGCTGCGTCAGTATCCATCGCAGCAAGCGCAGCGCTTCTAGCTGCGCTCGTACCACCCGCATCGGCTCAGCAGCCGGTCGAACGGGTTGAAATCACCGGCTCGGCCCTCAAGCGGATCGATGCCGAGACCGCGCTTCCGGTCCAGATCATCACCCGCGAAGAGATCGAAAAGACCGGCGCCGCCAACGTCGAGCAGTTCCTGCAGGCGGTGGGCGTGGCAATCCAGGGCAATAGCAACAGCGTGGCGGCAACGGCGTCAGGGGCCACATCGGGCGGCGTCTCCAGCGTCTCGCTGCGCGGCCTGGGCTCGCAGAGAACCCTGGTGCTGATCGACGGCAAGCGCGTCGCCGGGGGCGGCACCATCACCGACAGCATCACCGTCGACGTCAACCTCATCCCGGCGTCGGCGATCGAGCGCATCGAGGTGCTGAAGGACGGCGCTTCCGCGATCTATGGCAGTGACGCCATCGGCGGCGTCATCAACTTCATCCTGCGCAAGGACTACCGCGGGGGAGAGGTCACGGCCCATGCCGAGCTTACGGAGCATCCCGGCGCCAGGGGAGGCGGGCTCAATGCACTGATCGGCTGGGGCGATATGGCCACCCAGCGCTTCAGCGCCACGCTGATCGCCGACTTCCGGCACGAGGACGCCCTCTTCGGCCGCCAGCGCGACTTCGCCAGCAAAGGAATATTTCCCGGGTTTTTCAATGACACGTCCTCGGGGAACACCTTTCCAGCCAACTTCGTGGCTGCCGATGGCAGTTTCGGTACGCGAAATCCCGCCTTTCCAAACTGCCCGC
>DATILQ010000019.1:0-14793 GCA_035476235.1 Burkholderiales bacterium
CTACGTGCTCGTCGCAGTGAAAGCCCAGAGCCTCGGCGAGGTGGCGAGCGGCATCTCCCCGTTGGTCGGAAAGGACACCTCGATCCTTACAGCGATGAACGGCGTGCCGTGGTGGTTTTTCGACCGCCTGAAATTCGGCGACGGCCGCGAGCGCCTGGAGTCGCTCGATCCCGGCGGCAAGCTCTCGCGCGCCATGCCGACCGGCCGCATCGTCGGCTGCGTGATCCACCTCGCCGCCTCGACCCCCGAGCCGGGGCTCATCAGCCACAACATGGGCAGGCGCCTGATCCTCGGCGAGCCCGGCGGCACGAACACCGCTCGCACCCGGCGCATCGCCGAGGCGCTGGCGGCGGCCGGATTCGAGGCCGTGACGAGCGACTTCATCGAAAGGGAGTTCTGGGTGAAGCTGCTGGGCAACGTCAGCTTCAATCCTGTGTCGGCGCTGACCATGACGACGGCGGACCGGCTGATCGAGGACCAGGAGATCAAGGCCTACATGGTGCAGATCATCCGCGAAGTGCTCGCCATCGGCCGCGCGGTCGGCGTCGACGCCGACATCGATCCCGAGGCGCGCATCGACATGGCGCGCCACCTCGGCAGGTTCAAGACCTCGATGCTGCAGGACATGGAAGCGGGCAAGCCTCTCGAGATCGACGGCCTGCTGGCGGGCACTCTCGAGATCGCGCAGAAAGCCGGCGTGCCGGCGCCGTTCACCGAGAGCCTGTTCGGCCTGATCCGGGCGCGCGCCGCGGCTTCGGGACAATACCGATGATTCTCGTTGCGCCGATGATGGATCTCACCGACCGCCATTGCCGCTACTTCCTCAGGCAGGTCTGCTCGCGCGCCCGGCTCTACACCGAGATGATCACCTGCGGCGCGCTGCTCCACGGCGATGTCGAGCAGCATCTGGCGTTCGATCCCGCGGAGCACCCGGTCGGCCTGCAGCTCGGCGGCAGCGACCCGGAGGATCTCGCCCGCTGCGCGCAACTCGGCGCGGACTACGGCTACGACGAGATCAACCTCAACATCGGCTGCCCGAGCGAGCGGGTGCAGAAGGGCGCTTTCGGCGCCTGCCTGATGGCGGAGCCGCAATTGGTCGCGGAATGCGTGTCGGCGATAAGCGAAACCGTCTCATTGCCCGTTACAGTCAAGCATCGAACCGGCGTCGACAACATCAACGATTACGAATTTCTCAGGAACTTTGTCGCCACGCTCGCCGCCGCAGGCTGCGCGACCTTCATCGTCCACGCGCGCAACGCCATCCTCAAGGGGCTCTCGCCTAAAGAGAATCGCGAGGTGCCGCCGCTCAAGTACGAATACGTCTATCGGCTCAAGCAGGACTTTCCGCAGCTCGAGATCGTGATTAATGGAGGAATTACTTCTGAGCAGCAGATTCGTGAACATCTTGTTCACGTCGATGCGGTCATGCTCGGCAGGGCGGCGTATCACAACCCGTGGCTGCTCGCCGATGCCGGCAAAACCCGGGCCGCAGTCGTGCACCGGATGCTGGAGTATTCGAAGGCCGTCGCCTCGCTGCGGCAGGTGACCCGGCACATGCTCGGCCTCTACCATGGCCACCCGCGCGCGAGGCTGTGGCGGCGCCTGCTTTCCGATTCCGCGCTGCTGAAGCAGAACGATCCCGGCCTGCTTCTCGAGGCGCTGGACGCCGTCGAAAGCCGGGTTATGATTGCCGCCTGAACCGGAGGGACCCATGGCCGCCAACCTGCAGTTCAAGTCCACCCCCGTGCGCGAGCGCGTCAGCAAGGAAGAGTGGGAGGTGCGCGTCGATCTGGCCGCCGCCTATCAGCTCGCGGCGATCTTCAAGTGGACCGATCTCATCTACACCCACTTCTCGGCGCGCGTGCCCGGCTCCGAGGACTTCCTCGTCAATCCCTACGGGCTGATGTTCGACGAGATCACGGCGTCGAACCTGGTGAAGGTGGATCCGCACGGCAAGGTTCTAGACGATCCGACCGGCCTGGGCTACAACGAGGCCGGCTTCGTGATCCACGGCTGCATGCACGAGGCGCGCCCCGAGATCAACTGCGTGCTCCACACCCACACGCGTGCCGGCGTGGCGGTGTCGGCGCACAAGTGCGGCCTGCTGCCCATCAGCCAGCACGCGATGATGGTGCAACAGCAGGTCGCCTACCACGACTACGAGGGTATCGCGCTCGAGATGGATGAGCGCAGCCGCATGGCGCGCGACCTCGGCAAGACCGCCAAGGCGATGATCCTGCGCAACCATGGCCTGCTCACGCTCGGCGAGACCGTGCGCGAGGCGTTCGAGCTGATGTACTACCTCGACTGCGCCTGCCAGATCCAGATCGACGCGATGGCCGGCGGCCTGCACAACGTGCAGCTGATGTCGCAGGCGGCGGCGGACACCGCGGCGCAGCAGTTCCGCCGCGAGAGCCGCCCGGCGCAGCAGAAGGACTGGCCGGCGCTTCTACGGCTCCTCGATAGAAAAGCAATCCGCTACCAGGACTAGGCGGTAACGTTGCGCCTCATGCTTTCAGCCTATCGACGAATGCGCTGACGGCGGAAAGCGTTTTCTCCGGCTGATCGCGGAACGCAGCGTGCCCGCAGTCGGTGAGCTTCAGCACCTCGCAGGGGCCGCCCACCTGCTTCTCGATGGCGTCGAGCTGCGCCATCGTGCCGTACTCGTCGCCGTGGCCCTGGATCGCCAGCACCGGGCAGCCGATCCCGGGAAGGTATTCAGTGATGTCCCAGCGCCTGAACTCGGGATCGCGCCAGACGTCGGCCCAGCCGTAGAACGTTTTCTTCACGTCGCGGTGGTAGCGCCCGAGCCTGTCCGGCAGGTCGCTGGCTGCAAAAGTGCGCGCGGCCTCGACGATCGAGCGAATGCAGATCTCCTCGACGAACACGTGCGGCGCCATCGCCACCACGGCCTTCACCTTGTTCCCGGCTCCTGCATGGATCAGGGAAATGGAAGCGCCGTCGGAGTGCCCGACCAGGACGGGATTCTCGATTTTCAGGCCGGAAAGAACTTCGGGCAGGGAAAGCAGGGCCTCGTCGTGCATGAATCTCACGCCGCGTCTTGGCTCCCGCAGCACGTCGGACTGCCCGTAGCCGTACCGGTCGTAGACGAGCGCGCGGCAGCCGAGGGCTTGAGCCACGTTTTGCGGGAAGTCGCGCCACTGCCGGATCGAGCCGAGACCTTCGTGCAGGAACACCAGCACCGGCTTGCCGCTCTGCCCTGTCCCGACCCATTCGTACTCGAGCGAGCGGCCCGCCGCCGTTACGCGAGGCATGGTCGAGCTTAGCACGCAGGCGATAATCGCCTGCGCATGCGTATCACTGCCTGGCTCGTCCTCTTCGCCACGCTGCTGCTGTGGTCCGGCAACTGGATCGTCGCACGCGCGGCGCGCGACGAGATCGGCCCGGCGCTCGCCACCGTCGGGCGCCTGATCTTGGTTCTGATGATTCTCGCGCCGTTCACGTGGAACGGTCTGACGGCAAAGCTTGAACTGCTACGAAAAAGAGACTGGGTGATTTTCGCTGCTCTTGGCCTCGCCGGCGGCGGCCCGCACCTCGCGCTGCAATGGCTCGGCCTGCACTACACCACGGCGACGAGCGGCATCCTCTACCTTTCCGTCACGCCGATCTTCATCCTGCTGCTCGCCGCGCCGCTCGGCGAGCGCATCCGCCTCGCGCAATGGGCCGGCGTGCTGATCTCGTTCAGCGGCGTGGCGTTGATCGCCACGCAGGGCCATGTGCACCTGGTTTCATTCAACATCGGCGACCTGATGGCCATCGTCTCGATGCTGATGTGGGCCGGCTACACCGTGCTGCTGCGCGTGCGGCGCGATCCGCTCGACATCGCCGAGCTTCTCACCATGGTGTGCGGATTCGGCTGCGTCTACATGCTCCCCTGGCTGGCATGGGAAATCACGGCCGATGAAATGCGGTTGACAGCGCGGGGAGCGCTCGCGGTGCTCTACTCCGGGATCGGCTCGCTGCTCCTTGCGTATGCCGGGTGGAGCTACGTGGTGACGCGCCTCGGCGCAGCCCGGGCCGGCGCGACGCTGCACCTCATGCCCGCAATGGGCGTCGCGCTTTCGGCGCTGTTTCTCGGCGAGCTGCCGAGCTGGTACCACTTCGCCGGCATCGGCCTCATTCTCACAGGGACATGGGTCGCCAGTACCCGGTGAGCTCCAGGTAACCGCGGCCGACTTCGTTGCTGCCGGCAAAGGCGCGCACCGCGCCTTCCCAGTAGATCGTCCCCGCGCTCGTGCGCGCGTCGAGCTCCTGGTCGTCCATGAGGGGTTCAAGCATCAGTTCTGTATTTCCCTGTCGAACCTTCATGGAAACCGGGTACTGCACGCCTGTGCGAGGCGATTTCCAGAGGCGAACCGGCTCGAACGACACTCCCGGCGGTGCGTAATGCACGCCGCCTTTTTTCCCGCGCATGCGGAACGCCGTCACCGAGCCGCCGTCGAACAGGTTGATCCCGGTCCAGTCCCAGCCGGCGGCCTCGGGGGCGAGGTAGGCGCTCGACCATTCGTGGTCGAGCCAGGCGCTGCCGTCGATCTGCCTGCCGTTGACGACGCCGACGACATGCAGCTGGGGGCGGCTGTAATAATAGCTGGCTTCCTCGGCACGGTGACCCTTGCGGCTGAAGCCGGCCTCGCCCTGCAACAAGGGTTGAGCGGAAGTGAAAAGCGTCAGGTCCAGGTCGAACTCGCGCGCCGCGATCTGCGCGTGGTACTTGTCTGCCTCGAGCACCAGCCGCCAGTCGTCGATCCAGACGCCGGTGCGCTCGGTCTCCGCGTGCGCGAGCGTGAAACCGGCGCGTGCCGCGCGCTCCTCGTGGAGCAGGCGGCCGCGCTTCGGGTCGGCGATGGCAGCGTGGGCAAGCAATACCTGGCGCGGATTGAAGCGGCTCGGGTTGTCGGACTGTTCTTGCGGACGCGCGCGGAAGAAGGTGATCTGGAAGCCCATCGGCCCGTCGAGCCAGCCGGTGATGTACCACCACTCGGTGCGGTAGTCGGGATGCGCGCCGTGATCGCGCGGGAACTGCAGGCGATGGTGCGGAACGACGCTGGGATACGCCGCCAGCGCGAGCAGCTTGAGGAAATCCCTTCTTTTCACCAGTCCTCCCGCACCGCGCGCACCGGTCCGATTCCCATCGCTTCCTTTCCGGAGAGAACCGCGGTCAAGACCGCCAGAAAGACAAGAATCAAGACCAAGGCACCCAGCAACCCGTACGGCGGGTGCAGCTCCATGCTCCAGTTGAACGACTGGCGGTTCACCACGTAGACCAGAACGAGGCTGATGGCAGCTCCCGCCGCAAGGCCGGCGAGCGCGCCGAGCAGCGCGAGCAGCCCGCCTTCCGCGGCGAGCATGGATCGGATCTGCGCGCGGGTGAGGCCGAGATGGCGCAGCATGCCGAACTCGCGCCGCCGCGCGAGCACGATGGCGCCCAGGCTGGACGAGAGCCCGAACAGGCCGACCAGCATCGCCACGGCCTCCATCGCATAAGTGACGGCGAAGCTGCGGTCGAAAATGCTGAGCGACAGCTGCCGGATCTCGCCCGGCGTGCCGAGGTCGATCCCGGCGCTGCCGGGCAGCGCGCGGATCGCCTCCATGGCCTGCGCCGGCGTCGCGCCCGGCGCGAGCCACAGCGCCGCGTCGTTCACGCGCCGGTCGCCGGTCAGCGCGACGTAGTCGGCGCGGTCGATGAGCACCGCGCCGTGCTGGCGCGCATAGTCCCTGAAGATCCCTGCCACGAAAACGGCAATGCGCTTGCCGTTCATGGGCAGCTCGACTTTCATTCCCGGGGCAAACCCGTACAGGTCGCCGACCGCCTCGCTGACCCAGATCACCGGCAAATCGCGCGGGCTGTACTGCGGCCCGACCCTGGGGAACGCCTTCCCGGCGCGATCGCGCGCGATCAGCACGAGCGGCGGACGCGCAGGATCGAGGAGGATACGGCCCGAGCGCAGAAAGTCGGCGCGCGCCACCTGCGGCAGCGCGCGCACGCGCGCCTCGAACCCCGGCTCGAGGTAGCCGGTGTCGCCGGCATGGCTGGTGCGGAGGTAGAGCTCGGCCGGCAGCACCGTGTTGAGCCAGTCATCGAGCGACTGCCGGAACGACGCGACCATGATCGCCATCGCGGCCATGAGCGCGAAGCTGGCGACGATCGCGGCGAGGCTCACGGCCGCCTGGCCCGGTGCGCCGCGCAGCTGGGCCAGCGCGAGCGCCAGGCCGGGCGAGCGCGGCAGCGGCAGCGCGTCGAACACCACCTGCGAGAGCCTCGGCATGAGCGCGATGCTGCCGATGAGCAGGCAGCCGATGGCGGCGTAGCCGCAGATCGGCAGCCCGCCGAGCGGCCCGAGCTGCGCCAGCGCGGCGCCGGCCAGGACGAAAGCGAGCCCGGGCCAGGGCGACGACAGCCGCGCGAACAGGTGCTGCTCGTCGCCCGCCTTCAGCGCCTGTGCCGGGGGCTGGCGCGCCGCGTCGAGCGCCGGAAGCAGGGCTCCGGCGACAGCCACGAGAATTCCGCAAAGAAAATAAGAGAGCGCTGCAAACCATGAGAACTGCAGTTGCGGGGAAAGACCCCGGAACACCCCGGCGCCCAGGTCGACGCCCGACGCGCGCACCGCCGCAAGCCCCAGCGCATAGCCGAGCCCGAGGCCGGCAACGCCGCCGATCGCGCCGAGCGCGGCAGCTTCCAGCAGCACGAGTTGCAAAACGCCGCGCCGCTGCAATCCCAGCACCCGCAGCAGCGCATGCTCGCCACGGCGTCGCGCGACCTGCAGGGCCTGCGCCGAGAACACCAGGAAGCCTCCCGTGAAGAGCGCCACCATGGCGAGCACGTCGAGATTCACGCGGTAGGCGCGCGAGGGATAGCTGCTCGCCTGCTCGAGCGCTTGCACCGAAGCCACGTGAACGCCTGGCGGCAGGAGGGCGGCGATGCGCGAGCGCGCTGCTTCGCGGTCGGCCCCGCGCTGCAGGCGCACATCGAGGCGGTTCAGCTGGCCGAGTCGCTCGAGCCGCCACTGCGCGGTGGCGATGTCGGTCAGCGCTTCGACGCCTTTGAGGTCCAGCACCCCGCCGACCTGCAGCTCGACCGTCCTGTGACCGACGACCAGTCGCAGCCGATCGCCCTTCACGAGCTCGGCAGCGGCGGCGGAAAGGAGAACTTTGTCGGGCGCCAGCAATTCCGGCCGCCGCTCGCGCAGCGCATCGATGCCGATCAGCCGAATGGTCCGCTCGGTCCCCGCCAGGCCGGCGTCGAGCTCCAGCCCGGGGCTCACCGAGGCGACGCCGGGGAGCCTGGCGACGGCCGGATAGAGCGCCTCGGGAAATCCGTTGCGCCCCGCTCTCACCTCCAGGTCCGCCTCGCCGGCAAGGCCGCGCACCGCCGCGGCGAGCTCGTCCACCGCCGCCCGGTTGACCAGGTACACGCCGTAGCCGAGCGCGACGCCGAGGGCGATGCCGAGGACCGAGAGCAGCGCGCGGCCGCGCGGGCGACGAGAGCCGAGCACCAGCAGCAGGCGCAGCATGCCGCCCACTATAACCATGGATCATTCGGACTATGGCAGCGTGACATATTGCGCTGACTGGCGCGGCCCGGCGCGTCTAGACTCGCTGCACGAGTTTCATTGAAGGGGGCGGCCATGGAGAAGACAGGCATTGCGCTCGCTGCGCTGCTGGGCTTCGTCTCGCTGCCGCTCGCAGCCCTCGCCGATCCGTCTTTCTACCTCGGCTACACCGGCAAGAAGTGGACGAAGGACTACGGTGTCATCGCCGGCACCTGCGACGCCGCCGCCGTGAGCCAAAGCGTGGCCGCGAAGCAGGAAGGCGCGGTGGCGATGATGAGCGGCACGAAGATCCGCCCGCAGCTCGATGATGCCGACCGCGGCTGCTGGGGCCATGCGCTCGAGCTGGCCGTCGTGAAGAGCAGCGTGGTCTGGACCAACAAGGCGACCGGCGTCACCTATCGCCTGGTGCCCACGCGCGACTTTCAGCAGACCGACCGGCCGTGCCGGGAGTTCACGACGCTGATCACCGCCGACGGGCGCCAGCACATGATCCGCGGCGTCGCGTGCCGCCGCGGCGAAGGCGAGTGGGCGCTTAGGATTTAGCCCCAGTAAGCGAGCTCGCCGAGCTCGCTGCCATTCCCCGCCGGTTTGTCGCTGCTCTGCCAGCATTTTTCCGCTTGATATCAAATTACTGGAAATTCAAGCGGCTAAGAGGCATCATTGATGTTGGGGAAGAGAAGGGACGGCCGCACAGTGGTCCAAAAGATGCTGGGGCGTTATCGCATCCTGGGAGAGCTTGGCCGGGGTGCCATGGGGACGGTTTACCGCGCGGTCGATCTCGTCCTCGAGCGCGAGGTCGCGCTGAAGACGCTGCTGCCGGACCTGCCGGAGGATGTGGTCGACGAGGTCCGCATCCGGTTCCTGCGCGAAGCGCGCTCCGCGGGTCGGCTCAGCCACCCGAACATCGTCACGATTTTCGACGTCGGCCAGGAGGGTGAGACGGCCTACATCGCGATGGAACTGCTCGAGGGACGCTCGCTGCACCAGATGCTGAAGGATCCCCAGCGCATGCCGTTCCACACCGCCGCCGACATCATTGCCCAGGTCGCCGAAGCGCTCGAGCACGCGCACAAGTTCTCGATCGTGCACCGCGACGTCAAGCCGGCCAACGTGGTGGTGGCGCCCTCGGGGCGCGCGAAGCTCACCGACTTCGGCGTGGCCTACATTCCGGCCTCGAACGTGACCCAGACCGGCTCCGCGCTCGGCTCGCCGCGCTACATGGCGCCCGAGCAGGTGCTCGGCCAGCCGATCGATTCGCGCGCCGACCTGTTCTCGCTCGGGGTGGTGCTCTACGAGCTGCTGACCAAGCGCACGCCGTTCGAGTGGCCCGGCGACACCACGGTGTTCGCCCTCATGCAGCGCATCGCCGGCGAGCCGCATCCGCCGCTGCGCCAGATCGATCCGCAGGTCCCGGAAGGATTCGAACGCATCATGGACCGCGCGCTGGCGAAGCGGCCGCAGGACCGCTATCAGAAGGCGGCCGAGATGGCGAGCGACCTGCGCAACTACCACAGCCTCGGCGGCGGCACCGTGTTCGCCAAGACGGTTCCCCTGCCGGTCCTGCCGACCGCGGCCGCGGCGGCCGCGGAGCAGAAGGTGCGCAACCAGCTCATCGACGATCTCGACCAGTTCGCGAAGAACTTCGAGGCCCAGGAGAAGGAGCACCTGCGCGCCGAGCAGGAGGAGCGCCTCAAGAAGGAGCAGGCCTGGCGCAACTGGGGCGCCGCCGAGGAGCAGAAGCGCGAGTCCTTCGAGCGCGCCCAGCCGGGGGCCGATCCGAAGTGGTTGTCGATCACGCGCCGCATGGAGGCGGTCGAGATCATGCGGCAGCAGGCCGCCCTCAAGAAGGAGCAGGCGAGCGCCAAGCAAAGGGGGATGGCGGCGCTCGACGCCGCGATGCGCGCCGCCCACCAGTACCTGACCGAATTCGGCAGGGAGATGAATGCGCACGAGCCGCATGCGGGCAAGCCCTACGAGTTCATTTATCTCGGCAGGCTGGCTTCGGTGACGCTGACCCAGGCATCGGTGAACAGCCGCATGTTCAAGCTTGCGGCGGACAAGGAGCTGTGCGCGCAGATCCGTTTCCACTATCGCGTCAGGGCGGCCGAGCCGCCCAAGGTCATGCTCCTGGGCGAGGACGTCGGCCGCTGCGATCAGTACCTCAAATCCCTGCGCGTCGCGTTCCAGGTGCGCGCCAACACCGATGGCAAGGAGCGCCCGACGCTGTTCGTGGTGAGCGGCCCCCTGCCCTGCGAGATCAACATCCGGGCCGATTACGAGGCGGCGACCGCCACCGTCGAGCTGATCAACGTGCGGCGCTTCGGCCGCGTGACGGTGCGCTTCCCGACGGACGCCTTGAAGGGCGTGATCGACGACCTGGCGCGCTACGTGCTCGGCGTCGACAACGACTTCAGCAGGCTGCTCGCTAAGGCCTGAGCGCCGACGCCTTGCGGTACTCGGCCAGCTTCTTCTCGAGGTCGCCGTACTCGGCGCAAGGAAGCAGGCAGATCCTCCGCAGGGCCGCGAGGTGCTCCTCGGCCTTGGCGGGGTTCCCGATCATCAGGTAGGCCTCGCCCAGATATTCGTGCGCGCCGCGATGGCGCGGGTCGAGCTGCAGCGCGCGCGAATAGTGCTTGAAGGCGAGCGGCATCGCGCCGAGGTTGCGGTAGGCGTAGCCCAGATAGTTCTGGATGTCGGCGTTGCGCGTGTCGCGCAGCGCCGCGGAGGAAAGCAGCCGCACCGCGCCCTGCCAGTCCTTCGCTTCGATCGCCTGCCGGCCGCGCGCGTACTCGGGGTCGCCGGAGCCCTCGTCGTCGCTCGGGTCAGCGAGCGCGGCCAGGGCGCCGGACAGCAGCAGTGCCAGCGCTGCCCGGCGCAGCGACCGGCCGCTCACTTCGCGCTGGCGAGGTACTGCTTCAGCTCGATGAGCTCGGGCCGATCGCCATCGGCGTCGCGCGTCAGCCGCGCAAGCTGGCCGTAGTAGCCCGAGGCTCGCTTCGCCTGGCCCGAGTCCGCCGCGGCTTTCGCGGCGCCGTAATAGCCGCGCAGCCGGTTCGGCGCGTTTTTCATCGACACCTGGTACTCCTTCAGCGCCTCGGCGGGCTGGCCGTGCCCGCGCAGCATGTCGCCGAGCTGCTCGCGCATCGGGTAGAGGCGGTTTTCCATCGAGACGTGCTTCTCGCTCGAATCCTCGAGGTCGGCGGCGCCCCGCATGTACTTGAGAGCCTCCTCGCGGTTGCCTTGCGCGTCGGACGCCCAGGCGAGCGCCGACAGGACCTGGATCTCCACCTGCTCGCCCCAGTAAGGCTGCTTGGCCTGGAGCAGCCCTTCGCGCAGCTGCTTGAGCTTCTCGATGTCGGCCTGGGCGGCGGCAACATCGCCGCTGCGGGCCGCTCCGACCGCGCGCGCGTAGTGGATGATTCCCTCGGCGGGCGGGAACGGCGAGCCGAGCGGCTGCAACTGCGCCGCGCCTTTCCAGTCCTGGCGCTCGAGCATATAGCGCGCCGGGACGGCGGCGCGCGCCATGTGGCCGGCGTGGACCGGGCCGATCACCTTCTTCACCTTGGCGCTCTCTTCGAGCATCTCGCGCGCCTTCGAGTCCTGGCCGAGCTGCAGGTAGGCGTACTGCATGAAGTCGTAGCCATGCGGCACGGCCACGAGCACGCCGTCGAGATTCGCCTTTGCGGCATACTGGTTCGCCACCTTAATGGCGCTGATGTTCGAGGCGATCGACTCCTGCCACATGCCGACCATCGTGTAGATGTGCGAGGGCATGTGCTGCGCGTGCGACGCCGACGGCGCGATCTTCGCGTACTTGTTCGCCACCGGCACGCCCTTCCTGGCGAGCGGCGCGAAATCGTAGCTGTGGATCAGGTAGTGGGTGATCCCGGGGTGCTCGGGGTATTTCTTGTCGAGCGGCTCGAGGATCGCGATCGCCTTCAGCAGCGGCGCCATGCTCTTGTGGTCGAAAATCTCATTGAGCGCAAGCGCGTGGAACACCTTCGCCTCGACGTCGGCCGGGTACTTCTTCGACAGCGCCGCCATCGCCTTCTCGTAGTTCCGGGTACGCGTGTCCTGGTCGACCTTGTCGAAATCCTTGTAGAACTCCTTGATCGCCGCCAGCCAGTCGCGCTCGCGCTGCGTCTTGGCGCCGATCGCCTCGCCCTTCTCCACCGCATCGAGGCCGCGCTTCAGCGTGGCGGCGTCCCACGGGCCGACGAGCGGGTTGGGGCGCGTCGCCACGGCGAGCCCCCAGTAAGAGATCGCGCAGCCCGGGTCGGTCTGGGGAATGGCGGCGAACGACTTCAGCGTTTCGGGAAAATCGAACGAATGCAGCTGCGCCAGCGCGCGCTCGAACTCCTTCTGCGCCTGCGGGGTGCACGAAGTCTTGAACAGCACTTTGCCGAAGCTTTCGTCGTCGTGAGCCAGCGCCGCCGACGTAGTGAATGCAAATAGCGATAGGACTGCGATCAGCCCGGGTTTCATTGGTATGGTCTCCTTCCCCTGAAAGACGAAGTCAGTCTACGCCGCGGCGGGGGAATTCGACAAGACGACCCAGCCAAGCCCAAACCGCTGGAAATTCAAGCGGGTAACCGGCATCATGCAGACCGGGGATAGGGGAGACGCCGAGGTTGAACGCAAAGACGCTTGGCCGTTACAAGATCCTGGCAGAGCTGGGCCGCGGCGCGATGGGCGCGGTGTTCCGCGCCATCGATCCGCTGATCGAGCGCGAGGTCGCGCTCAAGACGCTGCTTCCCGAGCTGCCCGATGAGGTGATGGCCGAGGTGCGGGAGCGCTTCCTGCGCGAAGCGCGCTCGGCCGGCCGGCTCAATCACCCCAACATCGTGATCATCCACGACGTCGGCGAGCAGGACGGGGTCGCCTACATCGCGATGGAGCTGCTCGAGGGCCGCTCGCTGCAGCAGATGCTGAAGGACCCGCAGCGCATCCCGCTGCAGACCACCGCCGACCTGGCCGCGCAGATCGCCGACGCGCTCGAGCACGCGCACAAGTTCTCGATCGTGCACCGCGACGTGAAGCCGGCGAACGTGATGGTGGCGGCCTCGGGGCGCTGCAAGCTGACCGACTTCGGCGTCGCCTACGTGCCCTCCTCGACGATGACGCAGACCGGCGCCGCGCTCGGCTCGCCGAAGTACATGTCGCCCGAGCAGGTGCTCGGCCAGAAGAGCGATCCGCGCTCCGATGTGTTCTCCCTCGGCACCGTGCTCTACGAGATGCTCACCGGCCGCTCGCCGTTCGAGCGGCCGGGCGATACCTCGGTGTTCCAGATCATGAACCGCATCGCCGGCGAGCCGCACCCGCCGCTGCGCGTGCTCGACCCGCAGCTCCCCGCCGGGTTCGAGCGCATCGTCGACCGCGCGCTCGCGAAAAGGCCCGAGCAGCGCTACCAGCGCGCCGAGGACATGGCGCAGGAACTCCGCAAAATGCAATACGCCGACACGGCGTACGACAAGACGCTGCTCATCAACCCGCAGAAGCCGGCGCCCAGCCCGCTGCTCGACGATCTGGACGAGTTCACCAGGCGCTACGACCTCGAGGAGCAGGCGCGGCTGCGCGCCGCCGAGGAGGAGCGGCGCAAGAAGGAAGAGCAGATGCGGCGCTGGCAGGAGGAGGAGGCGCGCAAGCGCGCCGCGTACGAGGGCGAGCGCCAGGCGGGCGAGGCGGCGCGCCGCCTCGGCGCGGTCGAGATGCTGCGCAAGCAGGGAGCGCTGCAGCCGCGCCGCGAAGACCCGGCCGCGGCGCGCGCGAAGGCCATGGCGAAGCTCGACCAGGACCTGCGCGCCGCGACGCAGTACCTGGCCGAGTTCGCGAAGGAGCTGAACGACGTGGCGCCCGCCACCGGCGCGCCCTACGACTTCCTTTATCTCGGCCGCATCGCGGCGGCGACGTTGTCGGAGGCCTGGTGCGACAGCCGGCCGCGCCGCGTCGAGGGCAAGGACTACTGCGAGCACGTGCTGCTGCGCTTCCGCGTCAGCCCGCAGCCGCCGGCGCGCGTCACGCTGCAGACCGCCGACATCCCGCGCTTCGAGCAGTACCTGAAGCTGATGAAGGCGGCCTACGACCTGCGCGTCGACGCGCGCAGCGACTTCGGGGAGGCGACGCGCGCCACCTTCAGCGTGCGCTCCGGCCTGCTTTGCGAGGTGGAGATCCGCGCCGACTACGAGGCGCTGGCGGTGACGATCGACGCCACCAACGTGCGGCGCATCGGCAAGGTCCGCGGCCGCATCCCGGCCACCGCCGTCACCGAGATGGCCGACGAGCTGGCGCGCTACGCGCTCGGCGTCGACTCCGACTTCGCCAAGCGCCTGACCGCGGTCTGATGGATCGTCCCGCTTCGAGCTCCAATTTCATCCGCCAGATCGTCGAGGCGGACCTCGCCGCTGGCAAGCACCAGCGCATCGTCACGCGTTTTCCGCCCGAGCCGAACGGCTACCTGCACTTCGGCCACGCCAAGTCGATCTGCCTCAACTTCGGCCTCGCCCAGCAGTACGGCGGCGTCTGCCACCTGCGCTTCGACGACACCAACCCGGTCAAGGAGGAGCAGGAGTACGTCGACGCCATCAAGGACGCGGCGAAGTGGCTCGGCTTCGAGTGGGGCGAGCACGAGTACTACGCCTCGGATTACTTCGACAGGCTGTACCAGTACGCCGAGGCGCTGATCAAGCGCGGGCACGCCTACGTGGACAGCCAGAGCGCCGACGAGATCCGCGCCACCCGCGGCACCCTGGTCTCGCATGGAATCCTGTCCCCGTACCGCAGCCGCAGCGCGGAGGAAAATCTCGAGCTGTTCAGGAAAATGAAGTCGGCGGCGTTCCCCGACGGCGCGCACGTGCTGCGCGCGAAGATCGACATGGCCTCGCCCAACATCAACCTGCGCGACCCGGTGATGTACCGCATCCTGCACGCCGCCCACCCCATGACGGGCGAGGCCTGGTGCATCTACCCCAGCTACGACTACGCGCACGGCCAGTCGGACGCCATCGAGGGCATCACCCACTCCATCTGCACGCTGGAGTTCGAGGACCACCGGCCGCTGTACGACTGGTTCATCGAGAACCTGCCCGTGCCCTCGCGCCCGCGCCAGTACGAGTTCGCGCGGCTGAACCTCACCTACACGGTGTTGTCGAAGCGGGTGCTGCTTCAGCTCGTCAACGAGCGCCACGTTCGCGGCTGGGACGATCCGCGAATGCCCACGCTTTCG
>DATILQ010000020.1:0-2733 GCA_035476235.1 Burkholderiales bacterium
GCCGGCAGCGCCTTGCAGCAGCGGTGCGTGATCGGCTTGCCGGCCTTGTCGATCTCGTCGGGCAACAGAGTCCCGGGCCGGTGCACGATCCAGACGTGGCCGTTCTTCTCCTCGACGGCGATGCCGGCGACCTGCCCGACGACGAGCTGCACGCCGGCCTCCTCGGGCAGCGGCTTCGGGAAGGCCGGGTCGACGCGGTACTGCGGCACGCCGGAAGACGGGCCGGGCAGGTTGCTGCAGGCGGCGGCGAACACGACGGCCAGGGCGAAGTAGCGCTTCATGACTCCCCTCATTTATCAGTTTGTAGGGCGGATGAAAGCCTACACCGCTATAGTGGCGCCGGGGCTCCCAGGGAGGGCCTCAAGACTGGACAAAAAGCACGTCTTCGCGCTCACCGCCAAGGGGTCGCGGGAGCTCAAGTCGGCCGCCACGTCGCTGACCGCGATGGAGCTCAAGCTCCTGGTCCTGATCGACGGCAACTCGCCGGTGTCACGCATCCTCAAGCTGTTCGCGTCGCAGCCCGAGCCCGAGCTGCTCGACACGCTGCACAAGCTGAAGCGCGCGGGCCTGATCGCCGACGCCGGCGGCAAAGAGGACGCGGGCGACGGCAGCATTGAGGCCACCGGCTTCTTCACCCGGCCGGTGTTCCCGGAGTCGGAGGCGGCGGGGGCCGAGGCGGCGGCGCAGTCGGACCAAACGCTGCAGATGCTGCGCAAGCAGGGCTACGTAGCGCGCATCGCCAAGCGCGCCGCCGAGGAGAAGAAGCTCGAGAAGGGCCAGAAGATCAACGTGCTGGTCATCGAGGACGACGAGCAGCTCAGCAAGCTGCTGCGCATGTTCCTGCTGATGCACGACTACGTGCCGCGCATGGCGGGCAACAAGGAGCAGATCGTCGCCGCGCTGCGCATCGCGCCCAAGCCCGACGTGGTGCTGCTCGACGTGGTGCTGCCCGACATCGACGGCTTCGAGGTGCTTACCCGCCTCAAGCAGCACCCGGTCCTGAAGACCGTGCCGGTGGTGATGATGACCGCCAAGGCGACCCGGGAGGCGGTGCTGAAAGGCCTCGTCCACGGCGCCGACGGCTACATCACCAAACCCTTCGACGTGGATATCATCTCGCACGCGATCAGGTCGGTGATCGGCCTGAAGTAAGGAGAGGTTGCGGCAGATGAGCTGGCAGGACCTGGGCAAGGAGTTCCAGAAGCTGCGCGCGGAGTTTCGCGGCTCGTTGCCGGCGAAGCTGCGGCGCCTGCGCTCGCTCTGGGAGCGCATCGACTGCGAGGAGCCCGACCCCGATGCGCTCGAGATCCTGCAGCGCGAAGTGCACACCATGGCGGGTTCCGCGGGCAGCTTCGGCCTGCCGCTGGTGAGCAAGGCGGCGGCCGCGGCGGAGGAAGCCCTCGCGGGGCTGAAGGCCGGCTCGCGGCCGGGCGTAAAGCGGGCGGCGAAGTTCCTGGCGCTGCTCGACAAGCTGGACAAGGCATGAAGATCACCGCCATCGATACCTGCGTCCTGAAGGTGCCGACGCCCAAGCCGATGGCGCTCAACTTTCCGCACCACAAGATGGTGATCGCGGAGATCTCCACCGACGAGGGCGTCAAAGGGCTGGGCTACAGCCTGGCGTTCAACGGCGGCGGCGCCGAGGCGGTGCACACCTATCTCGAGACGCGCCTCAAGCCGGCGCTGATCGGCGAGGATCCGCAGTTCGTCGAGCGGCTGTGGGAGAAGATGTACCGCGTCGACATGGGCGTGCGCAAGCAGGGCATCGCCGGCTACGCGCTCTCGGCGCTCGACATCGGCCTGTGGGACATCGCCGGCAAGGCCGCGAAGCTGCCGCTGTACAAGCTCTGGGGCGCGCATTCCGAGCGCGTCGCCGCCTACGGCAGCGGCGGCTGGAACAACTACAGCCTGGGCGATCTGGTCGGCGAGGCCGAGAAGTACGCGGCCATGGGCTGCCGCTACTACAAGATGAAAATCCACCACGACGATCCGCGGGAAAACGCGAAGCGCGTGGCGGCGGTGCACAAGGCGCTGGGCGGCAAAGCGCGCATGATGGTCGACGTCAACCAGCGGCTCGACGTGATCGGCAACGTGCGCCAGGCCGAGCTGCTCGAGGAGTTCGACCTGCTCTGGTACGAAGAACCGGTCCTCGCCGACGATTTCGACGCCTATGCCGAAGTCGCGAAACGAATCAGCATTCCGATCGCGGCGGGCGAAAACCACTTCACCCGCTGGGAGTTCAAGCAGCTGTTCGATCGCAAGTCGGTCGCGTACGCGATGCCGGACGTGTGCCGCGCCTGCGGCTTCTCGGAGACGCTGCGCATCGGCAAGCTCGCCGCCGCGCACGGCGTGAAGCTCACGCCGCACCTGATCCACGAAACCTCGATCCACGTCGTCGGCGCGCTCGCCAACGGCTTCCTGGTCGAGTTCATGGACTGGGCGCCGGCCGACCTGTGGCAGGACCTGCCGCAGTGCCAGGACGGGATGTTCCGCATCCCCGATCGCCCGGGGCACGGCATGACGCTGGCGCGCGGCGCGATCGAGAAGTACCGCAGCTAAGGACAGTCTAGCTTTCCTGCGATCGCCTCGCCGAAGGCGCGCGTGCCGAGGGTGCCGCCGAGGTCCCGGGTGCGCGTCTTCGGGTTCTCGATCAGCGCATCGACTGCTTGCTCGATGGCTTTCTCCGCTCTTTCCAAATTTTTGTTCTTGTTCCTTCGGCCCAGCCATCCCAAC
>DATILQ010000021.1:0-2278 GCA_035476235.1 Burkholderiales bacterium
GGGCGGCTCGTCTTCATCGCCTATCTGCGCGGACCGCGCAGCGAGCTCGACATCGACGCGGTGATGCGCAAGCGGCTGACGGTCACCGGAGCGACGCTGCGGCCGCGCTCGACGGAATTCAAGGGCACCCTGGCGCGCCACCTGCGCGAGAAGATCTGGCCGCTGATCGAGGCCGGGCGCATCAGGCCGCAGGTCTACAAGACGTTCCCGCTTGCCGAGGCGGCCGAGGCCCACCGACTGATGGAGTCCTCGCAGCACATCGGCAAGATAGTGCTCACCGTTTAGCGGCTTCGCCCTTCAGCCACTCGATGAACTCCTGTACCTCTGGGCGGCTGGCGGCCGCGCGGGACGGGATGACGAAATAAGCGCGTGCCGGATCGGCCGTCGTCTTGAACGGCGCGACCAGCTTCTTCTCTGCCAGCAGGTCCTTCACCAGCGGGCTGCGCCCGAGCGCCACGCCATGCCCGGCGAGCGCGGCGGGAATGATCTGCTCGAAGCCCGAGAGCGAGAGCGTGCCGGCCGGCCGCAGGTCCGGGATGCCGGCCACCTCGAGCCAGGTCTTCCAGTGCAGCCACGGATGGCGCGCGTCCGGATCGTCGTATTGCAGCAGCGTGTGGTTCTTGAGATCGGCCGGCTGGCGCAGCGGATGGCTCTTCAGCAGCTTGGGGCTGGCGACGGGGAAGACGCGCTCACCGAAGAGCCGCACCGCGTTCGATCCGGCGAGCGACGGCGGGCCGTGGCGGATGGCGAGGTCGAGGCCGTCGCGCTCGAGGTCCTGCACGCGCGTATCGGCCGTGATGCGCACGTCCACGCCCGGATGCGTGCGCGTGAAGCCAGCGAGGCGCGGGATCAGCCAGAGCGCGGCGAACGAATGCGTGGTGGTCACGGACAGCGGGCGCTTGCGCCCGGCCTGCGTGCGCAGCCGTTCGGTCGCGCTGCGCATGGTGGTGATCACCTGCGCCGCGGCGGCGTAGAACTGCTGGCCCGCGTCGGTGAGGACGAGCGCGCGATGGCGGCGGTGAAAGAGCGGCACGCCGAGCTGTTCTTCCAGCTCCTTGATCTGCCGGCTGACCGCGGACTGCGTGAGGAAGAGCTCCTCGCCCGCCTTGGTGAACGAGAGATGCCGCGCCGCCGCCTCGAAGCCGGTGAGCAGATCCAGGCTCGGCATCACATTCCTATTTCTCATGTCTGCCTTGAGAATTTACCGTTTGAGCGCCCCGCGCGCAGGATGCATTCTACGCATGCGAAGAAAGGACCAAAAGGACCAACAGATGACACTGGAACTCAGAACAGGCGCCGTCAGGCTGGGACCCAACCAGACGCTCAAGGTCGTCGACGGCCAGGGCAGCACCGTGTGCGCGCTGGAAGGCTCGGTGTGGATCACGGAAGAAAACCAGCCGAGGGACATCGTGCTCGAGCGCGGCGGCTGCTACCGGCTGCGCCATCGCGGCGTCGCCATCGTCAACCCGCTCGGCGGCGAGGCCGCCGTGTCGCTTGCGTGAAAGGACAGATCATGAGACTCGACTTTCCGGAACTCGAAGCGCTGAACGCCAAGGCCCAGCGCGAGCGCGCCGAGGCGGTCTATGCGTTGATCGTCGCACCGCTCGCCCGGCTGCTCACCGCCCTCTCGGCCTGAAGGCGCGGCCATGACAACGCCGACGCTGGAGGACTTTCGCCGCAACCCGGAGTTGCGCAGCCAGCTCGTGCAGGCGGCGCACCGTCAGCGTAATGAAGCGATCGGCCGGCTGTTCGCGCGGCTCTACAAATTGCTGAAACGTGGAGCAGATGAACATGGCGCTCGTCCGGATCTCGCTTCTCAAGGGTAGGTCGCCCGAGCTGCGCCGCAAGATCGGCGACGCCATCCATCGCGCGATGGTCGAGACGATCGACGTGCCGCAGCACGACCGCTTCCAGCTCCTCACCGAGCATGAGCCGGGCGACCTGGTTTACGACTCCGAGTACCTCGGCATCGCCCGCACGAACGATATCGTCATCGTGCAGATCACCATGAATCTCGGGCGCACGCTGGCGAAAAAGCGCGCGCTCTTCCGGCGCATCGCCGAGCACCTCGCAGCGCTCGGCGTGCGGCGCGAGGATGTGCTGGTCAGCCTCGTCGAGGTGGCGAAGGAAAACTGGTCCTTCGGCCTTGGCGAAGCGTCATACGCTCCGCCGCAAGAAATCCCCGCCTAGCGCGCCGCGGCGCGCTCATCAGCCTAGAATACGCGCTCCCTCCCGGAGCGCGCATGTTCAAGGACCACCTGCTCAAAGGTAAGCGCAT
>DATILQ010000022.1:0-19195 GCA_035476235.1 Burkholderiales bacterium
CGCACCAATGTCAACGACTACCGGGCGATCCTGATCACTTAAAGCATCAATCGACCTTGATCTTCGCGTCGCGGATGACTTCCGCCCACTTGCGCAGCTCGCCTTTCACCACCCGGTCGAGCTCCTCGGGAGTGGAGCCCACGGCGTCGCCGCCCTGCTCGAGCAGCCTCTGCTTCACGTCCGGCAGCTGGATCGCGCGCGCAATCTCCTTCTGCATTCGCGCCACGATCTCCGGGGGCGTCTTCGCCGGCGCGAACATGGCGTACCAGGAATCCACCTCGTAGTCCGGAATGTTGAGCGCCTCGGCGACCGTGGGAATCTCCGGCGCACCGGGGTTGCGCCGGAGGGTGGTCACCGCCAGCGCGCGCAACTTGCCGGCGCGCACGTGCGCCATGGCCGCAGGCATGCTGACGATGGCCATCGACACCTGCCCGCCGAGAGTGTCGGCGATCGCCGGCCCGCCGCCCTTGTACGGGATATGGACGATGTCGATGCCGGTCCTCAGCTTCAGCAGCTCGCCGGCGATGTGCGCAGGCGTGCCATTGCCGACCGAGGCGAAATTCAGGC
The DNA here is from genome assembly GCA_035476235.1 of Burkholderiales bacterium. Lineage (GTDB taxonomy): Bacteria > Pseudomonadota > Gammaproteobacteria > Burkholderiales > SG8-39 > SCGC-AG-212-J23. The sequence goes on from DATILQ010000022.1 coordinate 568, forward strand.
TGCCCGGATGTGCCTTTGCCATTGCAACGACATCCTGCATGCTCTTGATCGGCGCGTCCGGCTGGGTCGCGATCAGCTGCGGCACGCTGACAATCAGGCTCACCGGGGTGAAATCGCGCTCGACGTCAAAGTTGAGCTTGTAGAGCAGCGGATTGATGGTGTGCGAGGAAAGCGTGAACAGGAAGGTGTAACCGTCGGGTGCCGATCTCGCGGCCGCCTCGGTGCCGACCGCGCCGCCGGCGCCGCCGCGGTTCTCGATGACGATCGCCTGTCCGAGCGCCTCCGATAGGGGGTGTTGCACGATGCGCGCGATGACATCCGTTCCTCCGCCCGGCGGGTAGGGCACGATGAAGCGCACCGGCTTTGCGGGCCAGTCCTGCGCCCACGCCGGAAGCGCGGCGAGCAGGCCCAGCACGAGAACGATCCGCTTCCGCATCGCAGCCACGTCTTGCCTTCTTTCTACGCCTTGCCGGCGGGCAGCTGTTCGAATTCCGCGGTCAGCGCGGAGTGAACGCGGCCATGTTCCGTCTCGATTTTGGCAACGATCTTGCAGGCTTCTCCGGTGTCAGCGCGGCGCGCAGACGCCTCGATGTCCCCGCAATACCGGCTCAACAGCTTCGCGCCGATGTTTGCGCTGCTCGATTTGAGCGAATGAGCGGCGCGTGCCATCTCCGGCGCATCATTGGCGCTCGCCGCCTGCTTCAGTTTCTGCACGAGCTTCGGCGACTCGGCCAGGTAAAGATTGATCACACGGGCGAACACTTCGGGCTTGCTTTTCAGCAGCCTGCTCAACTGATCGAGCACCTGCCGATCGAGAACCTCGGCGGCTTTCGCGGGGGGCCGCGCTGCGGGTTCCGCGGCCTGCGCTTGCGTGGACGCCGCCTGAGGTATCCAGCGATCCAGCATGGCCTGCATCGTCAGCATGCTGAAAGGCTTGCTCAAATGGTCGTCCATGCCCGCGTTCAGACATTCTTCACGATCCTGCGCCATCGCATTGGCAGTCAATGCGACGATGGGCACGCGCTTGCCGATCGACGACCGCTCTCGCCGGCGGATTTCCTTCGTCGCCTCGAATCCGTCCATTTCGGGCATGTGGCAGTCCATCAGGATGAGATCGAAGACGCCTTGCGCGTAGGCATCCACCGCTTCCCTGCCATCGTTGGCGAGCGTTACGCCGTAGCCCTGGATCTGCAGTATGCCAAGCGCAACCTGCTGGTTGATGAGATTGTCTTCCACCAGCAAAATATTGCCGCGAATCCCGGCCGAAGCCGTATTCAGCGGCTCGCGCACGGCCGGCGCCGCGACAGCCTCTTGCGCCTGACCGGCCATTACGCTTACCAGACATTCGTACAGCACCGTCTGACGCACCGGCTTGTCGAGGCAGGCGTCGATGCCCGCGTCGCGCGCGCTCTTGATATCCACCTGGCGGTGGGTCAGCATGACCAGCCGCACCTTGGCGTCAGCGCGGGCCCTGATCGTGCGCGCGAGCCCGAGCGCGTCCATGCCCGGCAGCCCCAGGTCGATGATTGCAATATCGTAGGGAGCGCTTCGTGCCTTCGCCTGGGCAAGCAGATCGATCGACTGCTCCAGCGTTGCGGCAACCTGAATGTTCATTCCCCAGTTGCCCATCTGCGCCTGGAGGATGCCGCGATTGATGACGCCCGATTCGACGACCAGCGCCCGCACGCCCGTAAGCATCCCCATCGGGGCCACGTGCGCGTGTCGCGCTTCCTGCTTTTCGAAGCGGCTGGTGAACCAAAACGTGGACCCGGCGCCGGGCGCGGATTCGACGAAAATGTTGCCCCCCATCATTTCGACGAGCTGCCTGCTGATCGCGAGGCCGAGGCCGGAGCCGCCATGCTTGCGGGTCGTTGACCCGTCGGCTTGGGCAAACTCCTCGAAGATGCGGGATTGCGCTGCCGCGCTGATGCCGGCGCCGGTGTCGGTGACCTCGAAGCGCATCGTCACGTTCTGCGCGGTCTCCTCGAGGCCGGCCACGCGGATTACGACCGAGCCTTGCTCGGTAAACTTGATCGCGTTGCCCACCAGATTGTTCAGTATCTGGCCCAGGCGCAGGGGATCTCCCCTGACGTGGGTAACCAGATCCGCCGGAATGCTGCAGGCCAGCTCCAGTCCCTTGACATGGGCGCGCTCCGCAAGCAGATCCACGACGTCTTCGATCGTGCGGCGCAGATCCATGTCGACGTTCTCGAGCTCGAGCTTTCCCGCCTCGATCTTGGAGAAGTCCAGAAGGTCGTTGATGATGCCGAGCAGGTTCTGGCCCGAGCGCTGCACGGTCTCGGCGTACTTGCGCTGGGTGCTCGTGAGCCCCGTTTCGAGCAGCAGCTCCGTCATGCCCAGAACGCCGTTCATCGGCGTGCGGATCTCGTGGCTCATCCTGGCGAGGAACGAGCTTTTCGCTTGGCTTGCCGACTCCGCCGCTTCGCGCGCCACGCGCAGCGCTTCCTCGCTGCGCTTGTGCTGCGTGACATCGCGGGCTACGGCGATGCTGCCGATGCACTGGTTGATTTCGTCGAGCAGAGGCGCGACGGCGACCTGAATGTCAATTGCCGTTCCCGACCGGGTCACGGCCTTGGCGTCATAGGAGAATTTCTCCCCTGCCACCAGCCGCTGCGTGCGCGCTCCTTCCTCTTCCGGCGTCGACTCGGCCACGTTCAGCGCGCGCCCCATGGCCTCGGCCGGGGGGTAACCGAACATGGCGGCGGCGCCGGAATTCCAGCTGGTAATGGTGCCGGACAGATCTTTGGTCCAGATCGCTTCGCTGGACTGCTCGACGATCGTCGCCAGGAGCTTGTTTTTCGATTCGCTTTTCCCGAGCGAGGCGATCAAGCTTTCAATGTTGTTCGCCATGTTGTTGAAGGCTTCGGCAGCCAGGCCCACTTCGGGTGCGCCTTCGGGCTCGATGCGCACCGCATGGTCGCCCTGGCTGAAACGGTTCGCGCCTTCGGCGAGCATGCGCAGCGTTCCGAGATTGCCGCGGAAGATCAACCAGATGAATTGCAGCATGAGGAACAGGGTCACGGCCACGATCTGCAACTGCTTGACGAACTGTTGCCAAAGCCGGTTCTGGGCCTTGACTGGAGTCATCCAGGCACGGAGCGTTCCGTATCCCACCCCGCCCGCCGTGACGTCGATGCTTTGTTCCGTGTGCTCGACGGCGGCAACGCGCGCGAACCAGCCTGGCGCTTCGAGCTTGTCCGGCAGGTCTTGAGCGATCAGCACCTTGCCGTCCTTGTCGGTCCACGTGAACCTGTCGATCTCGCCTTTCTTGACCTGGTTTTTCAGCATTTGGCTGATCGCCGCGTAGTCACCGACGAGCGCCTGATCGGCAACCAACGGCGCGAGGAAGGCCAGCGCTTCGGCCTGGTCGCGCAGCAGCCGGGCGGAGTGCTCGGCCGCACCCTCCGCCACGAGCAGGGCGGTCTGCACGCCGCCTGCGGCGACGATCGCGATTCCCACGGCAAGCATGAGGCGCGAGATCAATCCCCAGTTCTTCCAGAATCGAAACGCGCGCATGCTGCTCATCGTCGCTCCCTGTGCCTGGCGGCGGACTATTTGACCTGCGTGGTCCTGTAGAACCTGCGGTAGTTGTCGTAGTCGCGGTTCTCGGCCGCGACGAAACCCAGTTCGCCGATGCTTTTCAGGAGATCCGCACCGGCCTCGAGTATCCGGCTGCCTTCCGGGTCCCGGACCATGTTAATCAAGACGGCCCTGACCGCGGCCACCTTGTCCGCGGGCACCTTGGGATTGGCCATGATGCACAGATCCTGGTAGATCTCCGAAGTCCAGAGCGCGCGGTACTCGAACGATTCGCGGCGACCGTAACGCGCCATGACCGAGCTGTTGACTCCAGCGGCCGCGACCTTGTTGACCCTCAGCTGGGCGGACGAGGCTTCCTGGTTGCCGGTGAACACGACGTTGATCTTCACCTTGGCTCTCAGGAGCGCGTCCATCGGCAGCCAGTAGCCGGTGAACCCGTCCGGCGTCACGAAGGCGACGTCCTTGCCGTTCAGGTCCTGCAGCGTTTGGATCGGCGAATCCTCCGGCACTACGATTTGCGACCTGATTCCGGGACCGGCGGGGCGCGCGATGACCTTGTAGCCGAGGCGGTCCCGCTCGGGGGTGAAAAAGTGATTGGTGTAGAGAAAGTCGTAGCCGCCCCTTTCGGCGATGGCGTTGCCTTCCTGGGCTGTTTTGGCCAGCTTCAGCTCCAGCGGCACCCCGCTTTTCCTGCTCACGTGCGTGAGGATCGGGTTCCAGTACTGCGCGGTCAACGCGATGCTGCGCTGATTCAGGACGTAGAAGGAGTACGCTTGCTCCGCAGCGACGCCCGGCGCGTGCAAGGCGACGGCGGCGGCCAGGATCGTCGCCGCGCGCGCAACTGCTTTTCTTATCATTGACTATCCTCCTTGAGCTGCCTTATAGAACGATCAAGCCGCCACCTTCAGGAACAACATCGCGCCGCTGAGCACGAGCAGCGCCCCCACCACCTTGAACATGCCTTCACTGGTCATGTCCAGATGCACCTTGTTGCCCATGTATAGACCGGCCGCCATGGGAATGAGGCCCAGCACGTACGCGATCTGGAGCTGCGGATTGAGCAGCAGCCCGGCGAACAGGAACAATCCGAGCCGGAATCCGCCGTCGATGGCGATCAACCACGAGAAAGTGGCGCGCACTGATCCTTTGTCCAGCAGGCGGCGCGTCAGGTACATGATGTAGGGTGGAGAGCCAGCGCCAAACAGCGCGCCGGCGCCGCCGCCGGCCAGTCCCGCGGGCATGGCCCAGGCACGCGACAACCGCCCCACGGGTTGCAGGCCGAAAATGTTGCGAAACCCGAAGAACATCGTGAACGCACCCAGCGTCAGCAACACCGGAGTGGTGGGAAGCGTCAGCAGGGCGTAGGCGCCGACGCAGGCGCCTATCATTCCGAAGGGCAGCAGTATCTTGATCTCAGCCCAATTCGCCTTCTTGGCGTTGGTGCCGCCCAGAGCCAGGGAAGCCGTGAAGTCGAGCGCGAGGACAAGCGGAACTGCAAGCTGGAGCGGCTGCGACAGCGCCAGCAGCGGCACGGAGATCAGGGCGGAGCCGAAGCCGGTAATCCCGCGTATGAAATATGCGCTCATCAGTATGCATAAGACCAGTACCATGTCAGCCACTGCCGGCTCCTTGGATTAAGAGCGTCGCGCTAGTACCGCTCCAGGCTAAACGGGCACCATCCCGTTGATGTTATTTTGCAATCGAGCCCGGTATATATCTGTGATATATCTGCGTTTTATCTCAAAATTGCAATGTCGGTCCCCGGCAAGCAGGAGAGACGCATGTCAGTCGTACTCGACCTCAAAGTGCTTCCCCTCGGAGTCTTTGGCGCCGAAGTCCAGAGTATAGATCTCGCCCACGCCACCAGGACGCAGATCGACGCCATCAAGAACGCGTGGTACCGGCACGATGTGCTGGTGTTCCGGAACCAGCAACTGACGGACGACGATCTGTTGTCGTTCTCGAGACATTTCGGCACGCTCGACTCGCCCCCGAACCAGGGTGCGGGGCGCAAGTCTCCCCCAGGCTATCCCGAGGTCTATATCGTCTCGAACGTGCTCGACGAGCAGGGCGAGCCGATCGGGGCGCTCGGCGATGGCGAGGCCGCCTGGCACACTGACATGAGCTATGCGGCGCAGCCGCCGGACGCGTCGATGCTGTATTCGCTGGAAATTCCTGCCCAGGGCGGCGACACCTGGTTCAGCAGCATGAAAGCGGCGCTCGCCCAAATGCCCAAGACGCTGGTCGAGCGGATCCGCAAGCTGGATATCAAGCACGACGGCACCTACGATTCGGGTGGCTTCGTGCGCAAGGGACTGACGCCTTCGAACGACTCTCGCACCTCCGTGGGTACACCGCATCCGGTCGTCATCGAGCATCCGGTGTCGGGCGAACTCGCGCTCTACCTCGGCCGCCGGCGTAACGCCTACGTCATGGGACTCGAGCTCGCTGAATCGGAGCGCCTGCTGGACGAGATCTGGTCCTTCGTGGAGGCCGCGCTCTACCGGCACCAATGGGCGCGGGGTGATTTGGTGCTCTGGGACAACCGCACCACCATGCATCGCCGCGACGCATTCGACCCCAAGGCGCGCCGCGTCATGCACCGCACGCAGATCAAAGGCTCGGGCGCGCCAAGGCGGGCTCGCGCCTAGGCGTGCTTCAGCGCCTCGAGCGAGCGCGCGATCAGGCTGGCACCGCCATCGAACTTGCGCTTCGCTTCGGCATAGTCTGCGGCCTTGGCGCTGCGCTCGATCTCAGCGAACAGAGCGCCGAGCGCCTGGGCGCCGAGCTGGTGGCATGTGCTCTTCAGCGTATGAGCGGCGCGCACGGCGCCAGCGGTATCGCCGCGGGCGATGTAATCGGAGAATGCGGCGCCGAAGTCCGCTAGATTGCCTTCCAGCTCGCGGACGAACCCGGCAAGCAGGTCGTCGCGTCCGGTGGCGCGCTCAATGCGCCTGATCTCATCGATGAGCGCGCGATCGAGCAACACCGCGCTCGTCGCGGGAAATTCGTTCAGGGCCGGGCCGGTGATGATTGCTCGGCCTTCGGTGCGCTTTTCTTCTTCTTTTCCTCGGGCTTCTGCTCCGGCGTTTCTTGGGGGCGATCCATCAGCATGACCAGCGCCAGCGGCGCGTTGTCGCCCTTCCTGAACCCGGTCTTGAGGATGCGCAGGTACCCGCCGTTCCTCTTGGCGTAGCGCGGGCCGAGATCACCGAACAGCTTCTCGACGATGCCGCGGTCGCGCAGGCGGTCGAACGCGAGGCGGCGGTTGGCGAGCGATGGCTTCTTGCCGAGGGTGATCATCGGCTCGACCACGCGCCGCAGCTCCTTCGCCTTGGGCAGCGTGGTGGTGATCTCCTCGTGGCGCAGGAGCGACACCGTCATGTTGCGGAGCATCGCCAGGCGGTGGCCCGTCGTGCGGTTGAGCTTGCGCAGCCCGTGTCCGTGACGCATGGCTAGGTCCTGTGCTCCAGGCCGGCCGGCGGCCAGTTCTCCAGCTTCATCCCCAGGGTCAGGCCGCGCGAGGCGAGAACTTCCTTGATCTCGTTGAGCGACTTGCGCCCGAGGTTCGGCGTCTTGAGGAGCTCGGTCTCGGTGCGCTGGATCAGGTCGCCGATGTAGTAGATGTTCTCCGCCTTGAGGCAGTTGGCCGAGCGCACGGTGAGCTCGAGGTCGTCCACCGGGCGCAGCAGGATCGGGTCCACCGCCGGGGACTTCGGCTGCTCGGTCGGCATCGCCGTGCCTTCGAGCTGCGCGAACACCGAGAGCTGGTCGACCAGCACGCGCGCGGCGTAGCGGATCGCCTCCTCGGGCTCGATGGCGCCGTTGGTCTCGATGTCCATGATCAGCTTGTCGAGGTCGGTACGTTGCTCGACGCGCGCGGACTCGACCGCGTACGACACCCGGCGCACCGGGCTGAAGGACGCGTCGAGGATGACGCGGCCGATGCCCTTGGTTTCCTCGGGCAGATAGCGCATGTTGCCGGGCAGGTAGCCGCGGCCGGATTCCACCTTGATCTGCATCTCGAGCTTGCCGCCGGAGGCGAGGTGCGCGACGACGTGATCGGGGTTGACGATCTCGACGTCGTGCGCAGGCTCGATGTCCGCCGCCGTGACCGGCCCGTCGCCCTTCTTCTTGAGCGACAGGATTGCTTCGGCGCGGTTATGCAGACGGAACACCACGCCCTTGAGGTTGAGGAGGATGTCGACGACGTCCTCGCGCACGCCGTCCAGCGTGGAGTATTCGTGCACCACGCCCGCGATCTGCACTTCGGTCGGCGCGTGGCCGGGCATCGAGGACAGCAGAACGCGGCGCAGGGCGTTGCCCAGCGTGTGGCCATAGCCGCGCTCGAACGGCTCCATGGTCACGCGGGCGTGGTTCGGCGAGAGGTTCTGGACGTCGACAATACGCGGCTTGAGGAATCCCGATTGGGGCATGTGCGGTCCTGTTTGCTTACTTCGAGTACAGCTCGATGATGAGGCTTTCGTTGATCGTGGAGGGCAGATCGGCGCGGCCGGGCATGGCCTTGAAGGTGCCCTTCAGCCCCTTCGAATCGACTTGCAGCCACTCGGGGATGCCGCGCGACTCCGCCGCCTCGGCGGCGGCCTTGATGCGCAGCTGCTCCTTCGCCTTGGCGGCCACTTCCACCACGTCGCCGGGACTCACCTGGTAAGACGGAATGTTGACCCGCTTGCCGTTCACCAGGATGCCGTTATGGCGCACCACCTGGCGCGCTTCGGTGCGCGAGGCGCCGAAGCCCATGCGATAAGCCACCGTGTCGAGGCGCGACTCGAGGAGCTGCAGCAGCCTCTCCCCCGTCACGCCCTTGGAGCGCGCGGCCTCGGCGTAGGTCTTGCGGAACTGGCGCTCGAGCACGCCGTAGATGCGGCGCAGCTTCTGCTTCTCGCGCAGCTGCTTGCCGTAGTCGGAGAGCCGTGCGCCGCTCTTCTGGCCGTGCTGGCCCGGGGCGTAGGCGCGGCGCTCGATGGCGCATTTGTCGGTGAAGCACTTCTCGCCCTTCAGGAACAGCTTTTCGCCTTCCCTGCGGCACTGGCGGCACTTGGCGTCGAGGATTCTTGCCATGCTGTCTCCTGGTTAGACGCGCCGGCGCTTCGGCGGACGGCAACCGTTGTGCGGAACCGGGGTCACGTCCGCGATGCTGGAAATCTTCAGCCCGACCGCATTGAGCGCCCGCACCGCCGATTCGCGCCCGGGGCCGGGGCCCTTGATGCGGACCTCGATGTTTTTCACGCCGCATTCCTGCGCCGCGCGCCCGGCGCGCTCGGCCGCGACCTGCGCGGCGAACGGCGTCGACTTGCGCGACCCCTTGAACCCGGCATTCCCCGAGGTCGCCCAGGACAGAGTGTTGCCCTGCCGGTCGGTGATGGTCACGATGGTGTTGTTGAACGACGCGTGCACGTGCGCGATGCCCTCGGCGACGTTTTTCTTGACCTTTTTGCGCGCGCGCGCAGACGCCGTCTGCTGAAGCTCCTGCCGCGTCGGTGCATTCCTGCTCGCCATGAGTTTTCCTGAGATGGGTTCCTGGGTTAAGCGACCTTGCCGACCGGCACGTTCATCTTGATGGCGGCCTTGCGCGGGCCCTTGCGGGTACGAGCGTTAGTGCGCGTGCGCTGGCCGCGCACCGGCAGCCCCTTTCGATGGCGCACGCCGCGGTAGCAGCCCAGGTCCATCAGCCGCTTGATCGACATCGAGACCTCGCGGCGCAGGTCGCCTTCGACCGTGAAGCGCGCGACGTTTTCGCGGATGCGCTCCAGCTCGCCGTCGGTGAGATCCTTGATCTTGCGCGTGCCCTGCACGCCGGCGGCGGCGCAGATCGCCTGCGCGCGGGCGCGGCCGATGCCAAAGATCGCCGTCAGCGCGATCTCGGCGTGCTGATGGTTCGGGATGTTGATGCCTGCTATGCGTGCCATGGGCGAAACCTGAAATTATATCAGTTTGAACAAGACGTTATCAACCTTGGCGTTGCTTGTGGCGAGGCTCCGAGCAAATCACGCGAACCACGCCCTTGCGGCGCACGATCTTGCACTTGCGGCAGATTTTCTTGACTGAGGCCATTACTTTCATGGTGTGTCTCCTATTTAGCGCGGAACGTGATGCGGCCTTTGGTGAGGTCATAGGGCGTCATCTGCACGGTCACCTTGTCCCCGGGAAGAATGCGGATGTAGTTCATGCGCATCTTTCCGGAGATGAAGGCGTGGATCGTGTGCCCGTTTTCGAGCTTCACACGGAACGTCGCATTCGGCAGGTTCTCCAGCACTTCGCCTTGCATCTCGATGACATCTTCCTTGGCCATGGCCTCAGCGTGCCGGCAACCCGCCCTTGAAGTTGGCCTTGCGCAGCAGGCTCTCGTACTGGTGAGTCATGATGTAGGCCTGCACCTGCGCCATGAAGTCCATCGTCACGACGACGATGATCAGCAGCGACGTGCCGCCGAAGTAGAACGGCACGTTCCATCGCAGGATCAGGAATTCGGGCAGCAGGCACACCAGGGTCACGTAAATCGCCCCGCCGAGCGTCAGGCGGGTGAGGATTTTCTCCAAGTAGCGCGCCGTCTGCTCTCCGGGCCGGATGCCGGGGACGAAGGCGCCTGATTTCTTCAGGTTGTCCGCCGTCTCCTTGGGGTTGTACTGCAGCGCGGTGTAGAAGAAGCAGAAGAACACGATCAGCGCCGCGTACATCAGCACGTAGATCGGCTGCCCGGGAGTGAGGGTGCCGGCAATGTCGCGCAGCCAGATCATGCCTTCGGCGGCGCCGAACCAGCCGAGCAGCGTTGCCGGGAAGAGGATCAGCGAGCTGGCGAAGATCGGCGGGATCACGCCCGACATGTTGAGCTTGAACGGCAGGTGCGAGCTCTGGCCGCCGTAGACGCGGTTGCCGACCTGGCGCTTGGCGTAATTGACGAGAATCTTGCGCTGGCCGCGCTCGACGAAGCACACGAAAGCGGTCACCACGATGACGGCGACCGCGATGAGCAGCGCGGTCAGCGGATGCATGGCGCCGGTGCGCACCAGCTCCAGCGTGCCCGCCACCGCGTTCGGCAGGCCGGCCGCGATGCCGGCGAAGATGATAATCGAGATGCCATTGCCGAGGCCGCGCTCGGTGATCTGCTCGCCGAGCCACATCAGGAACATGGTGCCGGTCACCAGCGTGGTCACGGTGGTGACGCGGAACATCAGCCCCGGATCGAGCACCAGCCCCGGCTGCGACTCGAGCGCGATCGAGATGCCGGTCGCCTGGAACAGGGCGAGGAATACCGTGGCGTAGCGCGTGTACTGCGTGATCTTGCGGCGGCCGGACTCGCCTTCCTTGCGCAGCTGGTCGAGCTGGGGGCTGACCGCCGTCATCAGCTGCATGATGATCGAGGCGGAGATGTACGGCATGATGCCGAGCGCGAAAATCGTGAAGCGCCGCAAGGCGCCGCCCGAGAACATGTTGAACATGCCGAGGATGCCGCCCTGCTGGTCCTTGAACAGGTCGCCGAGCACGTGCGGGTCGATCCCCGGCACCGGGATGTGCGCGCCGACGCGGAAGACGACGAGCGCGGCGAGCAGGAAGAGCAGCCGGCGTTTCAGGTCGCCGTAGCGCGAGGCCTTGCCGACGTTGGGCAGCGCGTTGGCCATCAAGCCTTCGCAGCCTCATCGGCCGGTTTGTTCTCGGGCTTCTTGCCGCGCTTGGGTTTTTCCTCGATCTTCCTTTCGGTGAACTCGACTTTGCCGCCGGCGGCCTCGATCATCGAGCGCGCGCCCTTCGTCGCCTTCACCTCCTTGAGAACGATCTTGCGGGAGAGCTTGCCGGAGAGGATCACCTTCGCGGCGAGCGCCTGGTGCGAGACGATTCCTTCGGACTTGAGCGCCGCCAGGTCGATGTCCGTCGCCTGCATCGTTTCGAGCTCGCCGATGCGCACCTCGACGACGTCGCCGCGCGTGAGGGACTTGAAGCCGCGCTTGGGCAAGCGGCGATGAAGCGGCATCTGGCCGCCCTCGAAGCCGACCTTGTGGAAGCCGCCCGAGCGGGCCTTCTGGCCCTTGTGCCCGCGGCCCGCGGTCTTGCCCCAGCCCGAGCCGCCGCCGCGGCCGACGCGATGCCGGTCCTTCTTCGAGCCCGCTGCGGGCTTCAGGGAATTCAGTCTCATGGGCTCAATCGTCGATTCGCACGAGGTAATTGACGCGGTTGATCATGCCGCGCACCGCCGGGGTATCGGCGAGCTCGACCGTCTGGTTGATCTTCTTCAGCCCGAGCCCGTGCACCGTGTCGCGGTGGCGCCGCTTGATGCCCGCCAGCCCCTTCAGGAGGCGGACCTTGATCTTATTCACCGAGAATTTCCTCGACCGTCTTGCCGCGGCGCGCCGCGATCTCCGCGGGCGTGCTCATCGCCTGCAGGCCGTTCAGCGTGGCGCGCACCACGTTGTAGGGGTTGGTCGAGCCGAAGCACTTGGCGAGGACGTTGGTGACGCCCATCACCTCGAACACGGCGCGCATCGGCCCGCCGGCGATGATGCCGGTTCCTTCGTGCGCCGGTTGCATCAGGACGCGCGCCGCGCCCCAGCGGCCGGTCACCGTGTGATGCAGCGTGCCGTTCTTCAGCTTTACCTTGAAGAGCTTGCGCCGCGCCTCCTCCATCGCCTTCTGCTCGGCGACCGGCACCTCGCGCGCCTTGCCCTTGCCCATGCCGATGCCGCCGTCGCCGTCGCCGACCACGGTGAGCGCGGCGAAGCCGAGCACGCGGCCGCCCTTCACCACCTTGGTGACGCGGTTGACCGCGATCATCTTCTCGCGCAGGCCGTCGCCGCGCTCCTCCGACTGCTGCATCCGTGGCTGAATTTTCGCCATAAGAGTCCTGGAGCCTGACCTCTAGAATTTAAGTCCGGAGGCGCGCGCCGCCTCAGCGAGCGCCTTCACGCGTCCATGGTATTTATAGCCGGCGCGGTCGAAAGCAACCTTCTCGACGCCGCTCTGCTTCGCCTTGGCGGCGATGCGCTGGCCGACGATCTCGGCGGCCTTGCGGTTGCCGCCGTTCTTCAGCTGGGACCGAACGTCCTTCTCCAGCGTGGAAGCGCTCGCGATGACCTTGTCGCCCGCCGCGGAAGTGAGCTGGGCATAGATGTGCCCGTTGGTGCGATACACGGTGAGACGCACCGCCCCGACGGCACGGATCCGGAGCCGGGTTTGGCGTGCGCGCCGCAGGCGCGCGAGGTTCTTGTCGATCATGGCTGGCCCCGTTACTTCTTCTTGGTCTCCTTCAAAATGATGATCTCGCCGCTGTAGCGCACTCCCTTGCCCTTGTAGGGCTCGGGCGCGCGCTGCGCGCGAACCTCGGCGGCGACCTGGCCCACCAGCTGCTTGTCGACGCCGGTGATGACGATCTCGGTCTGCGTCGGCGTCACCACCTTGATGCCCTTGGGCATCTGGTGCACCACCGGATGCGAAAAGCCGAGCGACAAATTGAGCTTGTCGCCCTGCGCCTGCGCGCGGAACCCGACCCCGACCAGCGTAAGGCGCTTCTCGAAGCCCTTGGTCACGCCAGCGACCATGTTCGCGACCAGCGCGCGCATGGTGCCCGACATGGCGTTGGCATGGCGCGAGTTGCCCAGCGCCTTGCACTGCAGCTGGGCGCCGTTCGCTTCGACCGCGACGTTCGGATCGGCCGCGCGCACGACGGTGCCGAGCGGCCCCTTCACGGAGATCTGGCCGGACGCGATGTTCACCTCGACGCCCTTCGGCACGTCGATCGGGATTTTTGCGATGCGCGACATGGCCGTCCCTATGCAACGATGCAAAGCACTTCACCGCCGACGCCGTCGGCGCGCGCCTTGCGGTCGGTCATCACGCCCCGCGACGTGGAAAGGATCGCCACGCCGAGCCCGTTCATCACGCGCGGTATGTCGTCGCGTCCCTTGTAGACGCGCAGCCCGGGCTTCGACACGCGCTCGAGGCGCTCGATGACCGGCCGGCCGGCGTAGTACTTGAGGGCGATCGCCAGCTCCTTTTTGACGCCGTTGTCGCGCAGGGCGAAATCCTCGATGTAGCCTTCCTGCTTCAACACCTGGGCGATCGACGCCTTCAGCTTGGATGCCGGCATCACGACTTCCACGTGCCGCACCATCTGGGCGTTGCGGATGCGGATCAGCATGTCCGCGATCGGGTCGCTCATGCTCATCGATGTCTCCTTACCCTCATTTCTACCAGCTCGCCTTGATCACGCCGGGCACTTCGCCGCGCAGCGCCAGCTCGCGCAGCTTGTTGCGCCCCAGGCCGAACTTGCGGTATACGCCGCGCGGCCTGCCGGTCAGCGCGCAGCGGTTGCGCAGGCGCACCGGAGAGGCGTCGCGAGGCAGCTTCTGCAGCTTGTCGCGGGCCGCTTCCCTCGCCTCGTCGGTGGCGCGCGAGTCGTGGATCACCTCGAGCAGAGCGGCGCGCCGCGCCTTGAATTTCTCGACGGTCCTGCGGCGCTTCTGGTCGCGGAGCTTGAGTGCGAGCTTGGCCATGCCTGGGTCCCTCAGTGCTTGAACGGGAAACGGAACGCGGCGAGCAGCGCGCGCGCCTCGTCGTCGGTCTTCGCCGTGGTGGTGATCGCGATGTTCATCCCGCGCAGCGTGTCGATCTTGTCGTAATCGATCTCCGGGAAGATGATCTGCTCCTTGAAACCGAGGCTGTAATTGCCCCGGCCGTCAAAAGCGCGGTTCGACACGCCGCGGAAATCGCGGATGCGCGGCATGGCGATGCTCACCAGGCGGTCGAAGAACTCGTACATCCTCGCGCCGCGCAGCGTCACCATGCAGCCGACGGGAAAGCCGGCTCGAACCTTGAAGTTTGCGATCGACCGGCGCGCCTTGGTGACCACCGGCTTCTGCCCCGCGATCCTGGTCATGTCGGCGAGCGCGTTGTCGAGCGTCTTCTTGTCGGTGGTGGTCTCGCCCACGCCCATGTTGAGCGTGATCTTGCGCAGGCGCGGCACCTGCATCACGGTCTTGTAGCCGAACTTCTGCATCAGCTCCGGCACTACTTTCTCGCGGTAGTAGATCGCCAGGCGCGCCGGCGGCGCCGGCAACTGTGGCGCGTCGGACTTCGGAGTGGCTTCCTTTTTCGGCGCGGCCTCTTTCTTCTGCACCGGTTTCTGCGCCTGCGCCGGCTTGTGTTCCTGCTTGGGCTTTTCGTCCTTGGCCATGGCTTTACACGTCCACCTGCTCGCCGTTCGCCTTGAACACCCGCACCTTGCGGCCGTCGCTGAGCTGCTTGATGCCCGCGCGGTCGGCCTTTTTGGTCGCCGGGTTGAACAGCGCGATGTTGGAAATGTGGATCGGCAGGTCCTTGTCGACGATGCCGCCGGTGACGCCCTTCATCGGGTTGGGGCGCTGGTGCTTCTTGACGCGGTTGACGCCCTCGATCACCAGATGCTCGGCGTCGACGCGGCGCAGCACGGTGCCGCGCTTGCCCTTGTCGCGCCCGCAGATCACCACCACCTCATCGCCTTTCTTGATCCGCTGCATCAAAGGACCTCGGGTGCAAGCGATACGATTTTCATGAAACGCTCGGTGCGCAGCTCTCTCGTGACGGGACCGAAAATGCGCGTTCCGATCGGCTCCATCTTCGGGGTCAGCAGGACCGCAGCGTTGCGATCGAAGCGGATCAGCGAGCCGTCGGAGCGGCGCACGCCCTTGGCCGTGCGCACCACCACCGCGTGATAGATCTCGCCCTTCTTCACCCGCCCGCGCGGCGCGGCGTCCTTGACGCTCACCTTGATCACGTCGCCGATCGAGGCGTAGCGGCGCTTGGAGCCGCCGAGCACCTTGATGCAGATGACCGCCCGCGCGCCCGTGTTGTCGGCCACGTCCAGGATGGACTCCATCTGAATCATTGCTTGGCTCTCCAATCCAACTTGCGCCGCACCCGGCGCAGTTTTGGACCCCGAAGGGACGGGAAAAGGCGCGGATTCTAAACGGCTTTGGACTTCTCCACAAGCCTCGTGACGCGCCACGACTTGGTTCTCGAGATCGGCCGGCACTCGGCGATCTCGACCAGGTCGCCATCGCCGAACTCGCCGGTCTCCACGTGCGCGTGGTACTTGCGCGAGCGCGTGATCGTCTTGCCCATCATCGCGTCCCGCACACGGCGCTCCACCCGCACCACGACCGTCTTCTGCATCTTGTTGCTGGTCACCCGGCCCACCAGCTTGCGCTGGTTCTTGGCCGTCGAAGCTTGATCAGTCATTTCGCCGCCTTCTCCTTCATCAGGGTACGCACGCGCGCGATGTCGCGGCGGACCTTCTTCAACTGGCTGGTGTTGGTCAGCTGCTGGGTGGCGAGCTGCATGCGCAGTCCAAACTGCGCCCGCAGCAGGCCTTCGAGCTCCTTCTGCAGCTCCTCGCCGCTCTTGCCGCGCAGTTCAGTCGGGTCCATGTCCTACCCCAGCGTGCGCTGCACGACGATGGTGCGGAACGGCAGCTTCGCCGCAGCGAGCGCGAAGGCCTCCTTGGCGAGCGCCTCGGTGACGCCGTCCATCTCATAGATGATCTTGCCCGGCTGGATCTCGGAGACGAAGAACTCCGGGTTGCCCTTGCCGTTGCCCATGCGCACTTCGGCAGGCTTCTGCGAGACCGGCTTGTCCGGGAACACGCGGATCCAGATGCGGCCGCCGCGCTTGATGTGGCGCGACATCGCGCGGCGCGCCGCCTCGAGCTGGCGCGCGGTGAGCCGGCCGCGGGTGGTCGCCTTGAGGCCGAACTCGCCGAACGCGACCTTGGTGCCGCGCGACGCGACCCCGGTATTGCGGCCCTTCTGCTGCTTGCGATATTTGGTTCTTGCCGGTTGCAGCATGGCTATTCCTTGGTTCCTCCGCCTTCCTCCTTCAATACCTTCTTGGGCCGCTTCACCGTGGTCTTCGGGGCGGGGGCGTCGGGCTTCTTCGCCGCCTTGCGCTCGCCCTCGGGCCTCGGCCTGCCGGAGGGGCGCCTCGCGCCCGGCTTGGGCACGGGCTTCTTGGCGCGCCTGGGCTCCGCGGGAGTTTCGGGCTGCGCCGCCGGCGCGGCCGACGGCAGTGCCGCCTGCGCCTCGCCCTTCGGCATGACTTCGCCCTTGTAGACCCACACCTTGATGCCGATCACGCCGAACGTGGTCTTGGCCTCGCCCAGGCCGTAGTCGATGTCGGCGCGCAGCGTGTGCAAGGGCACGCGTCCCTCCCGGTACCACTCGGTCCGGGCGATCTCGATGCCGTTCAGGCGGCCGGAGCTCATGATCTTGATGCCCTGCGCGCCCAGGCGCATGGCATTCTGCATCGCGCGCTTCATGGCGCGCCGGAACATGATGCGCTTCTCGAGCTGCTGCGCGATCGAGTCGGCGATCAGCTGCGCGTCCACCTCGGGCTTGCGGATCTCCTCGATGTTCACATGCACCTGGTTGACGCCCATCAGCCGGCGCAATTCGGCCTTGAGCGCCTCGATTTCCTCGCCCTTCTTGCCGATCACCACGCCCGGCCGTGCCGAGAAGATGGTGATGCGGGCATCCTTCGCCGGCCGCTCGATCAGCACGCGGCCGACCGAGGCGTGCGCGAGCTTGCGCTTGAGGAAGTCGCGCACCTTGATGTCCTCGGCGAGCATCGGCGCGAACGAGCGGCTGTTCGCATACCAGCGCGAGCTCCAGTTGCGATTCACCGCCAGGCGGAACCCGATCGGATTGATTTTCTGGCCCATTTAATCCCCGACGGTAATGAAGATGTTGCAGGTGTGCTTGAGGACCCGGTTTCCCCGACCCTTGGCGCGCGCCTGGAAGCGCTTCAGGAACATACCGCGCTCGACGAAGATCGTCTTCACCTTCAGCGTGTCGATGTCGGCGCCGTCGTTGTGCTCGGCATTGGCGATGGCTGATTCCAGCACCTTGCGGATGATGCCGGCGCCTTTCTTGGGCATGAAGGCGAGCGCGCTCATTGCCTGGTCGACCGGCTTGCCGCGGATCAGGTCGGCCACCAGCCTGCCCTTCTGGGCCGACAGGCGCACGCCGCGCAGGATCGCTCTGGTTTCCATGTTCCGGCGCGCCTTACTTCTTCGCCGCCGGAGCCGGCGCCGCCGCCGGGGCCGCCGCCGGTGCGGCGGCCGGCGCTGCCGGGCCCTGAGTGCCCGGAGGGGGCCTGCGGTCGCCGCCGACGGCTTCCTCGGTGCGCTTGCCGACGGCGGAGTGGCTCTTGAAGATGCGCGTCATCGCGAATTCGCCGAGCTTGTGTCCGACCATGTTCTCGGTCACGTACACCGGGATGTGCTGCTTGCCGTTGTGTACGGCCATCGTCAGCCCGACGAAGTCGGGGACGATGGTCGAGCGCCTCGACCAGGTCTTGATCGGCCGCTTGTCGTTCGAGCCGCGCGCCGCGTCGACCTTCTTCATCAGGTGGTGGTCCACGAACGGACCCTTCTTGATTGAGCGAGCCATGCTGAGGTAACCCCTTATTTCACTCTTCGATCGCGCACGATCATCACTTGCGTGCGCTTGTTGCTGCGGGTCTTGAATCCCTTGGTCTGCACGCCCCAGGGCGACACCGGGGGCTGTCCCGCGGCGGTACGTCCCTCGCCGCCGCCGTGCGGATGGTCGATCGGGTTCATCGCCACGCCGCGCACCGTCGGGCGCACCCCGCGCCAGCGCTTGCGGCCGGCCTTGCCGATCGATTCCAGGTTGTGCTCGGCATTGCCGGTCTCGCCGATCGTCGCGCGGCAATCGATGTGCACCTTGCGAATTTCGCCTGAGCGCAGCCTCAGCTGGGCGTACGAGCCTTCGCGCGCCAGCACCTGCACGCCGGCGCCGGCCGAGCGCGCGAGCTGCGCGCCTTTTCCGGGCAGCATCTCGACGCAATGCACGATCGTGCCGACCGGGATGTTGCGCAGCGGCAGGGTGTTGCCGCTCTTGATCGGCGCCTCGGACCCGGACATGAGCTGCACACCGACGGCGATGCCCTTCGGTGCGATCACGTAGCGGCGCTCGCCGTCGGCGTAGAGCAGCAGCGCCAGGTGGGCGGACCGGTTCGGGTCGTATTCGATGTGCTCGACGGTGGCCGGAATCCCGTCCTT
>DATILQ010000023.1:0-6101 GCA_035476235.1 Burkholderiales bacterium
GCGTTGCAGGCGCTCGATCTGCTCCGTCTGAACGGCGTTCCGGTCGCCGCGCTTGCCCTGGTGAACTCGGCAGCCGGGTTCGCGAACGCTGCCGGCATCAGCGCGCTGAGCCTGGTGCCGACGGTGGCATTCATCCACCACGACCGCACCGTAGGACCGCGGCAGAGCGCCGCGCCGCCGCCGCCGACGCCACCCGATCAGTTCTCAGCCATTTACCAGCGGGTCGTCAAGGCGCCGCAAGTCTGGCAGCAGGGGATCACCGGCAACGGCGTAACGGTCGCGGTGCTCGATTCCGGCGTCGCGGCGGACCCGGACCTGACCGTGCCGGCGAATCGTGTTCTCGCCTCGGTCAACTTTGCGGATCAAGCCACGACCAGCGATCCGGGCGGGCACGGCACGCATGTCGCCGGCATCATCGGCGGAAACGGGACTCGCTCCGACGGCCAGTTCGTCGGCGTCGCGCCGCAGGTCAACATCGTCGACGTGCGCGTCCTCAGCACCCGGGGGAGCGGCCGGATCTCCTCGGTGATCCGCGGCATCGAGTGGACCCTCGCGCACCGCGTGGCCTACAACATCCGGGTACTCAACCTCTCTTTTGGCGCGCCCGCTACGCTGCCCTACGTTGCCGATCCGCTGTCGGCGGCGGTGGAAATTGCGTGGCGCCGCGGCCTGGTCGTCGTCGCCGCCGCGGGCAACACCGGCCCCAACCGCGACTCGGTGCTCTCTCCGGGCATCGACCCTTACGTCGTCACCGTCGGCGCGACCGATGATCAGGGCACCCGCGACCCGGAGGACGATACGTTCGCCTGGTTCTCCTCCTGGGGCGGCGCCAACTCGAATCCGAAGCCCGATCTCGTCGCACCGGGGCGCCGCCTCGTCTCCGTGCGCGTGCCGGGAAGCTCGCTGGATACGCTTTTTCCCGATCGGGTCGTGTCCGCGCAGAACGGCTCGACCTACTTCCGCCTCACCGGGACCTCCCAGGCGACCGGCGTCGTGTCCGGCGCGGCTGCGCTGTTCCTTGCGGGCAACCCGAACCTTCCGCCCGATCAGGTCAAGGCTTACCTCGTTGGCACGACGCAGCCCTACGGCGGAGACAACGGCCCGGTTCTTCCGGATCCGATCGCCGACGGCAGCGGGCTGCTCGACGCATTTGACGCCACCACGAGCGCAGCGAAGCGGCAAAGCGTGCCCGCGGCGAACAGCGGGCTGCGGCCCTCCGACGGCTTCGCGCGCGCGATGTATCCCGTCCTTTATGGAACGCCGCTCTCCTACAAGGATGGCTCACCCGTCGTGTGGCAGAGCGTCGCCTGGGACAGCGTGGCCTGGGACAGCATCGCCTGGGACAGTGTCGCCTGGGATAGCGTCGCCTGGGACAGCGTGGCGTGGGACAGCGTCGCCTGGGACAGCGTGGCCTGGGACAGCGTGGCGTGGGATAGCGTCGCCTGGGACAGCGATACGCTCGACTGAGCCGGCATGCGCGTTCTTGTCATCGAGGACGACGAGGACTTCAGGACCCTGGCGCTGCGCTGGTTCCGCAGCTACGGCATCGACGCGGAAGGCGCCGCCAACGGCGCCGAGGGGCTTGCGCGCCAGCGCGCCCGGCCGGCCAGCGTGGTCGTCACCGACATCTTCATGCCGGAAATGGAAGGCATCGAGACGATCCATGATCTGTGCCGGGAATTCCCGGGAGTGAAGGTCATCGCCATGAGCGGGCGCGATCCGCGGATGAAGTTCGACGTGTTCCAGGTCGCGCAGCAGATCGGCGCGGCGCGGACATTCAAGAAGCCGTTCAGGTTCGAGGAACTCATCGCCGCCGTGAACGCGCTGGCCGCGCCAGCAGACAAATAAAACGCCTCGGCCGGAGCGGTCAGCCGAGAACGGTGTACGGCCGCATCATCTCGTTCTCTTCGTGCTCCAGGATGTGGCAGTGGAACACGTAAAGGAACTTGTCGCCCGGGCGCGGATGCGCCGCCGACGGCAGGTCGAAGCGCGCGATGATCCGCGTCACCGTCCCCGGGTAGCTGATCACGGTGTCCTTCCAGGCCCGGCGCTCGTTCGGGGCGGGTGGCTCGGCCGGCCCGGTATAGATCAGGTTGGGGTACTGGTCCGGATCGAAAGGCCGTCGGTCGAGAATCTGGAACTGCACCAGGTGCACGTGAATCGGGTGCGCGTCCCCCGTGGTGTTGATGATGCGCCAAACCTCGGTGCTGCCGGCCTTCGGCGTCTCGGTGATCGGGTCGTCCCAGTGTGAGTCGTTGATGAGCGCGATGATCGGGTTCTCGAAGGGCGGCGCCGAATCGAGCTCGCTCAGCACCAGATCGCGTACGGCAACGGCGTTGGCCGGGCTCAGCAACGGCACACTGTTGAGCCTCGCCGGCACCGAGCTGCTATCGCGTCCCTGCAGCCGCTGGTTCACCTTGAAGAGCATCACCTCGCCCGGCACGATGTCCTCGCCGTCCGGGAACGGCGCCGGCGCATCGTTGGTGAGAAGGAAGCTCTTGCCCGCAAAGCCGGAGAAGTCGATCACGACGTCCAGCCGCTCGGCAGGGGCGATCAACAGTTGCGTCAGCGTCACGGGTGCCGCTAACAGGCCACCGTCGCTGCCGATCTGCTGGAACGCGGGGCCGGGCCGTCCGAGCTGCTGGCCGGTATCCGCGGCCTCCTGCAACGTCATGCGATAAAACCTGGCATTCGACGCGTTGAGGATGCGGAAGCGGTACTTGCGCGGCTCCACCTCGAGGAACGGCCAGACCTTGCCGTTGACCAGCACGGTATCGCCGAAGAATTCAGGGATCCAGATCGGCGGCACGCGCGTGTCCGGATCTCCGCCGCGGTCGGGCGCCTGCACCGGGTAGAGCAGCGAGCCGTCGCGGTTGAAAAAGCGGTCCTGGATCACCAGCGGAATTTCATACTCGCCGCTCGGCAAGCCGAGCGAATCTTCGTGATCGTCGCGCAGCAGGTAAAGCCCGCCGCCGAGGCCCGCGTAGACGTTGAGCCGCGTGATGCCGAGCGCGTGATCGTGGTACCACAGCGTCGTCGCCTGCTGCTCGTTGGGATAGTGGTAGACCTTGTTCTCGAAGAACGGACCGGTGCGCTGGAAGCCGTTGGTGAACCACGCCTCCGGATAGCCGTCGCTGTCGGGCATCACCTTGTGGCCGTGCAGGTGCACTACCGTGCGCACCTGCGGCGTAGGCGGCTCCGCGCCGTGAATCGTGGGGTCGATCGGCAGAAAATGCCTACCCGGCAAGTCGTTCTCCCACTTCACGGCGATCGGCTTGCCGCGCCGCGCCTCGAAGGTCGGCGGGGGGTACTGACCGTTGTAGCCCCATAGGCTGGTGGGCGGCAAATCGCGGTGCAGCTTCTTCTGCAGAGGCCGCATGCGAACATCGTAGAACGGGGCTCCGTTCAGCGTTCCGCTCGGAGAGATCGTCTGCGCCACCTGCAATTCGTCGACGAATTTCGCCAGGGTGCGCGCGGCCGTATCCGCTTGCCACGGCGTGCGGTGGTGGCGCCGCGCCGCGGAACGCACGCTCTTCGGGAACAGCGCAGTAAGGACGGTGCCGCCAGCCGCACTGCCAATGCCAAGCGCGCCCGCGAGTTTCAGCAAGCGACGCCGCTTCGTGTCGTTGGAAGTGGTCATGTCCATCTCCCTGTTCGATTGGCCGCGGACCGACTCGTGCATCGAGCAGCAAGCGGCCCGATGGATTTACGCTAGCAGCGCGCAAAATGGTGGTCAATCATCAGACCGAGATGGACTCATTCTTTTTGGTGCTGATTTCCTGTTTGTCTGCTCATGAATCATGAGACCGAAATGAGCTTATTCTTTTTCGTGCTGTCTCCCGTTGTCCGATGAAGCTGATCCCGCTCGTCTTCGTGGTGCTCGTGGCATATTCGTATTCAGCTGCGATCTTTGCGCACGGCCTGCTCGAGCGCGCGACGCCCGCGGCTGAAAGCACCGTGCATGGATCGCCGGCCGAGGTGAAGCTTTTTTTCTCCCAGACGCTCGAGCCTGCGTTCAGCACGCTGCGCGTGCTTGATGCAAACGGTAAACAGGTCGACCGCCAGGACCAGACGGTCGACGCGACCGATGCGCGCGCTTTACGCGTTTCTCTGCAGCCACTCGCGCCCGGCGCCTATCGGGTCATCTGGCGCGTGCTTTCGAAGGACGGGCACGTGACGCAGGGCGATCTCAGCTTCACTGTCGCGCCGTGATCCTCCTGCGCGCGGCGCACTTCGCGGTCGTCGTGGCGCTGGCGGGCGGGCTCGCATTCCTGCTGTGCGTGGCACGGCCTGCCCTCGCGCAGCCGGCGCAACCGGCGCAGCATTGGCTCGAGTTGCGCGAGCGCTTCACGTGGTTTGCGCTGTGGGACCTCGCGCTCATCGTCGCTTCCGGAGCCCTGTGGTTCGTGCTGCGGGCGGCGGAGATGAGCGGCGTGTCCTTCAGCGACGCGCTGACGCTGCGGCTCCTCGGCGCGGTTCTCGAGGAGACGCTATTCGGACGCCTCTCCCTGGGGCGCTTGGCGCTCGCTGCTGCGCTCGGCGGGGCGCTGCTCGCCTTGCGCCGCGCCCGTCCGCGGCAGGAAACCTTGCTGCTCGCGCTGAGCACGGCGCTTGCGGCGGCGCTGCTCGCGTCGCTCGCCGCGGCGGGCCACGGTGTTGCCGAGGAAGGCGCGGACCGACTCATTCACCTGTCGGCGGATGCCCTGCACCTGCTCGCCGCGGGCGCATGGCTTGGTGCCCTGCCCGTGCTGGCGCTGGTTCTGGCGCGCACAGCGCAGCAGGTTGAGCTCCCGCTTGCAACAGCCGCATTGCGGCGTTTTTCGGCCTTCGGCATGGCGAGCGTTGCCGTGCTCGCACTGAGCGGCATCGTGAACGCGGCCTACAGCGTCGGCAGCTTGCCGGCATTGATCGGCACGAGCTACGGGCGGCTGCTGTGCGCGAAGCTCACGCTGTTTGCGGCGATGGTTGCTTTTGCGGCGGCCAATCGCTGGCGCTGGACGCCGCGGCTCGCACAGGCGGCGCGTGCCGAGGCGCTGCTTGCCTTGGCGCGGCTACGGCGCAACACGCTCGCCGAAACTGCGCTCGGAGTCGTGACGCTCGGTATCGCCGGCGCGCTCGGCGTCATGGTTCCGGCAGCGGACACGCAGACCATTTGGCCCTTTTCCCGCACGCTCGACTGGAGCGCGGTCGCGGCGCCGCGCCAGGTGCTCTTCGCCATCGGCTTCGCATCGGCCGCGGCTCTCGCCGCCGTCGTTGTCGGCGTCCGGGCGCGCAGTACGGAATGGATCGTGGGCGGAATCGCCGTCGCCGCGGGTGCCGGCGTCGCGGCAATCTGGCTGCTCGCGGTGCCCGCCTATCCGACCACTTACCTCCACTCGCCGGTGAGCTACAGCGTCGCCTCGGTCGCGCGCGGCGCGCCGCTCTATGCGGAGCAATGCGCCGTGTGCCACGGTGCCTTCGGCTATGGCGATGGGCCCGGCGCGACGGCGCTTGCTGCGCGCCCGCCGTACCTCACACCGCGCGTGACCGCACGTCGCGAAGGCGAAGTGCTCTGGCGGCTGGGCCACGCCGGCGAGTCCAATGAGCGCCTCGCCGATGCGCAGCGCTGGGACCTGCTCAACTACCTGCGCGCGCTCGCCAACGCTGATGCAGCGCGGCGGCTCGACACGCAGGCCGAGCCCTGGCGGCCGGTAAGCGCTCCGGATTTCACGTTCCAGATCGGTACCGGGCCGCAAGAGACGCTCGCGCAGGAGCGCGGCCGCCGCCTCGTGCTATTGGTCTTCTTTTCGCGCCGGAACTCGCTGGCACGGCTGCGCGCGCTCGCGGAATCGAAGCCGCGCCTCGACCGCCTCGGCGTCCGGGTGCTCGCCGTCCCGCTGACGCCCGCCGATGCCGTGTCAGCGGACGCCGGCGGCATCGACCCCGGGATGATCGCGACGCCCGACGCGAGCCTGGTTCGGGTCTACGCCATGTTTACGCGCACCATCGTGGAAGACCGGCAGATCGCAGCGCGGCATTTCGAGCTTCTCATCGACCGCCAGGGCTACATCCGTGCCCGCTCGATGGACCCCGGCGCTGCGCGATGGAACTCGATGGCAGAG
>DATILQ010000024.1:0-1765 GCA_035476235.1 Burkholderiales bacterium
CGCCGACCCACACGCGCGATACGCCGGCGCGGAGGTCGGTGAGCGAACGCTACTCCCCGGCGAGGGCGCCCGACTTGGCGAAACGCGTTTCGACACTTGGCTTACTCAGTCCGCAGCGTTCGGAACTTCGGCGAAAGGAGCGTGAGACGCGTATCTTCAGATAAGCCGCGTCGCACATCTGGATCCGCCAAGCCGGTTATCTTCTTGGGGCGGATCGTCGGATGCGTGGGCTCGTTCAGGCGGTCGTGGCGGGCCGCGTGAACTCCGCGGCGTGCGCCTGCACGAACTCGCGCATGCTCGTCGGCGCGCGACCCGTCAGCCGGGTGTAGTCGTCCGTCATGCGGTCGTAGCGGCCCTGCTGATGCAGACGCGCCATCGCGGCGAAGTGGGCTAGCACGTGCGCCGGAAAGCCAGCCTCGCGCAGCTTGCCGGTCCAGGCGTCGACCGGTACATCGCGGTAGGTGATCGTCCGCCCGAGCGCCTCGGAGAAGATCTTCGCGAAGTGCGTCAGGTCGGCCGACTCGGATCCCGTGAGGTTGTAGATGCGGCCGATGTGCGGAGCCGGCTCGTTCAGCACCAAGGCGACGGCGCTCGCGACGTCCACCGCAGAGATGGGCGCGGTGCGGCCGCCGCCGAGCGGCAGCACGAGCGCATCGCTGTCGCGCACGCCCGCCGCAGCGAGTTCCAGGAAGAAGCCCTCCAGGAACACCGTCGGCCGCATCGTGACGACCGGCAGGCCGGACCACGAAAGCGCCTGCTCGGCGAGCCAGTGCAGCTTGTGCTGGGGACTGTCGGTGGTCTCGGTAATGCTCATCTGCGTGACCGTCATCTGCGACATGTTCACGAAGGCCTCGACGCCATGGTGGCGGGCGACCGCGGCGGTGTTGACGGTGGCCTCGAGATAGGCCGCAGAGACGGACATGCCAAAATAGATGCGCTTGCAGCCGTCGATGGCGCGATGCATCGAGGCGAGGTCGGTCAGGTCGCCCACGACCACCTCGGCGCCGAGGCGGCGAAGGTCTTCAGCGCGCGTGTCCTCTCGTCGCACCATGGCGCGCACCTTGTGGCCCCGGGCCAGCAGCATCTCGGTGACGTTCCGGCCGATGGCGCCTATCGCACCGGCGGCGCCGGTCACGAGGATAGGGGAATCGTGTTCTGAAAGAGTGGTCATGCTCTCTTCCTTGGAATCAGGTCGTGAACGGAAGGATCGGGTGGAACCGGCGCTGCATGTCGCACGGGCAACAGCCATCGAAAAATCTCAGTTGCGCGGCTCAAGCTGCCGCCCCTTTAGCGCCATGACCGGGCGTCGCCAACTTTGAGATACCTTTTAGCGAGGAATCGTCGGCCGTCTGCGAACCGTGATGCCTGGTGCGTGTGTCGCGGCCATGAGTTCCCTCCGTAGGGCGGAGGAGCATTTTCGAAAGGCATTGACGACTGGGCAACCTGCGGAGCTAACGAATCGGCCCAGCAGGTGCCGTGTTCGTCGCGTCCTTAACCGACTGCTTGGGAGGTCAGCTTTTCCGCGCAGGGCGAAGGATGCTGATCGGCCATTTCCGGTCATTCGGACGGGTCAGCATCCGAGGCCCAAAACTCGTCCGCCCCGCGGGCGGGTTGGTCCATGGAGACATCCCTTCGGAAAGATTATCCCCCTCCCGCGGCCGCATTCCCGTCCGGTGCGAAGAGCTCGCGGGGCTTCGCAACGCCGCGGAATTGGTGGATCCCCAGCGATCTTAACGGCCCGCCGTATGCCTGCGCGAATTCATCG
>DATILQ010000025.1:0-2678 GCA_035476235.1 Burkholderiales bacterium
ACCGCGCCGGCAGCCACCGGCAGTTCCTATTGCTGGCCGAGCATTTGGCCGCGCAGGGCTACGCCACCATGCGCTTCGACTACCGCGGCATGGGCGACAGCACCGGCGCGCCCCGGAGCTTCGAGAACGTCGGCGAGGACCTGCGCGCCGCCATGGACCACTTCATGCGCGTGGTGCCGCAGCTGAGCGATGTCGCGATCTGGGGCTTGTGCGACGCGGCGTCGGCGGCGCTCTTCTACGCCCATCAGGACCCGCGGGTGACCGGAATCGCGCTCCTCAATCCGTGGGTGCGCACCGCGCAAGGCGAGGCGCGCACGTATCTCAAGCATTACTACCTCCGGCATGCGCTTAGCGCGGCGCCCTGGGCGAAGCTCTTCCGCGGACAGCTCGACCTCGCCGCCTCCGCTGCGTCGTTCGTCCGCAATATCCGGAAAGCCGGCGCTGCGGCGACGGAGGCGCTTCCCGAGCGCATGGCGGAAGGCCTTGCGAGGTTCAAAGGGCAGGTGCTGCTCATCCTGTCCGGCGATGACCTCACGGCCAAGGAGTTCAGCGATGCCGCAGCCGGCTCGCGGCGCTGGCGCAGCCTGCTCCAGTCACCCCGGATAGCCCAGCAGCGGCTGGCCGATGCGACGCACACCTTTTCCCGCCGGGATTGGCGCGATCAGGTGGCTCGATGGACGTGCGCGTGGCTACCCACCTGGTGAACGCCGTGTTCCATAGCTACTTTGAGCCCTTGGCGGCGCGCCGGGCGCTTGGGCACTATCGCGCCTAGGTTCAGGAATCTCCTCGGAAATGGTCCACAAGCTGGTCGACGTCTACAGGCAGTACGGGCTCGTCGCCGGGCTTTTCTACGGCATCGACCGGGTGCTGCAGCGCCTGTCGTCGCGCCTGCGCCTTTACGCCTACCAGATCATGGTGCAGCCGATCACCGGCAAGCCGCTCCTGCCGGAGCGTTTCGCGCGGCGCATCGAGTTACGCGAGATCCGGCGCGGCGATCCCGAAGTCGCGCTGATGCCGGCACGCCCGGACATCAAGGAGGCGCGCTTTGCGCAGAACGCCGTCTGCCTCGGCGCCTATCGCGACGGCCGGCTGATCGGCTATCTCTGGTTCTGTCATGGGCAATACGAGGAAGACGAGGCCCGCTGCACCTATGTCGTCACGCCGAAAGGCGAGGCCATTTTCGATTACGACCTGTATATCCTTCCCGAGCATCGCGTCGGATTCGCCTTCGCCGGCATCTGGCACGGGGCGAACGAGTACCTGCGCAAGCGCGGAATCCGCTACACCTTCAGCCGGTACACGCGATTCAACCTCGCGTCCAGGCGCGCGCACGAGCGCCTCGGCGGCCGGCCCGTGGCCAGCGCCCTGTTCCTGCACCTCGGTCCGATCCAGCTCATGGCGGCGACGCTGTGGCCTTTCCTCCACCTTTCCCTGTCACGGTCGCAACGTGTCACGCTGCAGTTGCGGCCATCGGAACATCCATGCAAGACCTGATCCACGACCTGCTTTTCCAATCCGCGCGGAGAACGCCGAGCGCGCCCGCGCTGTGCTACCAATCGACGACGCTCGACTACGGCACGCTCGCCGGGGCGGTGGAGCGCTGCGCGGCGGCGCTGCTCGAAGTGGGCCTGCCGCGCTCTGCGCGCGTCGGCGTGTATATGGAAAAGCGCCCGGAGACGGTCATCTCGGTCTTCGGCGCGGCGGCAGCCGGCGGGGTGTTCGTGCCGATCAACCCGCTTCTCAAGCCGGAGCAGGTCGCCTACATCCTGCGCGACTGCAACGTCCGGGTCCTGGTAACGAGCGCGGAGCGGTTAAAGATGCTTGCGCCCTCCCTTAGGGAGTGCGCAGACCTCGAGACGGTGCTGTGCGTAGGCGGGATAGCGAGTTCCGAAGGCGCCATCGCGGTGCTGAGCTGGGAAGACGCGCTCGCCGCGGTGGGCAAGCCGAAACCCCACCGCGTGATCGACACCGACATGGCGGCGATCCTCTACACCTCGGGCAGCACCGGCAAGCCCAAGGGCGTGGTCTTGTCGCACCGGAACATGGTCGCCGGCGCGAGAAGCGTTGCCCAGTA
Organism: Burkholderiales bacterium; assembly: GCA_035476235.1. Taxonomy (GTDB): domain Bacteria; phylum Pseudomonadota; class Gammaproteobacteria; order Burkholderiales; family SG8-39; genus SCGC-AG-212-J23. The sequence continues at coordinate 2,075 of DATILQ010000025.1, forward strand.
CCTCGAGAACCGGCCCGAGGATCGGATCCTCGCGGCGCTGCCGCTCAGCTTCGACGCGGGCTTCAGCCAGCTCACCACCGCATTCCACGTGGGCGCAAGCGTCGCGCTCATCAACTACCTCCTTCCGCGCGACGTGGTCGACGCCATCCAGCGTCACCGCATCACCTGCCTCACGGCGGTGCCGCCGCTGTGGATCCAGCTCGCGTCCCTCAAGTGGCCGGAGGCCGCCCGGCAGAGCCTGCGCTACATCGCGAATACCGGCGGGCGCATGCCGAAAGCGACCCTCGATGCCCTGCGCGCGCTGCTTCCCCACACGCTCGTCTACCTGATGTACGGTCTCACGGAGTCGTTCCGCTCGACCTTCCTTCCTCCCTCGGAGCTCGACCGGCGTCCCGATTCGATCGGCAAGGCGATCCCGAATGCGGAAGTACTGGTGGTGCGCGAGGATGGCACGACGTGCGCGCCGGGCGAGCCGGGCGAACTCGTTCACCGCGGTGCGCTGGTGTCGCTCGGATACTGGAACGATCCCGAGAAAACCGCCGAGCGATTCAAGCCGGTGCCTAATCAGCCGCCGGGGCTGGTGATGACGGAAATCGCAGTGTGG
>DATILQ010000026.1:0-10045 GCA_035476235.1 Burkholderiales bacterium
GCCTCGAAGGCACCGATCGTCATCACGTCGCTTCCCAGCGCCGAAGCATTGCATGAAGTTTCAAAAGAGCTGAAAGGCGCCATCGTCGTCGAGACCAGCACGCTGCCGATCGAGGACAAGCTCAAGGCCAGGGAGGTGGTAGGAAAGACGCTGCTCGACTGCCCGCTTTCAGGCACCGGTGCGCAGGCGCGGACCAAAGACCTGGTGGTTTACGCCAGCGGGGATGAAAAGTCCTTCAAGAAAGTCATTCCGGTTTTGAAAGGCTTCTCGCGCGCCCACTACTACCTGGGGGAATTCGGCAACGGCAGCAAGATGAAGTTTGTCGCCAACCTGCTGGTGGCGATCCACAACGTGTCGGCGGCGGAGGCGTTCGTCCTCGGCATGAAGGCCGGGCTCGATGCCGAGACCCTCTACCGCGTCGCCGGCGACGGCGCCGGCACTTCGCGCATGTTCCAGGTGCGCGGCCCGCAGATGGTCGCCGGGCGCTACGATCGAGCCACGATGAAGGTCGAGGTGTGGCAGAAGGACATGAAGATCATCGGCGAGTTCGCCACCCGGCTCGGTGTGCCGACGCCGCTTTTCAACGCCTCGGCCGCGGTCTACACCGCGGCGATGGCGCAGGGATTCGCGAAGCAGGACACGGCGTCGGTGTGCGCCGTGCTCGAGGCGATGGCTAACGCATCGCGGCGCGGTAGAAGCTCGGGTCGTAGTACCTAGCCGGATCGGTCAGCGCTTTCTTCGGCTCGGCGTACTTGGAGCGCAGCCGCAGCACGGTGCGCACGCCCTCGAGGTCGATCTGCGCCTTTTTCTGGAAGCCGCCGCTCGGCGCGAGGAGCACGCCGTAGGCCGCCCGCGCGCCCTGCTCCGGCACGCTGGGCAGGTTCTTGCGGAAGATGAGGACCGCCTCGTCCCGGTTGCGCGGGTCGTAGAGCCAGTCGACTGCCTCGGAGAAGGCGCGGATGTAGCCGACCACGGCGTCGCGGTTCGCGTCAGCCCAGGCTTTGCGCGCGCCGCCGACCAGCCCCTGGTAGGCGCCGAGCACATCGGTCGCGTTGCCCAGCCGCGTGAAGCCCTTCGCCTCGGCCTGCAGCTCGAACGGCGACAGGAGCAGCGTCGCATCGTGCTTCTTCTCCATCAGCGCCTGGAAGCGCTGCAGCACGCCGCCGGCGCGCACCACGCTGTAGTCGCGATCCAGCCGCAACCCGCCGCGCTCGAGCATCTCGAACAGCACGAAGGCGTAGCCGGTCGTCCGCGCATCGACCGAAACAGTCTTGCTTCTCAAATCGGCGAGAGTCTTCACTTCCGGGACCGCGACCAGGCGCAGGAAGCCGTTGTCGCCGCCCATGAAAGCGATCAGGTCGGGGCCCGGGACCGGCTCTTCGCCCTGACCCTCGCGGTAGGCAATCAGGTTGTCGACCGCGGTCATGGCGATGTCGAACTTGCCTTCGATCAGGTTGGTGAGCTGGAACACCGAGCTCGGCGTCGGCGTCAGCTTCACGTCGAGGCCGTTGGCTGCGAACAGCCCTTTCTCCTGCGCGACCCAGATCGGCCAGTTGAAGCCGCCGGGGAAGACGATCAGGTTGACGACGAGCAGCAGTGTCTGCATGTTGCCTCCTCCGGAGTACGATAATAGCGCCAAGGAGGAAGCGTCATGAGCGACTGGAAAGATATTCGAAACTGGAGCCGCGCGGAGATGATGCAGCGCGTCGCGCGCTTCAAGGACCTGAAGGGCTCCGACGGCGGCCTGCCCGACAGCCCGCTCCCCGAGTGCCGGCGCAAGCTCTTTGCGGTCATCGGTTTTCAACCTCCCAACGCTAGCAGTGCAGCTACTACCTCCCCGGTTGGCGCCGACGCCTCGGCCATGCCGGCGATCGCCATCGCCGAGGGCTTCAACCTCGGCTACTGCAAGGCGAAGCCGGGCAAGGGCCCGCTGATGCACAACCACGACACCAATGAGACTTTCATCGCGATGACCGGCCGCTGGCGCTGCGAATGGAACGAGGGCCGGGCGATGGAGCACGTGGACCTCGACCCGCTCGACGTGATCTCGTTCCCGGTCGGCGTCGCGCGCCGCTTCATGAACGTGACCTACGACGAGCCGGGCAAGGAGCACCTGCTGATGTTCATCATCGGCGGCAACCAGCCGCAGGCCGAGTTCACGCCGCTCGCGATGCAGCGCTGCGAGCAGTTTTCCAGAGAGCAACAACAACAAAAAACGTCGCGACGGCCAGCGCCGCCGCGGCGAGCAGCGTCCACGGCAGCGAAGGGTGGCCCTGCGCGTAGCGCGCGGCAGCGTAAGCCAGAGCGTCGAGCGGGAAGGTAAACGCCCACCAGGACGGCGCGAACGGCCAGCGCAGGAAATTGCGCGCGTAGACGAGCAGCGCGAGGGCGAGGACCAGCCCCGAGAAATACAGGATCTCCAGAAACTCCAGGGAAAACAGCGCCACGCCGTTGGCATAGATCAGCGACGGCGGCACCAGCAGGATGAACCAGCTCGGACGCAGCGCCTCGGGCAGCGGCGCCGCGGCCATCGCGCGATAGAGCAGCAAGGCGGTGAGCAGCGGCGCGATGCTGGCCGACACGCCGAAGAAAAATCGCGAAGCCTCGATGTGGCCGAGCGCGATGCCGGGCCCCGGCACGACGATGCCGCCGACCAGGATGATCAGCCAGCCGGCGTTGAGTCTCGCCAGCTCGATCCCGCCCGAGAGCCAGCGGACCAGCGCCCATACCTGAAAGCCAAACAGAAGCGCGCAGCCGGCCCACCACAGCAGATCTCCGATGAAAGGTGAATACGGGGCGATGCCGCCAGCCACGAGCGACGTGCCGACCGGCAGCGCGCCGCAGAAGCCCAGCGTTGCGGGATTGGTGAAGTCCTCTCGCACCGCGGCCGGGTAGAGAATTAATTTCAGGAAATACCCCGATAAAAGCGCGCAGAGCGCCGCCAGCCCCAGAACGACCCAGAGCTCCGTGAAATAAGCGGGGGCGCGCAGCACGCCGGGGAAAACCGTGGCGGCCGCGCGGGCGCTCAGGCCGAGGCCGGCGAGGCCCATCACGGCGCCGAAGGCGCCCACGGGAAGATCCTTAAGCCGCGGAGCCAAGATAGTAGTTCTTCACGAGCGGGTTCTGCTCGAGCTCGGCGACCGTTCTGCCTTCGAACACGATCTCGCCGTGCACGATGATGTAGCCGCGGTCGGCGATGCGGATCGCCTGGTGGAAATTCTGCTCGGCCATCAGCACCGTGAGCCCGTAGCGCTCCTTCAGCTCCCTGATCTTGGTGATGGTATGCGAGACCAGGATCGGCGCCAGCCCCACCGAGGGCTCGTCGACCAGCAGCAGCCTCGGCGAGGACATCAGCGCGCGGCCGATCGCCAGCATCTGCTGTTGGCCGCCGGAGAGCGAGCCGGCGAGCTGGCGCCTGCGCTCCGCCAAGACGGGAAAAATCTCGAACGAGAAGGCGAGGTTGCGGCCGATATCGGGGCGCGCCGCCTTGCGGAAGGCGCCGAGCAGGAGGTTCTCCTCCACGCTGAGCCTGGGGAACAGGCGCCGCCCCTCGGGCACCATGGCGACGCCCAGGTTGACGATCTCCTCCGTCGACAGGCGCGTCAGGTCATGGCTTTCCCCATCCAGATCGAGACTGACCGAGCCGCGCGTGGGGCGCACCATACCCATGATGCATTTCATGAGCGTGCTCTTGCCGTTGCCGTTGGTCCCCAGCAGCGCGACGGTCTCGCCCTGGCGGATCCTGATGGAAACGCCATGCAGCGCGCGCACCGCGCCGTATCCGGCATCGATTCCGGAGATCCCCAGGTCAAGCGCCAAGGTAGGCTCTCTGCACGTCCGGGTTCTTGACGATGTCGGCCGGCGTGCCCTCGCAGATGATCCTGCCGGCGTCGAGGCAGATCACGCGCTGCGAGAAGCGCATCACCGCCTGCATGATGTGCTCGATCATGATGATCGTGATCCCTGTCGCATTCAGGGCGAATAATATTTTCAAGACCTCCTCGACTTCATTGCCGGCGAGCCCGGCCATCGCCTCGTCGGAGATCAGCAGCCGCGGCCGCGCCGCCATGGCGCGCGCCAGCTCGAGCTTGCGCAGCTCGACCTGCGACAGGCGGTTCGACGGCGTCTGCGCCTTGTCCGCGAGGCCGATGGTCTGCAGGATGCGCAGCGCTTCCGCGTGCGCATCGGCATCGTTGAGGCGCGCGACGTACCCCAGAGGCACGACCAGGTTCTCCAGCACCGACATGCTGTGGAAGGGGCGCGGGATCTGGAAGCTGCGGGCGATGCCGCGCCGCGTGCGCTGGTAGGCCGCCAGGCGCGAGATCTCCTCGCCGCCGAACACGATCGAGCCCGCCTCGTTGCGCAGCGCGCCGGAGACGCAGTTGATGAGCGTGGTCTTGCCCGAGCCGTTGGGGCCGATCAAGCCGAAGCGCTCGCCCGCGGCCACCTCGAGGCTGACCTCCGACAGCGCGGCGAAGCCGCCGAAGCGCTTCGACACGCCTTTTACCTGGAGGAGCGCAGCAGCCATCCCAGCTTTTTCAGTAACCCGAGAATTCCGTCCGGGGCGGCGACCACGAACACCACCAGCAGCACCCCGACCACCAGGACGTTGATCTCGCTGGAGATCGTCACCGTGACGATCTGCTGCACCGAGCCGAGGAGGATCGCGCCGATCACCGGCCCCAGCCAGTGCGAGGTGCCGCCGATCATCGGCATCGCGAGCGCCGACACCGAGTAGGTCAGGCTGAAGCTCGACGGCGGCTCGATGAAGCTCATGTACATCGGCATCGCCGCGCCGGCGGCGCCCATCAGCGCGCCCGACACCGTGCACGCGAACAGCTTCAGCCGCAGCGTCGGCACGCCGAAGCACTCGGCCGCTTCCTCGCTGTCGCGGATCGCGCGCAGGCCCCGCCCGATCCACGACACCTCGATGTAGCGCGCGATCGAGACCGCGATCAGCGCCAGGATCGCCATCGCCACGAACAGCATCCGCGTGTAGGACTCGAACGGCTCCATCACCGGCGGACGCAGCAGCTGCATGCCGGTGGCGCCACCCACGTAGCGCCAGTTCACCATCGCGGTTTCCATGATGAAGATCACCGCCACCGTGGCGATCGAGAAGAAGATGCCGCGCAGGCGCAGCGTCAGCAGGCCGGTGCCGAACCCCAGCAGGCCGCTGATCGCCGCCGCGGCGAGGATCTGCAGCGCGAGCGGCGCGCCCGCCGCCTTGAACAGCACCACCGCGGTATACGCGCCGATCCCGAAGAACGCGGCCGTGCCGAAATTCACGTATCCGGCGTAGCCGCCCAGGATGTTCCAGGCCGTGGCGAGGACGACGAACTGGAGCACGACGAAGCCGGCGTAGAAGAAGTACTCGTTCGCTCTGCTCAGAGCCAGGCCGGTGGCGAGCGCAACCGTCACCGCCACGCCGATCCAGAATTTCATCGTCCGAAAAGCCCCTGGGGACGGATGCCGAGCACCACCAGCAGCAGCCCGAACGCGACCGCCGGCGCCCACGAGGCGCCGAACTGCATCAGGACGATCGATTCCGAGATGCCGAGGATCAGCCCCGCGGCCAGGGTTCCGGTCATGCTGCCGAGGCCGGCGAGCACGACCACGGCGAAGGTGCGGCCGATGTAGACGCGATCCAGGCTCGGCTCGACCGGGCCGACCACGATCAGCATGGCGCCGGCGAGAGCGGTCACCCCGGTCGCGATGCCGAAGGCCCACTGCTTGATGCGCACCGGGTTCGCGCCCATCAGCCGCAGCGCCGGCTCGTCCTGCGCCACGGCCTTGATCGCCCGCCCGGTGAAGGTGCGCGACAGGTAAATCGTGAGCCCCGCAGTGAGGACCAGCGCGACGCCGAACGCCACCAGCATGCGCCAGGGAATGCGGAACTCCCCCAGCGCGAGGCTGCGGCCGATGTAGGCGGCCTCGACCATGCGCTGGTCGACGCCGAAGGCGAGGATCAGCCCGACCTCGATGATGAACGCCAGGCCGAAGAAGAACGCGAGGCCGCGTACCCCGGCGTCGCTGCCGCGCTTCTCGAAGCTCTCGTAATAGAAGCGGTAGATCGCGACGCCGAGAAGGAAGAACAGCGGCATCAGGGCGATGCCCGCCAGGATCGGATCCAGGCCGTAGCGGCCGAGCAGGTAGGTGCAGTAGGAGCCGAGCACCATGACCGCCGGGTGCGCGACGTGCGGCACGTCGAGCAGCCCGAAGGCCACCGACAGGCCGATGCTGACCGCCGCATAGAAGCAGCCCAGCAGGACGCCGAAGACGATCGCCTCCAGCAGCAGCTCGAAAGACAACGGAGGCTAGGTGCCGCCGCGCGCCTTCTCGTACGGGACGACCGGGTCGCCGGACTTGAACTGCGGCGGGTGCAGGATCACCTGCTTGCCGGTCTGCCGGAACTGCTCCACGTTCTTGTCCGCGACGTTGCGGAACTGGATCATCGGCACGGCCGGCCTGGCGCGCTCGCCGTCCGGGCCCCAGCTGATCGGGCCGACGATGGTGTTGAACTCATGCCCGTGGAGATGCCTCGCCAGCAGCTTCTGGTCGAGGCTCCTGGTGGCGGCGATCGCCTGCTCGAGGATCTGCCCGATCGCGTAGTTGAACGGCGGCAGGTAGAAGCCGAGCGGGTCGACCTTGGCTTCCGCCGCCTTCTTCGCGTAGCGCTGCAGGAAATCCTCGATGCCCGGGTATTTCATCCCCGGCACGTAGGAGTTGTAGTTGACGATGCCGTTGAGCGACGAGCCGAGCGACTCCATCACCGGCGTGAACTGCAGGCCGACCATGCCGCCGCCGAACAGCTTCACCGTCGGGCCGACGCCGATCTCGTTCACCGCGCGCACGATGGCGACCGAGTCGTTCGGATACGAGCACACGAACACCATGTCGGGCTTGGCCGCGCGGATGGCGCGGATCATGGCCGAAAAGTCCACCGTGGCCGGCGGATAGTTCTGCTCGTAGACGGTCTGCAGCCCGGTCCTTTTCGCGATCTCCTTCGCGCCGTTCGCGAGGTTCTGCGCGAATTCCTGGTCGGCGGCGATGAAGGCGATGGTCTTGGCGCCGATGTTCTGGCCGACCCTCAGGAAGCCCTCCGTCCAGCTCGTCGCATCCCCCCACGGCGCGTTGTTGAACCACATGTCGTGCTTCACCGTGTGGTTGACCTGGAACGAGAAGTTGCCCATCAGCAGCAGCCCGCGCTGCTTCACCAGCGGCATGATCGGCGCGGTCGGCACCGTGCCGTAGGGCGCGATGAGCAGGTCGACCTTGTCGACGTCGAGCAGCTTGGTATAGATGCCCGGCGTGGTCGCCGGGTTGGACTGGTCGTCGTAGGCGATCAGCTCGACCCTGCGCCCGAGCAGGCCGCCCCGGCCGTTGACGTCCTCCACCCACATCTGCAGCGCGAGCAGCGCCGCCTTGCCGCCGCCGCCGAGGGTGCCGGTCTGCGCGATGCCGATGCCGATCTTGACCGGCGCCGGCTGCGCCAGCGCGGCCGCGCTGAACGCCAATCCCAGTATGAATGATACGAATCTCATGACCTCCTCCTTGTGGGTTTATTGTAGCCAATCTTCAAAAGCCGGGCGGCATTTCCTCCCATGATTTGTTTTTTTTCAAGAGAAGACAGCCCGGCTCCCTCGATGAATCCCACCGGGTCCTCCACGCCCATGTCGTAGGGGTAGTCGGTGCCGAGCAGGACCTGATCGGCACCGAAGCGCTCGACCAGGTGGCGCAGCATGCCCGGGTCGAAGGTGATGCTGTCGAAGTAGAACTTCTCCAGGTAGCCGGAAGGTTTCCTTTTTATGCGGACTCTGCAGTCCGGGCGGACGCGGTGCGCATGGTCCATGCGCGCCCAGTAATGCGCCAGGTAGCCGCCGCCGTGCGGCAGCACGACCTTCAGCTTCGGGAAACGCTCCATCACGCCGTCGAAGATGAGATGGCTCGCCGCCACCGTGGTCTCGAGCGGGTTGCCGATCACGTTGTTGAAATAGTGGTCCTTCAGCCGCTCGCCGTGCGTGAAGCCGGCCGGGTGCATGAAGATGAGGACGTCCAGATCTTGCACTTTAGAAAAGAATTTATCCAACCCGAGTCTTACGTCTGTTAGATCCAATCCATTGACACTCGGGTTGATCTCGACCCCGCGCAGGCCGAGCTGCTTCGCACCGTATTCCAGCTCCGCCACCGCGAGGCCGGCGTCCTGCAGCGGAACGCTGCCCAGGCCGACGAAGCGCTCGGGCCATTGCGCGACGATCGCGGCGATGCGCTCGTTCACCGTGCGCGCGACCTCGGCGCCTTCGCCCGGCTCGCACCAGTAGTAGGTCTGGTGCGGCGCTGGCGAGACGGCCTGCACGTCGATCCCCATGCGGTCCATGTCCTTCAGCCGCTGCTCGATGCTGGTGAGCTGGGCGGCGCGCTCCATGACCTGCTTCGCGCTCACCTCGCGCGTGAGCTCGTTGGAGAACCTGGCGAGCAAATCGAACTGCGCCGGGTTGTGGCGCGCGACCGTCGCCGCCGCTTCCACGTTCAGATAATGGCAATGGATATCGACCCGCAGGCTTTTCCCTCGCCTCTTTACGATTTTTCCGGAACCCGAGGATGCGGGCGCGCAGCGGTACATCATCGAAGCTTTCTCCTGGTTGACCACGAACTGGGGATATGAGAGCTTGCGCGCAGGGAGGAATACGCATGCGCGGCATTCGCGTCCTCGCGCTGGCGGCGTCGCTCGGCATCCTGCATTCTGGCGCAACGGCCCAGACCGAGCCGCTGCGCCTGGGCTTTCTCACCGTCAAGACCGGCCCGCTCGCGGCCGGCGGCGCTCAGATGGAGCAGGGCATCGTGCTGTTCCTCAAGGAGCGCAACTACACCCTGGCGGGGCGCAAGGTCGAGCTGTTCGTCGGCGACACCGGCGGCAACCCGGCGCAGGCGAAGACCCGCACCCAGGAGCTCATCGAGCGCAACCACGTGCACGTCATCATCGGCCCGCTCGCCACCTTCGAAGCGCTCGCCATCGACGACTACATCCGGCAGGCGCAGGTGCCCCTTGTCACGCCGACTTCCGCCGCGCAGAAGGACCTGGCGCAGCAGAAGCTCAACGACTACGTCGTCCACGCCGTCGGCACCGCCGCGCAGCCGATGCACGTGCTCGGCGAATTCGCCGCGAAGCAGCTCGGCATCCGGCGCCTCGCCACCGTGGCCGACGACTTCACCTACGGCCACGAGGGCACGGCGGGCTTCCAGAGCGCGTTCGAGGCGAACGGCGGCCGCGTCGTGCAGAAGCTGTGGCCGCCGCTCAACGTGCCCGAGTACAGCGCCTATGTGAGCCAGATCAAGCCGGACGTCGACGGCGTCTACGCCGGCTTCGCCGGCATCAACGGCCTGCGCTTCCTCAAGCAGTACGCCGAGTTCGGCTTCAAGAGAATCCCGGTGTTCGGCAACCCCACCTGCGTCGACGAGGGCGTGCTGCGCAACATGGGCGACGAGGCGCTCGGCGTGTATTCGGCGAGCTGGTACTCGGCGGCGCTCGATACGCCCGAGAACAGGCGCTTCGTGCAGGCGGTCCTCGCCGAGTACAAGGTCGTTCCCGGGTTCTACACCGCCGGCACTTACGTTTCCGGCCTGTACCTCGAGTCGGCGCTCAACGCGGTCAAGGGCCGCTTCGAGGACAAGCCGGCCTTCGTGCGCGCCCTGCACGAAGTACGGCTGGAGCGCAGCCCGATGGGCCCGATCCGCATCGACGGGTACGGCAAGCCGGTCCTCAACATCTACGTGCGCAAGGTCGAGCGCAAGGACGGCCGCCTGGTGAACTCGATCGTCGCCACCTTCCCCGAGGTGACGCAGTTCTGGAGCTTCGACCCGGCGAAGTTCCTCGCCGCGCCGGTGTACTCGCGCGACTACCCTCCCGCCCGCCATCTCGAGTAAGGCCACCTAGAACACCCCGAGGTGCTGGGTAATCAGCGCTTCGTTGCCGCGCGCCTCGCCGGCGCCGCCGGCGAAGGCGACTCGGCCGGTGTTCAGGATCACCACTTCGTCGGCGAGCTCG
>DATILQ010000027.1:0-28374 GCA_035476235.1 Burkholderiales bacterium
CGATCGGGCCGATGTAGTTGAAGCCGAACTCCTCGAAAAGCGTCGACGGCGTCACCATGCCCTTCATGTGCTCCTCGGCGCGCCGCGCCAGCTCCCACACCCCGACGCGCTTGAGCAGGTGCTCGCTGACGCGGCGCGCGCTGGAGTAGACGCGGCCGGAAAGCAGCCGGGCGAGATAATTCGTGAGGGCGCCCACCGGGGGCGAGATCGACATCTCGTTGTCGTTCAGAATCACCAGCAGGTCGACGTTCATGGCGCCGGCGTTGTTCATCGCCTCGTACGCCATGCCGGCGGACATCGCGCCGTCGCCGATCACCGCGATGCAGTGCCGCTTTTCATTTTTTATCTTTGCTGAAACCGCCATCCCCAGGGCTGCCGAGATCGAGGTCGAGGAATGCGCGGTGCCGAACGTGTCGTACCTGGACTCGATGCGCCGCGGGAAGCCCGAGATGCCGTCGACCATGCGCAGCCGCGACATCGCGTCGCGCCGGCCGGTGAGGATCTGTGCGGATAGGTCTGGTGGCCGACGTCCCAGACGATGCGGTCCTCGGGCGTCTCGAAGACGTAGTGCAGGGCGATCGTCAGCTCGACGGTGCCGAGATTCGAGGACAGGTGGCCGCCGGTCCGCGACACCGACTCGAGCACGTACGCGCGCAGCTCGTCGGCAAGCTGCTGCAGCTGCTTGCGCTCGAGGCTGCGCAGCTGCGACGGATCGTCGATGGTCTTCAGCAGCTCGTACATCGACGGATTGTAGCCGCCGGCCGGCAGCTCTTCGGTGATCGTGGCCATGCCTAGAATTTCCGCAGAACGATGAAATCGGCGAGCTCGCCGAGGCGGCGGGATCTGCCGTCGAAGCCCTTGAGCGCCTCATGGGCCTGCCCGCGCAGCTCTTCGGCGAGCCGGCGCGCAGCGGCGATGCCGATGGCCGAGACGTAGGTCGGCTTGCCCTGCTTGGAGTCCTTGCCCGCGGTCTTGCCGAGCGTCGCGGTACTGGCATCGTAATCGAGGATGTCGTCCACTACCTGGAATGCCAGGCCGACCGCCTTCGCATAGCGGTCCAGTCCGGGCTTCTCATTTTGCGGCAGCTCGTGGCCGCACGCTGCGCCCAGGAGCACGGCTGCACGAATCAAGGCCCCGGTTTTGTGAATGTGCATCAACTCCAGCTCGGGCAGCGTCAGCGAGCACCCCGTCGCTTCGAGGTCGATCTGCTGCCCGCCGGCCATGCCGCGCGAGCCGGCCGCGAGCGCAAGGACCTTCACCATTTCGAGCTGCGTCCGCGCTTCGTCGGCGAGGCGGTGCTCGGCCAGCAGCTGGAAGGCGAGCGAGTGCAGCGCGTCGCCCACCAGCAGCGCAGTAGCCTCGTCGTACTCGACGTGCACCGTCGGCTTGCCGCGCCGGAGAATGTCGTCGTCCATGCAGGGCAGGTCGTCGTGCACCAGCGAATAGGCGTGGATCAGCTCGACCGCGGCCGCCGCGATCTCGATCCGCTCCGCGCTTGCCTCGGCCACTTCGCCGGCGGCGAATGCCAGCAGCGGGCGCACGCGCTTGCCGCCCTCGAGCGCTGCATAGCGCATGGCTTCGTGCAGGCGCGCCGGCGCAAGGTGCGCCTGCGGCAGCAGACGCGCAAGCGCCGCTTCCATCCGCGCCTGGATTGCCCCCATCCAGGCCCCAAAACCGGTCTCAGCCTCCTTCACCGGCTTCAGGTTCTGCCGCGGCAGCCAGCGGCTTGAGAACCTCGCCCTCCAGGACCTTGACCTGTTGCTGGGCCGCTTCCAGGCGCTGCTGGCAGAAGCGCGCCAGCTCCAGCCCGCGCTTGTGCGTGGCGAGCGCCTGCTCGAGCGATAGCTCGCCGCTCTCCATGCTGTGGACGATTTTTTCCAGCTCCGCCAGCGCCCGCTCGAAGCTCAGCTCGCCTGAAGGCTTGCTCATCGTTTGGTAAAATACTGTTTTTCTAAGGGCTTTACAACGCATGTCCGATGTAGCTCGCCTGCGCCAGGTACTGCCTTCGCGCAGCCAGTTGCCGGTGTCCTGGTACTTCGATGCCGAGCACTTCGCGCTCGAAAAACGCTTGTTGTTCGATGCCGGCGCCAACTACGTCGGCCATTCGCTGATGGTGCCCAACGTCGGCGACTACCACACGCTCGCGTGGACCGATCACGCCAGGATGCTGGTGCGCAACGATGCCGGCATCGATCTGCTATCCAACGTCTGCCGGCACCGCCAGGCGATCATGCTCGAAGGCCGCGGCAATGCGCAGAACATCGTCTGCCCGCTGCATCGCTGGACCTACGACCTGAAGGGCGAGCTGCTCGGCGCGCCGCATTTCGCGGAGAGCCCGTGCGTGAGGCTGCGCTCAACCCCGCTCACCGAGTGGCAGGGATTGCTGTTTGCCGGCCCGCGCAATCCGCGTCAGGACCTGGCAAAGATCACCACCGCCGCGGACTGGAACTTCAGCGGTTACGTGCTCGATTCGGTTCGCGTCGACGACTACGACGTCAACTGGAAAACCTTCGTCGAGGTGTACCTGGAGGTCTACCACGTCGATTTCTTCCACCCCGGCCTCGGAAACTTCACTGACTGCAACAACTTCACGGTCGACTACGGCGAGCATTCCTCGGTGCAGATCGTCGCGCCTAAGGCGGGCCTGGAGCGGCCCGGCACGCCGACCTACAAACGCTGGCACGACATGTGCCTCAAGTTCCTCGACGGCCGCGCCCCCAAGTACGGTGCGCTGTGGATGTCGTACTTTCCGGGGGTCATGCTGGAGTGGTACCCGAACGTGCTGGTGGTCTCGCACCTGATCCCGCGCTCGGCGCGGCGCACGACCAACGTGGTCGAGTTCTACTATCCCGAGGAGATCGCGCTGTTCGAGCGCGAGTTCGTGGAAGCTCAGCAGGCCGCATACCTGGAAACCGCAATCGAAGATAACGTGCTTTGCGAACGCATGGACCGCGGCCGGCGCGCGCTGTACGAGGAAGGACTGGACGACGCGGGTCCGTACCAGTCGCCGATGGAAGACGCAGAGGCGCACTTTCACGAGTGGCTGCACAAGCGCCTTGGGCGGTAATGGCGTACACCACCCTCGTCGATACCGGACAACTCGAAAAACATCTCTCGTCCTGGCGGTTGTTCGACTGCCGCCACGACCTTGGCAGGCCGCAGCTCGGTGAACAGCAGTACCGCGAGGCGCATATCCCGGGCGCCCTGTTCGCGCACCTGAATCGCGACCTGTCGGCGCCGAAAACCGGCGCCAACGGCCGCCATCCGCTCCCCGACCGGGGCGCCTTCATCGCCTGGCTCGGCCAGATGGGGCTCAAGGCCGGCGACCAGGTGGTGTGCTACGACGGCGGCGGCGGCGCCATGGCGGCTCGCCTTTGGTGGATGCTGCGCTGGGTGGGCCATGAAGCCGTTGCCGTGCTCGACGGCGGCCTCGCGAAGTGGCTGCAGGAAGGCCGCCTCACCACGCACGAAGTGCCGCGCTTTGCGCATTCCAGCTACCCGGTCAGGCCGCCCGTCGCGCAGGCGGTGGACGTTGCACTCGTGGAGGAACAGCGTGGAGACCTGCTGCTCCTCGACGCGCGCGCGCCGGCACGGTTTCGCGGCGAGCAGGAGCCGATCGACCCGATCGCCGGCCGCATCCCCGGCGCGAAGAACCGCTTCAGCAATGATAATTTAGCAGCGGGCGGCGCGTTCAAGCGTCCGGAGGAATTAAAAACGGAGTTTCTTGCAGTGCTCGGCAATCGCAGGCCGGAGGAAGTCGTGAGCTACTGTGGATCGGGCGTCGCGGCTTGCCATAACCTGCTTGCGATGGAGGTTGCCGGACTGCCCGGCGCGAAGCTCTATGCTGGCTCCTGGAGCGAGTGGATTGCCGATCCGGCGCGAGCGCGGGAAAAAGGTTAAAAGCCGAACAGCCTGGCAGGGTTGTCCACCAGCACTGCGCGTCGGATCACCTCGTCCGGGGCCCAGCTGCCCAGCAAATTGAACAGCTCGATCGAGCCCACCTTGTCAGCGAACGACAGGTGCGGATAGTCGCTGCCCCAGAGGATGCGATCGGGCGCGGCCTCGAGCAAAGCGCGTGCCATCGGTGCGGCATCGGCAAAACCGGGAGTCTGCGAGATGCGGTAAACGCCGGTGAGCTTGACCCAGCAGCGCCCATCGCCATCCCTCAGCAATCCTAGCAAGCGCTGAAAACCGGGCTGTGCGACGCCATCCTTCGCGAGGAACATCCCCATGTGGGCCAGCGTGAAATCGATCCTGAGCGTCTTCAACCTGTTGAACAACTCGTTGGTGAGCCATCCGGGCAAAAGAAAATCGAGGTGCCAGCCGAGCTCGGCGCAGCGCGCTTCAAGCTGCTCGATGCGCGGCAGCAGCTTCGCGGCGAGTCCCGCCTCCGGAGGGTGAATGGGCGAGACGTTGATTCGAACTCCGCGCACGCCGATTTCATGCAGCCGGGCCAGCTCTGCGTCCGGGGCATTTTCTTCCACGTCCACAATGCCGCGGCAATTTGGCGTCTCCTGCATCGCATCCAGCATGCAGCTGTTGTCACGCCCATAGGCGCTCGGCTGCACGAAGACGAAGCGCTCGAGGCCCAGCTGCCGCGCGAGCCGCCGATAGTCCTCGAGAGGCGCGAGCGGCGGCGGGTAGCGCAGCTTCGTGTCGCGCGCGGGATAGCGCTCGGCGGGCCCGAAGACGTGGAAATGCGCGTCGCAGCGCATTACTTCATGGCAATGGCCTGAGCGGTGGCGGTGCGTTGTCGGCGAGGGGCAGGCCGGCAGTGTTCAGGACCATCGCCATCAGCGAGTAATAGCCGCTCAGCGCAAGAAGCTCGAGCGCGCCGTCGAGGCCAAACCTGTCGCGCACCGCGGCGAAGGCTGCATCGCCGACGCGCCCGCCGGCGTGGGCGTCGCGACAGAAAGCGTGGACGGCGGCCTCCTCGGGCGGCAGACCCCTGGGCTCGCGGCCCTCGGCAATCGCCTCGACGATGGCGCCGTCGAGGCCCGCCTTGCGGGCGAGCTTCTCGTGAATGGCCCACTCGTGCTGGCAGGTCCAGCGCCGCGCCGTGATGAGGACCGCCAGCTCCACCAGGCGAGCTGGAAGCTTGCTTCCCCAGCGCAGCTGCTCGCCGAGCTGCTGCAGGCGGCGCGCGAGCTCGGGATGATGCAGGAGGGCGATGAACGGTCCGCGCACTTCGCCGCGCGGGCCGGCGGCGATCTCGGCCGCGACCTCCCGCTGCGCTTCAGTCATCGATTCGGCGCTCAGCCGTGGAAATCTCGCTGGCATTGTCCGTATTATCCGCCTGGCGTGGTGGCGGATCTCCTGCTCGGGATTCATTTCGCAATCGCCGCCTTCGTCGTCGGCGGCCTGGTCCTGGTCTGGGCCGGCGCGGCGCGCGGCTGGGGCTGGGTGCGCAATCCCTGGTTTCGCTATCTGCACCTGGCGGCGATCGCCTTCATCGCTGCCGAGGCCCTGCTCGGCGCCGCCTGCCCGCTCACGGTGTGGGAAGACGTCCTGCGCGGCGGGCTGCGTCCGGGGTCGTTCGTCGGGCGCTGGGCCCACCGCCTGCTTTACTACCAGGCGCCCGAGTGGATTTTCACCGCCGGCTATGTCGCCTGGACGCTCGCCACGCTGATCACGCTACGGCTCGTTCCGCCCACGCGAAAAGCTGCCTGAATATTTCCTCGCGGATCTCGCTGCGGGCCAGGATCAGGTCGTGCGGCGCACCCGGAAAGGCGAGCACGCGCACGTCGGGCCCGAGACTGCGCGACCAGCGCGCCATGTGCCGCCAGTCGAGCACGATATCGGCCTCGTCCGAGTGCATCGACAGCACCGGGCGGGCGATGGCAAGGCCGCGGTGGACCTTGGCATGCGCGTCGCTGATCGCGCCGAGCCAGCCGTAGTACAGCGGAAAGCCCTTGGCCGGCTTCAGCCGCTCGTCGAATTCCCAGTCGGCAAGCAGGCCGAGGGTGTAAGCCGGGTCGAAATAGTCCGGATCGTTGATGAAGGGGAAAAACCGGCCGAGCGCAGCGGCCAGGTGAAGCTGCATGCGCCGCCAATCGGGCAATCGCCAATCGAAGAAAGGGCTGTTCAGCCAGAGCGCCTTCACGTCGCCGCGCCGCGCGCCTTCGTGCGTATAGAGCGAAGCGACCAGCCCCCCGGTCGAATGGCCGGCGAGCAGCACCGGCGCGCCGATCGCGTCGATGGCTGCCGTGATGTCGGCGTAATACTCGGCGATGTCCTTGCAGAAATTCGGGTGCTGGTGCGGCCGCAGCGAACGGCCATACTTGCGCAGGTCGAGCGCAAAAAAAGCGAAGCCTTCCGCGGCGAAGCGCTCGGCCATGTGGCGCTGGAAGAAATAGTCGGCATAGCCGTGGAGGTAAAGCGCCGCGCCGCGCGGCGATTCGCCCGCGGGCAGGCGCACCAGGGTCGCGACGACCGCCCCGTCGTAATCATCCGGAAACTGCAGCTGCAGCGCCTCGAATCCGCCGAGCAGCGTGTCAGGGCGCCAGCCGCTCATGCCTGGAAAGAGCCCATTGCACGTGTTCCCTGACGAGCGCTGAGCGGTGATCGACCCTGGAGCGCAAGGCGGCGATGACTTCGGGCGAGCTCGGAGCGTTGCCCAGGCCCACGGCCAGATTGCGCAGCCATCGCTCGTAGCCGATGCGGCGAATCGCCGAGCCGCGCATGCGCTCGTCGAATTCGGCTTCGCTCCAGGCGAACAGCTCGGCCAGGGTGGCGCGGTCGAGCCCGTTCCTCACCGCAAAGTCATTTTCCCCGGAAATCCGCGCGAACCGGTTCCATGGGCAGACCGCCTGGCAATCGTCGCAGCCGTAGACCCGGTTGCCGATCAGCGGGCGCAACTCTTCGGGAATCGCGCTCTTGTGCTCGATGGTCAAGTACGAGATGCAGCGCCGCGCGTCGAGCCGGTACGCGGCGCGGATCGCCTGGGTGGGGCATACGTCGATGCACTTTTGACAGGATCCGCAGTGTTCCTCTGCCGGGGAATCGAGCGGTAAAGCCAGATCGGTATAGACCTCGCCCAGGAAGAACCACGAGCCGGCATCGCGGCTGAGCAGCAGCGTATGCTTGCCGCGCCAGCCGATGCCGGTTCGCGCCGCGAGCTCCACCTCCATCACCGGTGCAGAATCGGAGAACACGCGGTAGCCGAACGGTCCGATCGCCTCCTCGATGCGCTCGCACAGCGCCTGCAGACGATTACGCATCAGCTTGTGGTAGTCGCGCCCGCGGGCGTACTTGGCTATGTACGCGCGCGCGCCGTCCGCCAGGGATGCTGCTTCATCTTCAAGAGCAGCGGCGTAGTCCATGCGGCAGGAGATCACGCGCAACGTTCCCGGCTTGAGCTCAGCGGGCCGCGCCCGGAGTGCCCCATGCCGCGCCATATACTCCATTTCGCCATGCCAGCCCTGCCCCAGCCATTCCAGCAGCCGCGGCTCAGCCGCCGACAGGTCCGCATCGCCGATGCCGACCGCCTGGAACCCCAGTTCGAGTCCCCAGGTCTTGATGCGCGGCGCGAGCGCGGTGTAGTCCATGCCTGTCGATATTAGATTGCCAGACGCGGCAGCCACGCTAGGCGTCGGCGAGGCGCTGGCCGGCGGTGTTTCGGCCGGGCGCGTTCTGCACCTGCGTGGTGAGCTTGGCACGGGCAAGACAACGGTGGTCCGGGGGCTGCTGCGTGGGCTCGGGTTCACGGGCCGGGTCAAAAGTCCCAGCTACACCCTGGTTGAACCTTATAGCATTTCGAGATTAAACTTGTATCACTTTGATTTCTATCGATTCAAAGACCAGACTGAATGGTTGAGCTCGGGGTTTCGCGAATACTTCAACGCCGATTCGGTCTGCCTGGTCGAATGGCCGGAGCGGGCCGGGACGTCGCTCGCCCCGCCCGATCTCGATTTGGCCCTGGAATTTGCCGGCGAAGGGCGCCGGGCGACATTGCAATCGCGCTCGCGCGCTGGCGACGTCTGGCTGTTGTCCTTCTTGTCTCGTTCATAGCGAGCGCCGAAGCGCAGGTCCTCTCCAGCCGCATCTGGCCGGCGCGCGACTACACGCGCCTGACGCTCGAATCCAGGGACGAGATCAAGTTCACGCTGTTCGGCGTCAAGGATCCCGAGCGCCTGGTCCTCGACCTCGAGCTCGCCGAGCTGTCGCCCGCGCTTGTCGAGCTGAACGCCAAAGTCGCGGCCGACGACCCCTATGTCCAGGGCTTGCGCGTCGCGCACAACCGCCCGGGCGTCGTGCGCCTGGTGCTCGATCTCAAGGCCGAGGTGAAGCCGCAGGTGTTCACGCTCAAGCCGATCGCCGAGTACGGCCACCGCCTGGTGCTCGACCTCTATCCGATGGTGCCGCTCGATCCGCTCGCCGCCCTGATCGAGGAGTCGGAAAAGCCGAAAGCGCCCGAAAAGTCGAAAACCTCCAGGGTGTCGCGCCTTGCGATCATCGTCATCGATGCCGGCCACGGCGGCGAGGACCCTGGTGCCACCGGACGTCACGGCTCGCGCGAAAAGAACATCACCCTGACGATCGCGCGCCGGCTGAAGGCGCTGGTCGACGCCGAGCCCAACATGCGCGCGCTCCTTACCCGCGACGGCGATTACTACCTGCCGCTGCACGTCCGCGTCGACAAGGCGCGCAAGGTCAAGGCGGACCTGTTCGTTTCCATCCACGCCGACGCGTTCATCCGCCCGCATGCGCGCGGCTCGTCGGTGTTCGCGCTGTCCGAGCGGCGCGCCACCTCGGAGGCGGCCAGCTGGCTGGCCAAGAAGGAAAACGAGGCGGACCTCGTCGGCGGCGTCAACCTCGACGTGAAGGACGTGTACCTGAAGAAGACCCTGCTCGACCTCGCGCAGACCGCCACGATCGATCACAGCCTGCGGCTGGGCGATCTGGTATTGCGGCGGCTCGGGTCCGTCAACAACCTCCACCGGCCGCGCGTCGAGCAGGCCAGCTTCGCCGTGCTGAAGGCCCCCGACGTGCCGTCGATCCTGGTCGAGACCGCGTTCATCTCCAATCCCCAGGAGGAGAAGCGGCTGAACGATGAGAGTTACCAGAACAAGCTGGCGCGGGCGCTTCTCGACGGAATCCGCGATTACATCGCCAGGCACCCGCCGCGGCCGTCATCCCCCCTGGCGCTGAATTGAGCGGCCCCTGGCCCAGGCAATGAGCCCGGGCGAGATGGAAAGCAGCACGATGCCGATGATCACCAGCGTCAGGTTGCTCTTCACCGCCGGGATGTTGCCGAAGAAGTAGCCCGCGGAGCAAAGCGAGACGACCCACACGAGCGCGCCGGCCACGCTGAAGGCGAGAAAGCGCAGGTAGCTCATCTTGCCCAGGCCGCCGACGAAGGGCACGTACGTCCGCACGATCGGCACGAACCTCGCAATGATGATGGTCTTGCCGCCGTGCCGCGCGTAGAACTCGTGCGTGCGCTGTAAGTGCCCCGGATTAAGCCAGCGCGACCCCTGCTTGCTGAACACGCGCGGCCCCGCCCAGCGCCCGATCCAGTAGTTGACGTTGTCGCCGCACAGGGCCGCGGCGACCAGCGTGCCGCTGACCGCGTAAATGTCCATGCCGCCTGCGGCGGCGAGCGTCCCGGCAACGAACAGAAGCGAATCGCCGGGGAGAAAAGGCGTCACCACCAGCCCGGTTTCGCAAAACACGATCAGAAACAGCAGAGCGTACACCCAGGCGCCGTGCTGCGCGACGAACGCGGCCAGATGCGCATCGAGATGGACGACGAAGTCCCACAGCTGGGCGACAAGTTCCATGCCGCGATTCTATATACTCTTTGCGTGCCAGCGATTCGCGTCCTGCCCGATCTCCTGGTGAGCCAGATCGCCGCCGGCGAGGTGGTCGAGCGGCCCGCGTCGGTGCTCAAGGAGCTGCTCGAGAACAGCCTCGACGCGGACGCGCGCAGCATCACCGTGACGCTGGACGGGGGCGGCGCGAAGCGCATCCAGGTCGAAGACGACGGCGCCGGCATCGCGCGCGACGACCTGCCGCTCGCGCTCGCGCGCCACGCCACCAGCAAGATCCGCAGCCTCGAGGACCTCGAAGGCGTGCGCAGCATGGGATTTCGCGGCGAGGCGCTCGCTTCCATCGCCTCGGTCTCGCGAGTCTCGATCACCGCCTGCACGCGCGAGGCGCCGCACGGCGCGGCGATCCGCGCCGAGGGCCCGCACCTCGGCGAGGTCGAGCCCGCGGCACGCGCGCCCGGCACCACGGTGACGGTCGCCGACCTGTACTTCAACACGCCGGCGCGCCGCAAGTTCCTGCGCAGCGAAGCTACCGAGTTCGGCCACTGCGACGAACTCTTCCGGCGCATCGCGCTGGCGCATCCCGAAATCGCGCTCACGCTCAAGCACAATGGCCGCGCCAGCCGCCATTTGCGCAGTCAGCCCCTGCGCGAGCGCATAGCTGCGCTCCTGGGCAGCGAATTCATCGACGCCTCGCTGCCGGTCGAGGCGCAGGCTGGAACGGCGCGTGTATTCGGGTACGCAGGATCGCCACAGGCGCGGGCCGAGGTACAGTACTTCTTCGTCAACGGCCGCTGCGTGCGCGACCGGGTGCTTGCGCACGCCGCACGCGAAGCCTATGCGGAGATGCTGCACGGCGAGCGCCAGCCCGGTTACCTGCTGTTCCTCGAGATCGATCCGCGCAGCGTCGACGTCAACGTGCATCCGGCGAAGACCGAAGTGCGCTTCCGCGACTCGCGCAGCGTTCACCAGTTCGTGCTGCATGCCGTGCGGCGCGCGTTATCGCCGAGCGCCGCCGAAGCACCCGTCGCATATGCCACGCTGTCACCAACGCAGGGGGTTCAGTCCTCTTTCGGCCTGGCTCAGCCGGCGGCCGCGTATCAGGCGTTCATGGGCTCGGCCGTTCCTCTGCCGACGGCGCAGAACGCCCCGCCGCTGGGCTACGCGCTGGCGCAGCTTCATGGCGTCTACATCCTGGCCCAGAACGAAGCCGGCCTGGTGCTCGTCGACATGCATGCCGCGCACGAGCGCATCGTGATGGAAAGGCTGAAGAGCAATCTCGATGCCGGCCGCGTCGAGCGCCAGAGCCTGCTGGTGCCGGCGCTGTTCCGCGCCGAGGCGCTCGAGGTCGCGACCGCCGAGGAGAACCGCGAGGCGCTGGAGCGTCTCGGCCTCGAGATCAGCGTGGCCGGGCCCAACGAGCTCGCGGTGCGCGCCGCGCCGGCGCTGCTCGCCGGCGGCGACGTCGTCGGCCTGGCGCGCGGCGTGCTGCAGGAACTGAAGGAATTCGGCGCCGAGCAAATGCTCTTCAAGCGCCAGAACGAGCTCCTCGCCACCATGGCCTGCCATGCCGCGGTGCGCGCCAACCGGCTGCTGTCGATCGCCGAAATGAACGCGTTGCTGCGCGACATGGAGGAAACCGAGCGCTCGGGCACCTGCAACCACGGCCGCCCGACCTGGTACCAGCTGACCCTCGCCGATCTCGACAAGCTGTTCCTGCGGGGGCGCTGAGGTGCCGGGCGTCATGATCGTCACCGGTGGCGGCCGCGGTATCGGCGCGGCGACCGCGCGCCTGGCTGCGCAGCGCGGCTACGCGGTATGCGTGAACTATCGCAGCGACGCGGCGGCGGCGGAGAAGCTCGCCAAGGAAATTGGCGGCCTCGCCGTTGCTGCCGATGTCTCGCATGAAGACGACGTCATTCGCCTGTTCAGCGAGACGGAGCGCTCTCTGGGGCGCATAACGGCGCTGGTTAACAACGCCGGCGTGGTTGATCTGCGCTCGCGTGTGGAAGACATGTCTGCGCAGCGCCTGCAGCGCATGTTCGCGGTCAACGTCGTCGGCAGTTTCCTGTGCGCGCGCGAAGCGGTGAAGCGCATGTCGAAGCGGCGCGGCGGCCAGGGCGGAGCCATCGTCAACCTGTCCTCCGCGGCGGCGCGCCTGGGCTCGCCGGGAGACTATGTGGATTACGCGGCCTCGAAGGGCGCTATCGACACGTTTACCGTGGGGTTGGCCAAGGAGGTCGCCGCCGACGGCATCCGCGTCAACGCGGTGCGGCCGGGCGTGATCCATACCGAGATCCATGCCCAGAGCGGCGATCCCGGCCGGGTGGCGCGCATCGCCGAGTCGGCGCCCCTGAAACGCGGCGGCCAACCCGAGGAAGTCGCGCGCGCGATTCTTTGGCTGCTGTCCGACGAGGCCTCCTACACCACTGGCAGCTTCATCGACGTCACCGGCGGCCGCTAGCCGTGGCGCGCACGGCGTACGCGCTCCTCGGGCCCACCGCGAGCGGCAAGTCGACGCTCGCTCTTGAGCTCGCGGCGCGGCGGCCGATCGAGATCGTGTCGGTCGATTCGGCGCTGGTGTACCGCGGCATGGATATCGGTACCGCCAAGCCGTCGATCGCCGAACGCGCAGCCGCGCCGCATCACCTGATCGACATCGTCGATCCAGACCACAGCTACTCCGCGGGCCGCTGGCGCAGCGATGCGATCCGCGCGGTCATGGAGATCTTTCAAAGAAAGAGAATTCCGCTGCTGGTCGGGGGAACGATGCTTTACTATCGCGCGTTGATTGCAGGCTTGGACAGCCTGCCGCAAGCCGATGCGGCGATCCGCGCCCAGATCGATGCCGAAGCGAAGCGGCGCGGCTGGCCGGCGCTGCACGCCGGGCTGGAGAAGGTCGATCCGCGCGCCGCGCAGCGCATCTCTCCGAACGACGCCCAGCGCATCCAGCGCGCGCTCGAAGTATGGCGGCTCACCGGCAAGCCGCTATCAGCGCTGCAAGGCGCCGCGCAACCGGATCTGCCTTTTCGGCTGAAGGGATTTGCGCTTTTGCCGGAGCGCGAAGCGTTGCACGAACGCATCGCCCGGCGCTTCGACGGCATGCTGCAGGCCGGGCTGATGAACGAAGTGAAGCGGCTGCGCGTCCGCTATCGGCTCACGGCAGGCATGCCGAGCATGCGGGCGGTGGGCTATCGCCAGGTATGGCAATACCTGGAAAATGAAGTCAGTGAGAGCGAAATGCGTGCGCGTGCGGTCGCCGCCACACGCCAGCTCGCCAAGCGCCAGCTGACCTGGCTGCGCAGCCTCCCCGGGCTGCTCCGGCTGGACGCCGGCGGCCCCCAGGGCGCGCCGGTAGCTCTCGCTCTGCTCCTTGACGAAGTCCGCTAGCTAGAATGCGGGCTCTCGTTCAGGAGCGCGCACATGGAAATCGGCATCGTCGGTCTGGGCAGAATGGGCGCCGGCATGGCGCGGCGGCTGGCGCGCGCGGGCGTGCATGTCATCTGCTACGACCAGGCCGATGCCGCGCGCGGGTCGCTCGCCGCGGAGCCCAACGTCGTCTGTGCCGAGAATCTGGCCGCGCTCTGCGCTCGTCTGAGCGGAGAGCGGGTAGTGATTCTGATGCTGCCGGCAGGCGGCGCCGTCGAGGACACGATCCGTGATCTGCTGCCGCTCGTTTCGGCCGGCGACACCCTGGTGGACGGCGGCAACAGCTATTACCGCGACTCCAAGCGCCGCGCGCTCGCGCTGTCCCAGCAGGGGCTACGCTATGTCGACGCTGGCGTTTCGGGCGGCGTGCACGGCCTCGAGCACGGCTATTGCCTGATGCTCGGCGGCACGCCGAAGTCGATCGAGATCTTCGAGCCGTTCGCGAAGATCCTCGCCGCCGACCCCAAGCAGGGCTGGCTGCATTGCGGCCCGAGCGGCGCCGGCCACTACGCCAAGATGATCCACAACGGCATCGAGTACGGCATGATGCAGGCGCTCGCCGAGGGCTTCGCGCTCATCGCCGCGCGGCCGGAGCTTGACATCGACCCGGCGCGGCTGGCCGAGACCTGGCGCCACGGCAGTGTGGTGCGCTCGTGGCTGCTCGAACTGTGCGCTGCGATCCTGAAGGACAACGAGGATCTTTCCGGCATCGCGCCGATCGTCGACGATTCGGGCGCCGGGCGTTGGACCGCGGTCGAGTCGATCGAGCTCGGCGTCCCGGCCCCGGTGATCATCACCGCGCTGATGTCGCGCTTCTCCAGCCAGGGCCGCTCGGACCACGCGCGCAGGCTGCTCGCCATGATGCGCACCCGCTTCGGAGGCCATGCGGTCCATAAGCGGCCATGATCGTGGTGGTGATGGGGGTTTCGGGCGTGGGCAAGACCACCATCGGCAGCGCGCTCGCGCGCGAGCTGGGATGGCGCTTCATCGACGCCGATCGCTACCACCCGAGCGCAAACGTGGCAAAGATGGCGGCCGGCATCCCGCTCGCTGACGAGGATCGCTGGCCGTGGCTGGAGACGCTGAATCGCCTTGTGAAAAAGGAGAAAAACGCCGTCCTGGCCTGCTCGGCGTTAAAGGAAGCTTACCGAAGCCGCATCACCGATGGCCTGGCCCGTTTCGAGATCGTGTACCTCCACGGCAGCTTCGAGCTCATCCGCGCGCGCCTCGCGGCGCGGCCTCACCATTACATGCCCGCCTCGCTCCTTGCAAGCCAGTTCGCGACGCTCGAGCCACCGGTGCGGGCTATCTCAGTCGACGTCGCGCATCCGGCGCAGGACTGCGTGCGGAGCATCATGCAGGCGCTGCAAGCCCGTATCCCCAATAGGTGAGCCATCCAAGCAGCGCACCGGCGGGAAGGTCGAGAAGGTAGTGCTGCTTGGTGAAAAGACAGGAAAGGGCGATCAGGGCGGGAAATGCCAGCGCCAGCTGCCCCAGCTGGGGCTGCAAATGAAACGCGGTAAGAACGGCTACCGATACATGCATGCTGGGGAAGCTATTCGAGCGCGCATCGAAGCGCTGGACCAGCGCAAGCAAGCGCTCGGACCGGCTGCGCTGCCGGTTGTACGCACGCCAGTGCGGCGGAGTGGTCACCGGAAAGAGCAGGAAGAACGCCATCTGCAGACCCAGCAGCAGCATGTAACTCATTGCGATGTGCGTGAAGTGGCGCGGCGAATGGACGATGAAGTTCAGGTAAAGGATGAGCGGATAGTAAATGCAGCTGTAGATCCACACCCAGCTCGGCCAATACGGTATCCGCTCGTCGATTCGAGATCCCAGCTCCCGCGGCGCGCTCAGGTGATTGCGCTGGCACCAGAAATAGAACTGGTACGCGCCGACGATCAGGATCACGCTCAGCGTCAGATTGATGAGGTAGTCGGCCGGCGTCATGATGGAACGCCCCCAAGCAGGCGCAGTTGCACTGCGCGCATGACGGCTGCCGCGGCGGAATGCACGTCGAGCTTGCGGTATGCGTTCTTGATGTGGCTGGTCACGGTGTGCACCGAAATGCCCAGCCGCGCCGCAATCTGCCCGTAAGTGCAACCGCCGGCAAGCAGCCGTACCACGTCGGTCTCGCGCGGGGTCAGCATGGCTATGATTCCCTCCTGATGTGGTGCAGGGCCCTCGCCCTGCTGCAGCCATCATCGGGAGGGGGTGCAGCCCGATCGCTTACGGATCGCTTACCGTTTGCTTAAACTTCTCCTGCCACGCCTCTGCTCGCTCGCGCTGGCCGCTTTCCTGCCACTGGCGCAGCACGCGGCCCACGGCGCGCGCGAGGCGGCCGCGCATGCGCTCGCGCGGCTGCAGGTACCAGGCGGCATCGACGTCGTCGGCCATGAACGGCCCGCGATACAGCGCGAGCATGCGCTCGGCGAGCTTCTCCGCCTGCGCCGGATCGCTCGCGCTCTCGAACTCGGCCGCCAGGCCTTCGAACGCCCAGGCATCGACCCAGAAGTAGCGGCGGTCTAGCGTGAGCCGGCCCTCGTGCAGCACCACGGCCCGATCCTCGCCGAGGAGCTTGCGCAGCCGATGCAGCGCGCTGGTGAACGAGCGGTGCGCCGAGTCGCCGTCGATGCGCGGCCAGAGCGCGTCGGTGATGCGGCTTTCGCTGACCTGCTCGCCGCCGTACGAGATCAGCACTTTCAGCAGGTCGAGCGGCCGGCGCTGCGCCTTGCCGCTCGCCGCCAGCGGCGCGTCGTGCCGCAGCAGGCGGAAGCCGCCGAAGGTCTGCACGCGGTACGTCCAGGGCCAGCCGTCGACGGAAAGCGGCGGCTGCTCCGGCACCAGCGCGCGCCGCTTGATGAGGCTGCGCGCGTAGTCGGGCTCGATCCCGGTTTCGAGTGCGTGCGTCAGCACCCGCGCGATGGCGCTCGGCCGCCACCAGAAAAAATGAGCGTAGCCATACTGCCGCCCGAGCTCGAGGCCGCGGCGCAGCGCGTTGTACCCCGGACGCTCGCGCCCGTGCTCGATCGCGATCTGCGCGAAGCCGATCAGGCAGGTGAATTCGAGAAAGCGATTATCGATGCCGCGCACGATGTCGCGCAGCGCCTGCAAGTGGGCGATGCACTTGCGCTGGTCGGCGCAGTCGGCAAGGATTCCGGCGAGCGCGAGCCGGCACAGCACCTCGAAGTAGGGGCAGCCCACTTCGATCGCCATGCGCAGCGCGGTCTTTTCCAGCTGCAGCGCGCCCATCAGGTCCTTGCGCAGCACCGCCTCCCACGCCCGGAAATGGTGGTACAGGCACAGATTGAAGCGGCCCGCCCCTGACAGGTGCGTCTCCAGCTGGCGCGCGATTCCCGCTGCCGCTTCCAGGTCCTGCCGCGCCAGCGCGCCGCCGTAGCCGTACGCCAGAAGCTGGAAGCTCCAGGTATGCACGCCCGTGGCGCGCGCGAGCTCCAGCCCTTCGCGCATCGCCTTGAGGCAGGTATCGCTGTCCGCGGTCAGCGCGCCGTGCATCGCCTCGCAGGTCTTCAGCGTGAGCCGCATGAAGGTCGTGACTCCTGGCGTCGCCTCGGCGCGCCGCATCGACTCGATCAATTCCGCCGCGCGCGAAAACAGCCCGGTCCACATCAGCGTCAGCGCCGCCATCAGCCCGACGAAAATCCGCACATTGACGTCGTCGACGTTGCGCGAGGCATTGAGCGCCCGCTCGATCCACGCGCCGATGTCGCCCCGCTGCGGCTGGCGCAGGGTCAGCGCGATGAACATGCTCGTCGCGACGCGCGCCTCGGCCTCGGGGGGGGCGAGCGGCGCATCGCGCGCGGCGGTCGCGTCGAGCACCGCGATCCAGCGGTCGAGCAGCGAGAAATCGTCGAGCTCATAGAGGATCGCGTCCATCGCTCCCGAGCAGGCGAGCACCATGCCGCGCGCGTCGGGCTGCGCCTGAGCGCGGAACAGCTCGAACGCCTTCTCGTAAAGCAGCCGTGCCTCGCGCGGCGCGAGCGGCGCGCGGCTGGCGGCTGCCCAGTGGATGGTCCAGGGATGCTTCACCTGCACTTCGGGGGGCAGCTCCTCGACCCAGCGAGCCAGCGTCTCGCCGCGGCCTTGGGCGAGGATCGCGGCGGCGTGCCGGTCGATCAGGCGCGCCATCTCGTCCCATTCGTGGCTCTCGCGATACAGCGCCACCGCGTCCTCGACCGGTCCGGCTCGCTCCATCAGCGCCGCCGCGGTGCGCTGCAGCTGGCGCTTGCGGTCCTTCGACAAGGCTTCCTCGGCGCGCGCCTGCAGGAAGTCCCGCAACATCGGGTGGTACTGGTAGACCGGCTCGGGCTGCGTCTCGCGCAGTGCGACGAAGTAGTTGTTGCGGTGGAGCTCGTCGAGCATCTTTCCCGCATCCGCGTCCGCAGTGAGCTCCTCGGCGATGCGCGTGGTCATCTGCGGCAGGAACGCCGTGTTCAGGAGGAACGCCTGCGTGCGCGCATCGGACTTCTGGAAGATCTCGCCGGCGAGGTAGTCGAACACCAGCTTGGGCGTCGAGGAATCCGGCGGGCTGGCCATCGAGCCGGTGACTTTCGCCTGCTCGAGGATCAGCACCAGGCCGGCGGCCCAGCCCTCGGTCCGCGCGTACAACGCGTCGAGCGATCCGGGCGGCAGCGCTGGAAGCCGCTGTGCGACGATTGAAGCGGTCTCATCGCGCGTGAGTCGCAGCGCTTCCCAGCCGACATGCGCCAGCGCGCGGTTGGCGCGCAGGCGCGCGAGGTTCGCCGGCGGATCGCCGCGGCTCACCAGAATCGCGCATCCGCCGGGCGGCAGCTCCTGCAGCGCGGTGCGCATCACTTCGTGCAAAGGCGAGGAGGCCGGCACCTCCTGATAGCCGTCGAAGACCACGGCGAACGGCGGCTTCAGCTGCGCGAACAGCCGCTGGAAGTAGCGCCGCGTGAACACCGCGAGGCCGGCCTGGTATTCGGGCGTAAGCAGCGGCAGGCGCTCACCCTCGCCCGCCTCGAGATCGGCCGCCGCAAGGCTCAGGTAATAGAAGAACGTGGCGACGTCGGCATCGCCTTCGTCGAGCTGGTACCAAAGGTATGGCACCGAGGCGTGGTCGAGCCAGCTCGCCACCAGCGTGGTCTTGCCGCAGCCGGGCGGCCCGGAAACCCACACCGCCGGCCCCTCGCGCCCGCGATCGAGCAGCGCGAACAGGCGCGTGCGCGACAGGATCCCCGTCAGACTCGGGCGCGCCGTCTTGCCGAGCGACACCCTCCGAGGCTTCATCCCGGCCTTCCTCCCGGGACTATGGTACTACCGCCCAGAAGGCATCAGACCATCAAGGGGACGATCAGCAGCGCGACGATGTTGATGATCTTGATGAGCGGGTTGACGGCCGGGCCGGCGGTGTCCTTGTAGGGATCGCCGACCGTGTCGCCGGTGACCGCAGCCTTGTGCGCGTCCGAGCCCTTGCCGCCGTAATGGCCGTCCTCGATGAATTTCTTGGCGTTGTCCCACGCGCCGCCGCCGGTGCACATTGAAATGGCCACGAACAGGCCGGTGACGATGGTTCCCATGAGAACCCCGCCGAGCGCCTGCGGCCCGAGAACGAGGCCGACCGCGATCGGCACCAGAACCGGCAGCAGCGACGGAATCATCATTTCCCTGATGGCGGCGCGCGTCAGCATATCGACGGCAGTGCCATATTCGGGCTTCGAGCGCCCTTCCATGATCCCCGGGATCTCCTTGAACTGGCGCCGCACTTCGAGCACCACCGCGCCGGCGGCGCGCCCTACGGCTTCCAGGGCCATGGCGGCGAAGAGGAAGGGCACCATGCCGCCGATGAACAGGCCGACGATCACCAGGGGGTTGGACAGATCAAAGCTGAAGCTCTTGCCGGCGGCTTCGAGCGCGTGCGTATAGTCGGCAAAGAGAACCAGTGCCGCCAGGCCCGCCGAACCGATGGCGTAGCCCTTGGTCACCGCCTTGGTGGTGTTGCCGACTGCATCCAGCGGATCGGTGATGTCGCGCACCGACTCGGGCAGGTCCGCCATCTGGGCGATGCCGCCGGCGTTGTCGGTGATCGGCCCGTAGGCGTCGAGCGCGACGATGATGCCGGCCATCGACAGCATCGCCGTCGCCGCGATCGCGATGCCGTACAGTCCCGCGAGCACGTAGGAAAGCAGGATCGCGACGCAGACCGCGAGCACCGGCCAGGCGGTGGACTTCATCGACACGCCGAGACCGGCGATGATGTTGGTCGCATGACCGGTGAGCGACGCTTCCGCGACATGGCGCACCGGCTTGAATTGGGTGCCAGTGTAGTACTCGGTGATCCACACCATGAAGCCGGTGAGCGCGAGACCGACGACCGCCGCGCCCCACAGGTGCCACACCGTGATCAGTCTCTTGCCGCCCGGCATGTCGAAGGGGACCTCCTTGAGCACGTCCCCCATCACGTACAGCGTCAGGGGCCAGAAGACGACGAAGGCGAGGCCCCCCGCCACCCACAGCCCGCGGTACAGCGCTGGCATCACGTTCTTCTCGCCGGGCTTGGCCTTCACCCACCAGGTGCCGAGGATCGAGGCGATGATCGAAAAACCGCCGAGAGCGAGCGGGTAGATGAGCGCTGCGGGACTGGTCGTCTTCACCATCAGCGCGCCGAGCAGCATGGTGGCGATGATGGTCACGGCGTAAGTCTCGAACAGGTCCGCCGCCATGCCGGCGCAGTCGCCGACGTTGTCGCCGACGTTGTCGGCGATCACCGCCGGGTTGCGCGGATCGTCCTCGGGAATGCCGGCCTCGACCTTGCCGACCAGATCGGCGCCGACGTCGGCGCCCTTGGTGAAGATGCCGCCGCCGAGACGCGCGAAGATCGAGATCAGCGAGCCGCCGAATCCCAGTCCGACCAGCGGGTGGATGATGCGGGCGAGGTCCGATTTGTCGATCGCATTGGCGTAAAGCAGCGCGAAGTAGCCCGCCACGCCGAGCAGGCCGAGGCCGACCACCAGCATTCCCGTGATCGCGCCGCCATTGAATGCGACCTGCAGCGCCTCATTGAGGCCGACGCGCGCGGCCTCGGCGGTGCGCACGTTGGCGCGGACCGAGATATTCATGCCGATGACGCCGCAGGCGCCCGACAGCAGCGCGCCGAGGAGAAAGCCCCAGGCGGTCGGCCAGCCGAGCGCGGGGATGAAGCCGATCACGAGGAACAGGATCACGCCCACGCTCGCGATGGTCTTGTATTGCCGCCACAGGTAGGCGTTCGCGCCCTCGCGCACTGCCGCGGCGATCTCGCGCATGCGCTCGTTGCCCTCGGGGAGGCGCAGGATGCGCGTGCTCTGCCAGATGCCGTAGACGATGGCTGCCAGCGCGCAGCCGAGCGCGAACAGGAGTCCCCCGGACATGTTTCTCTCCCCTTGAAAGGACCGAAATTTTATCAGGTCAACGCAGCGAAAGCGCGCGCCTTGACCTCGTCCACCGCGCCGCGGCCGGAGATCTTGCGGTACTTCGGCGCGCGCGGATCTCCGGCAGCGGCCCATTTGCCGTAGTAGTCCACCAGCGGCCGCGTCTGCGCCCGGTATACCTCTAGCCGCTTGCGCACCGTGTCCTCGCGATCGTCGTCGCGCTGGATCAGCGGCTCTCCGCTCGGGTCGTCGCGGCCCTCGACCTGCGGCGGATTGAATTTCACGTGATAGATGCGGCCCGAGGCGGGATGCACGCGCCGGCCGCTCATGCGGGTGATGATCTCGTCGTCGGGAACATCGATCTCGAGCACGTAATCGATCGGCACTGCCGCGGCCTTCATGGCCTCGGCCTGCGGAATGGTGCGCGGAAAGCCGTCGAACAGGTAGCCGCGCTTGCAGTCGAGCTGCTTGAGCCGCTCCTTCACCAGCCCGATGATGATGTGGTCGGACACCAGTTGCCCGGCATCCATTACCTTTTTCGCTGCCAGGCCGAGGGGCGTTCCCGCCTTGACCGCAGCGCGCAGCATGTCCCCGGTCGAGATCTGAGGGATGCCGAACTTGTCGCGAATGAAGGCGGCTTGCGTGCCCTTGCCGGCGCCGGGCGGGCCCAGGAGGATCAACTTCATGCCAGCATCTTACGCACCGCCTCCAGGTCTCGCGGCGTATCGACCCCCGGCGGAATCTCGCGCGGACTGACGACCACGGCAATGCGGTAGCCGTGCCAAAGGAACCGCAACTGCTCCAGCGCCTCGATTCTCTCGAGCGGCGCTTCCTCCAGCTGCGAAATCTTCAGAAGAAACCCGACGCGATACGCGTAGAGGCCGGCATGGCGATAAGCCTTTGTCTGGCCTTGCCGTGGATACGGAATCCCGGCGCGGCTGAAATAGAGCGCATAACCTTTCCGGTCGAGGACCACCTTCACCACGTTCGGATTGGAAAGCGACTCCGCATCGTGAATCGCATGGCAGGCCGTGGCAACGCTGGCCTCCTGTTGTCTGCACAAGATGTTCACGACTTCAGCGACAAGCGTGGGCTCCATCAGCGGCTCGTCGCCCTGCAGGTTAACGACGATGTCGTCGTCTCCGAGGTGCAGCTGCCTCGCCGCCTCGGCGATGCGGTCGGTGCCGGAGGCGTGGTCGGCGCGCGTCATCAGCGCCGAGTGGCCGTGCACGCGCACCGCCTCCGCGATTCGGGGGTCGTCCGTGGCGACGTGCACCGCAGCTGCGCCGCTTTGGGCGGCGCGCTCGCATACCCGCACGACCATCGGCCTGCCGCCCAGGTCGACGAGGGGTTTTCCCGGGAAGCGGGTCGACGCGTAGCGCGCGGGAATGATGACGCTGAACCTCACGTCACTTCTTCTTCTGGCGGGAGCTTGCGCGCCTCCTCTTCGAGCATCACCGGGATGCCGTCCTTCACCGGATAGGCGAGGCGATCCACCTTGCAGATGAGCTCACGCGCTTCCTTGCGATAGACGAGCCGCCCCTTGCAAAGCGGGCACACCAGGATCTCAAGCAACTTTGGATCGACGCCGGAATTCATCGAGTCTCCCCAGCAGCCAGTCGCCGAACGCGGGATCGAGCCGCGCCGATACCGGCAGCACCCACCACTCGGGCCGGGCGGCGTGGCGCAATTTTACCGCGTCCTTTTCGGTCATCAGCACCGGCAGGTCGTCGCCGAACTCGAGCTCGCGCGGCGAGAACGCGTGGTGATCCGCGAAGGGATGCGGCAGCACCTTGAGACCGAGCTTCGCCAGGTGCAGGAAGAAGCGGTTTGGATCGCCGATGCCGGCGACGGCGTGGACTTTCTGGCCGGCGAAGGCGCTCGCGGCGCGGCGGTCGCGGGCGTCCGTCATGCGGTGCAGCAGCTCGCCTTCGAGCTGCATGGAGTAGCCCCTGATGGAAGAGCCATGCGACACCACTGCGTCGACGGATTGCAGGCGCCAAGCGGGCTCGCGCAAGGGTCCGGCCGGCAGCAGAAAGCCGTTGCCGAGGCCGCGGCTGTCGACCACCGCAACCTCGAGATCGCGCCGCAGCCGGTAGTGCTGCAGCCCATCGTCGAGCACCAGCACGTCAACGTCATCATGCGCGGCGCGCAGGGCCGCGGCGACTGCCACGCGGTCCGGGCCGACCCAAACCGGGCACCCGCTGCGGCGGGAGAGAATGATCGGCTCGTCACCGACCTCGGCGGCTCGATCGGCCACGGTGGCCGCGCGGGGCGTATCGATCTTCGCGCCGTAGCCGCGCGAGACGATGCCCGGCGACCAGCCCTTCGCTTTCAGGAATTCGGCGATCCAGAGCACGAGCGGCGTCTTCCCGCTGCCGCCGACCGTGAGGTTGCCGACGACGATCACCGGGATGCCCGGATGCCGGGAGCTCAGGATTCTCAGCCGGTACAGGACCCGGCGGCAGAAAACGATGATGCAGAACAGAAGGCTGATCGGCCACAGCAGCCAGGCGACGGCGCCGCGGCGATACCAGTACCTCACTACTTGGCGGACTGCGTGGTGAAGCTGAGCTGCGTCAGGCCGGCGAGCCGCGACGCCTCCATCACGCGCACCACTGCCTGATGCGTGGCGGAGGCGTCGGCGCTGATCACGACGAGCGGCGCCTTCAGCGTCCCGGCGGCGCGCTTCAGTTCCTCGGCCAGCTGCTCCACGCCGCGGAAAGGGATCGGATTACGGTTGATCACGTACTGCCCCTGCGCGCTGACCAGCACCGTGATCTCGTTCGCGCGCTCGAGCTGCTTTTCGGCGTCCGCGGTCGGCAGGTTGATCTGCAGCTCGGTGTACTTGGAATAGGTGGTGGTGATCATGAGGAAGATCAGGATCACCATCATCACGTCGATCAGCGGGACCAGGTTGATCTCGAGCGGTTCCTTTGCCCTGCCGCGCTGGAAGTTCATCTACTGCCTGCGCTCGCCGTGCACGATATCCACCAGCTTGGAGGCCTGTTCTTCCATCTCCACGACCAGGCCCTCGACCTTGTTCTTGAAGTGCCGGTAAAGGATGAGCGACGGCACCGCTATGCCGATGCCGAACGCGGTGTTGTACAAGGCGATCGAGATGCCGTGCGCGAGCTGCTGCGGGTTGCTGCCGGTAGGAGACTGCGAGCCGAAGATCTCGATCATGCCGATCACCGTGCCGAAAAGTCCCAGCAGCGGCGAGGCGGTGGCGATGGTGCCGAGCGTCGTGAGGAAGCGCTCCAGCTCATGCGCGACGGCGCGGCCGGCTTCGTCGATCGCCTCCTTCATGACGTAGCGCGAGCTCCTGTGATTGCGCAGGCCCGCGGCGAGCACCGTGCCGAGCGGCGAATCCCTGGCTAGCTTTTGCAGCACCTCTTCGTTGACGCCCTGGCGCTGGTAGACCATGATCACCTGCTCGAGCAGCGTCGGCGGGATGATTTTCCTCTCGCGCAGCGAGATCGAGCGCTCGATGATCAGGGCGACGGCGACGACCGAAGCGAACAGCAGGAACCAGATCGGCCATCCCGCTGCCTGAATGATTGCGAACAACTCTTGTTCCTTGTCTTTTTTGGGCGCTGCGCCCGCCGACTTTAAGTCAAACTCTCGCGCCGCGGCAAGTTCCGCGATGCACAAAGACCGGCCCTTTCGCGGCTGCGGGGCGACTCGATGCTGCGCGTCAGGCGATATCCACAAAAACCTGTGGATAAGTTTGTGGATTATCGCTGAATAGAGGCCCGTCACCCACTTGCAACGCAGCGCAAGACGGTTGCGATCAAAATTTGAGCAGGTTTTTCCCTTCAGCAAACAGCGTCTTGCGTAACAGAATCGGGCTCCGCGCGATGCTTAGACGCACCGTCGCAGCGCGCCGGCGGTGATGTGGATTAGTGGGTATGTATGCGTTGAAGGCAAGGAGCGGCCAAAGTCAATAGTGATCGGCAAAGTCGCTGCCCCGTGACGCGAAACGGTGGCTGGTTTTGTGACGCCGTGCGGCGACAGCGGCGCAGATTTGGAGAAGCGGTAACATGAAATGGCATCCCCCGCTCGGCAATCCATGCCTTCTACCGGCGTCCTCACCGTTTCCGAATTGCTGCGCAGCGTGCGCGACGCCCTGGAGCGGCGCTTTCCGCTGCTCTGGGTGCGGGGTGAATTGTCCAATCTTTCGCGCGCGCCCTCCGGGCACTGCTACTTCACGCTGAAGGATGGGGCGGCACAGGTCGACTGCGTGATGTTCCGCAGCCGGGCAGCGGCGCTCGACTGGGAGCCGCGCGACGGCGCTCAGGTCGAAGTCCGCGCGCTGGTCACGCTCTACGAGCCGCGTGGGCGCTTCCAGCTCACGGTGGAGGGGATGCGGCCTGCCGGCCTGGGGCCGCTTTACGAACGCTTCCTGCGCCTGAAGGAAAAGCTCGAGCGCGAAGGCTTGTTCGACGTCGCCGCCAAGCGCGCGCCGCCGGCGTTTCCGGGCTGCATCGGCGTGCTCACCTCCCCCGCCGCCGCGGCGCTGCGCGACGTACTGACGACCCTGGCGCGGCGCAACCCGGCGATTCCGGTGATCGTCTATCCGGTGCCGGTACAGGGCGAGGGCGCCGCCGGGCGCATCGCCGCGATGCTGGCGACGGCCAACGCGCGCGGCGAGTGCGACGTGCTGCTGCTCGTGCGCGGCGGCGGCTCGATCGAGGATCTGTGGTCCTTCAATGAGGAACAAGTGGCGCGCGCGTTGCGCGCTTCGCGCATCCCCGTGGTGGTCGGCGTCGGCCACGAGAGCGATTTCACCATTGCCGACTTCGCCGCGGACCGGCGTGCGCCCACGCCCACGGCGGCGGCCGAGCTCGTCAGCGCGTCGCGCGCAGAGCTGCTCGGGCGGCTCGCCGACTGCGCGCGCAGCGTGGGACGTGAAATGCGCCGCCGCCTCGAATACGCCATGCAGAACACGGACTCGCTGGCGCGCCGGCTGATGCACCCGGGCGAGCGCCTGCGTTCCCACCGGCAGCTCGTAACGCAGCTGCTGGCGCGTCTCGCTTTCAGCGTTTCGCAGCGGATTCATCGCTGCAGCGCGCTTCTCGAGCGGCTCCAGGCGACGCTTGCGAGCGTCGACCCGGCGGCCGTGCTCGGACGCGGCTACAGCATCACGCGCAATGCCGGGGGTGAAGTCATCCGCGAGGCGGCTGTCGTCAGGGAGGGGGAAGTCGTGAGGACGACGCTCGCGCGCGGCAGCCTGGAAAGCGAAGTGCGGAAGAAATCAAACCTATAATCCTCCATGGGTCACCGGCTTTCCAAGATCACCACGCGCACCGGTGATGCGGGCGAAACCGGCCTCGGCGACGGCTCGCGCGTGCCCAAGGACAGCCCGCGCGTGCGCGCGCTCGGCGATATCGATGAGCTCAACTCGGCGATCGGGGTGCTGCTCGCTGAGGAATTGCCGCCGGAGCTGCGCGATGCGCTGGGCGAAATCCAGCACGACCTGTTCGACCTCGGCGGAGAGCTGAGCATCCCTGGCCACGCGCTGCTCGGCGATGCGCACGTCGCCCGTCTGGAGGCGCGGCTCGAAGCCTGGAACGCAGGCCTGCCGCCGCTCAAGGAGTTCATCCTGCCAGGCGGCACGCGCGCCGCGGCGCTCGCGCACCTTGCGCGCACGGTGTGCCGGCGCGCCGAGCGCGGCGTGGTCGCGCTCGGAAAAAAAGATAAAATCAGCACGCACGCGCGCCGTTACCTGAATCGCCTGTCCGACCTGCTGTTCGTCGCCGCGCGGATTCTCAATCGCCACGCCGGGCGCAGCGACGTGCAGTGGCGCCACGAGCGCAAGAGAAAGTAGAATGAAACGATGCCCCGGGAGGAGCGCTCGGCGCGCTATCGCGTGCTCATCATCGATGACGAGGAGTCGACCCGGCTGCTGCTCGCGCGCTACCTCTCCAAGGACTTGAAGATCGAGGCGCAGCTCGCCGGTACTTGCGAACAGGCGCTGCGCTTGGCCGGCGACCATGCCTACGACGCGATCCTGCTCGACCTGCTGATGCCGGGGATCGGCGGCTTCGAGCTGCTGCAGGAAATCCGCAGGACCCCACTCAACGCCGCCACGCCGGTAGTGATCATCTCCGTGGTGTCGGAGCGCGAAACGATCGAGCGCTGCATGGCGGCGGGTGCAAACGCATACCATGTCAAGCCGCTGCGCCGTGCGCAAATCGTGGCAACCGTCAAATCACTCGCCGAATCCCATGGCAGACATCCGCATCTACAACGTTGACGCCCTCGGCAAGCCGCTCGGCCAGTACTCGCACATGGCCCGGGTCAAGGCCGGCGAATTCCTTTTCATCGCCGGCATGCTGGCGCCCGGCGACGACTTCGATGCGCAGTGCGCCGGCGTGTTCGCCCAGATCGAGAAAGCGCTGAAATCGGCCGGCGCCGGCTGGGGAAACGTAGTGCAGTTCACCACCTACCTGGTGCACTCGCAGGATATCGCGAAATTCATGCAGTTCAGGCTGCGCGAATTCCCGCACATGTTCCCGCACGGCGTCTATCCGCCCAACACCCTGCTCATCATCGACCGCCTGGTAGGCGAGCAGTACCTGCTCGAAGTGCAGACGGTCGCGGCGCTCTAAACTTCTTCGACGAACACCTCTTCGCGCATCTTGCGGAGCGCCGGCAGCGCCACCACGATCAGCAGGATCGTCGCCGCGATGATGAAGGCGGCGCTGATCGGCTTGGTGAGGAACACTGTCGGATCGCCGCGCGAGAGCAGCATCGCGCGCCTCAGGTTCTCCTCCATCAACGGCCCGAGGATGAAGCCGAGGATCATCGGCGCCGGCTCGCACTCGAGCTTGACGCAGATGTAGCCGAGAACGCCGAACACCGCCATGATCAGCACGTCGAAGGCGTTGTTCGACAGGCTGAACACGCCGATCGCCATGAACACCAGGATGGAGGGGTACAGGTAGCGGTACGGCACGGTCAGCAGCTTGACCCACATGCCGATCAGCGGCAGGTTGAGCACCACCAGCATCAGGTTGCCGACCCACATCGAGGCGATCAGCCCCCAGAACAGCTGCGGCTTCTCGTTCATCACCTGCGGCCCGGGCGCGATGCCCTGGATCATGAGAGCGCCGATCATCAGCGCCATCACCGCGTTGCTCGGGATGCCCAGCGTCAGCATCGGGATGAACGAGGTCTGTGCGCCGGCGTTGTTGGCCGACTCAGGCCCCGCCACGCCTTCGATCGCGCCCTTGCCGAACTGCTCGGGATGTCTCGACATCTTTTTTTCCAGGGTATAGGCGCCGAACGAGGCGAGCAGCGCGCCGCCTCCGGGAAGAATGCCGAGGAACGAGCCGAGCGCAGTGCCGCGCAGCACGGCCGCCCAGGAACGCTTGAAGTCTTCCTTGGTCGGCCACAGGTTCTTCACGTCCTTGGTGAAGATCTCGCGCTGGTCCTTCAACTCGAGGTTGGCGACGATCTCCGCGGTGCCGAACATGCCCATTGCGACGATGACGAAGCCGATGCCGTCGGAAAGCTCCGGGATGTTGAAGGTAAAGCGCAGCACGCCCGAGTTGACGTCGGTGCCGACGATGCCGAGCAGCAGGCCGAAAACCACCATCGCGATCGCCTTGATGAGCGAGCCATGCGCGAGCACCGTCGCCGCGATGAGGCCGAACACCATGAGCGAGAAGTACTCGGAAGGGCCGAACTTCAGCGCCACCTCCGCCAGCGGCGGCGCCGCGACCGCGATGATGAGGGTCGCCACGCAGCCCGCGAAAAACGAGCCGATGGCAGCGATC
>DATILQ010000028.1:0-5670 GCA_035476235.1 Burkholderiales bacterium
GCTCGATCAGCACGATGGTGGTGCCGTAGTGGTCGTTGACGTCGAGCACGAAGCGGCACATGTCCTGCTTTTCCTCGAGGTTCATGCCGGCCATGGGCTCATCGAGCAGCAGGACCGTCGGCTCGGCGGCAAGCGCGCGGCCCAGCTCGACGCGCTTCTGCAGGCCGTAGGGCAGCCGCCCCACCGGCGTCTTGCGGACGTGCTGGATCTCGAGGAAGTCGATGATCTCCTCGACCGCCTTGCGGTGAGCGAGCTCCTCGCGCCGCGCCGGCCCCACCCATAGCGCCTGCTGCAGGAAGTTGCAGCGCATCTTCAGGTTGCGCCCGGTCATGATGTTGTCGAGCACCGTCATGCCCTTGAAGAGCGCGATGTTCTGGAAAGTCCGCGCGATCCCGAGCTTCGCCGCCTGACGTGAATTCATGTCCCGGAACTCGAGATTCCTGAAAATGATCTTCCCCTGCTGAGGGTGATACACGCCGTTGAGCACGTTGAGCATCGAGCTTTTGCCGGCGCCGTTCGGGCCGATGATGGCGCGCACTTCGTGCTCCCTCACGTCGAACGACACGCCCTGCAGGGCGCGCACGCCGCCGAACGCCAGCGACACGCTGTCCACCGCGAGGATCACGTCGCCGATGCGGCGCGCGCCGCTCATGCTGCGCGGCGCGCCGCTGCCGGCGCGAAGGTCTTCGCGTCCCGGATCTTGAGCTCGGCGGAGAAGGTGCCGCTGCGGCCGTCCTCGTATTTCACCTGCGCTTCGACGTGAACCGAATCTCTTCCCTGGTACATGGCTTCCACCAGAGAGCCGTATTTCTCCGCGATGAAGCCGCGGCGGACCTTGCGCGTGCGCGTCAGCTCGCCGTCGTCGGCTTCGAGCTCCTTGTGCAGGATCAGGAAGCGGTGAATCTGCGAGTTGGTGAGCTCGGGCTCGCGCGCGAGATCGGCGTTCACCTGCCCGAGGCACTGCGCCACCAGCTCGTACACCGTGTCCTGCTGCGCGAGGTCGGTGTAGCCCGAGAAGGCGATGTTGCGCCTTTCCGCCCAGTCGGCGACGGCCTCCATGTCGATATTGATGAAGGCGCAGACGCGGCTGCGCTTGTCGCCGAAGGCGACCGCCTCCTTGATGTAGGGGAAGAACTTCAGCTTGTTCTCGAGGTACTTGGGAGCAAACAGGGTGCCGTCGGCGAGCTTGCCGACGTCCTTGGCGCGGTCGATGATGCGCACGTGCCCGTCCTGGTCGACGTAGCCGGCGTCCCCGGTATGGAACCAGCCCTCGGCGTCCTTCGCCTCCCGCGTCGCCTGCGGGTTCTTGTAGTACTCCTTGAACAGGCCGGGCGAGCGGATCAGCAGCTCGCGCTGCGGCGTGAATTTGAGCTCGACGCCCTTCACCGCCGGGCCGACGGTATCGGACTTCACCTGGCCGTCGGGCTGCACGCACACGAAGACGCTGGTCTCGGTCGAGCCGTAAAGCTGCTTCAGGTTGATGCCGAGCGAGCGGTAGAAGGAGAACAGATCCGGCCCGATCGCCTCGCCGCCGGTGTAGGCGATACGCACTTTGCTCATTCCCAGCACGTTGCGCAGCGGCCCGTAGATCACAAAGTCCCCCAGGTGGTACAGAATCCGGTCGAGCGGGCCGACCGGCTGGCGCTCGAGGATCCGGGTTCCCACGCGCTTGGCAACGGCCATAAAAGAGCGGTATAGCCAGCGCTTGAGCGCGCTCGCGTCCTCCATGCGCACCGAGACCTGGGTCAGGAGCGCCTCGAACACGCGCGGCGGCGCGAAGTAATAGGTCGGCGCGACCTCGCGCATGTCGCTCACCACCGTCTCCGCCGCCTCGGGGCAGCAGATGCAGTAGCCGGCAACGAGCGGCTGGGCATAGGAAAAGATGTTCTGGCCGATCCAGGCGGGCGGCATGAACGCGAGCACGACGTCGTGGTCGCCCAGCGCTTCCATCTCGGCGACCGCGCGCGAGCGGTCGATGAGGTTCTCGTGCGTGAGGACCACGCCTTTCGGCACGCCGGTGGTGCCGGACGTGAAGAACATCGCCGCCGTATCGGTCGCCTTTCCTTTTGCAATCTGGGAATCGATAAAGGCAGGGTCCCGGGAAAGCAATGCTCGTCCGATCTCGAGCAGCTTGTCGTAGCTCATCAGCTGCGCGGACGTGTACTGCCGCATGCCGCGCGGGTCGTCGTAGTAGATGCGCTCGAGCGACGGGCACTGCGGCAGGATCTCGAGCAGCTTGTCGACCTGCTCCTGGTCCTCGGCAAAGGCGAAGGCGATTTCGGCGTTCTGGATCGGGAACGCCATCTCCGTGGCGACGGCGTCCTGGTACAGGGGAACCGGCACGCCGCCGAGGCACTGTGCGGCGCAGATCGCGGCGTAAAGGCGCGGACGGTTGTCGCCGACCAGCGCAAGGTGCTCGCCGCGCCTGAAGCCCTGCTCCGCAAGGCCACAGGCGAGCGCGCGTACTTCGTCGGCGTACTGCTGCCAGGTCCAGGTCTGCCAGATGCCGAGGTCTTTCTCGCGGATAGCCGGCCGCGCGCCGCGCACGCGTGCGTGGTGCATCAGCAGCTTCGGGAACGTGTCCAGCGTCCCGGCGTCCGTGGTCATGGAGCCCTCCTCCGTGAGCCGGCGGATTCTTGCACAGAATTTGCGGTATATAGCATCTGAAAGGAGTGCGAAGGCGATGAAGGGCAAGGAACACTGGGCCAAGAAGGGCGACGTCAAGCTTTTCCTGTGGCAGAAGTCCCAGGCCGCTGCTCCCAAGGGGACGATCCTGTTCGTGCACGGCTCGTCGATGGCGTCGCAGCCCACTTTCGACCTGCAGGTGCCCGGGCGGCCGGATTCCTCGGCGATGGAATGGTTCGCCGCGCGCGGCTTCGATACCTGGTGCCTCGATAACGAGGGCTACGGCCGCTCGGACAAGTCGCGGCCGATCAATTGCGACATCTCGAACGGCGCCGATGATGTGGCCGTGGCTGCCCGGTACATCGACAAGAAAGTGCTTCTTTACGGCATCTCGTCGGGTGCCTTGAAAGCGGCCCTCTTCGCCCAGCGCCATCCCGAGCGCGTGGCGCGGCTCGCGCTCGATGCCTTCGTCTGGACCGGCGAAGGCAGCCCGACGCTCGCCGAGCGCAGGAAGCGGCTGCCCGAGTTCCAGTCGAAAAACCGCCGCCCGATCGATCGCGCTTTCGTGCGCAGCATCTTCCAGCGCGATCACCCCGGCACCGCGGACGAGGCCACCGTCGAGGCGTTCGCCACCGCGATCCTGGCGCTCGACGACT
Source organism: Burkholderiales bacterium (assembly GCA_035476235.1). Classification (GTDB taxonomy): domain Bacteria; phylum Pseudomonadota; class Gammaproteobacteria; order Burkholderiales; family SG8-39; genus SCGC-AG-212-J23. The sequence goes on from DATILQ010000028.1 coordinate 3,282, forward strand.
CGGTGCCCACCGGTACGTACGTCGACATGTGCTCGAAGCTGCCGCTCGTCGACCCGGCCAGGATCAGCGTGCCGACGCTCGTCCTGCGCGGCGAGTTCGACGGCATCGCCGGCATCGACGACCTGCTCGAGTTCTACCGCCGCCTGCCGCACCCGGACAAGCAGTTCTCGATGATGGAAGGCATCTCGCACGCCAGCTTCCAGCAGAAGAACTACCTGACCGTCTACCATCTGCTGTACAGCTTTTTCACCCAGCCGGAAGCGGTCTACCGCGGATGATGCGCTTAGCACTTTCCATTTTTTTTCTATCAATTGCTTTGAATGGATGGGCGCAGAGCTGGCCATCCCGGCCGATCCGCATGGTCGTCCCGCTGTCCCCGGGCGGCTTCGCCGACGTTCCCGGCCGCATCCTCGCGGCACGGCTCTCGAGCCTCCTGGGGTACAACGTCTTCGTGGAAAACCGGCCGGGCGCAGGAGGCACCATCGGCGCCGACTTCGTGGCGAAAAGCGCGCCGGATGGCTACACCCTGCTCTTCACCGGGACGCCCCACGTCATCAGCGCCTGGGTCTACAAGAAGCTGCCGTACGATCCGCTCAAGGATTTCGAGCCGGTGGCCCTGGTCGCCTCGGGACCTTACGTCCTGGTGGTCAATCCGCAGCTCCCGGTCCATTCGATACGCGAGCTGATCGCCGCGGCGAAAGCGCAGCCGGGGAAGATCGACTATGCGAGCTCGGGCAACGGCAGCGCGCAGCACCTCGTGAGCGCGTTGTTCGCCTCGATGGCCGGCATCGAGTTGAACCACGTCCCGTACAAGGGTAGCGGGCCGGCGATGCAGGACTTGCTCGGAGGACAGGTAAAAGTCTCCTTCGCCGGGATCCCCAACGTGCTGCCCCACGTCAAGGCGGGGCGTCTGCGCGCCCTCGCCGTGTCGACACCCCAGCGTTCGCCCGATCTGCCGGACGTGCCGACGGCGGCCGAAGCAGGCGTGCCGGGCTACCAGGCGACCCTCTGGCTGAACCTCGCTGCGCCGGCCGGCACCCCGGGGGAGATCGTGCAGCGCGTTTACGCCGAGACAGCCAAGGCGCTGCAGGACGCGGAGCTGCAGCAGAGCTTTCGCGCGGCAGGCGTGGAGGCAAGCCCGATGAGCCCGCAGGAGCTTGCCGGCTTCATGCGCGGCGAATACGAGAAGTGGGGCAAGGTGGTGCGCGATACCGGCGCGACGGTCAACTAAAGGGGGAAACGTAGATGAGATTCGTCGCGCTATTCATCGCGCTTGGCGTTTCAGCGGGCGCTTGGGCGCAAGCCGGCTGGCCCGCCAAGCCGATCAGGATGGTGGTGCCGGTGACCACCGGCGGGCCGAGCGACCTCGTGGCGCGCATCCTCGGCGAGCGGCTTTCCGCTTCGCTCGGCAAGCCGGTGATCATCGAGAACCGGCCCGGGGCGTCGATGGTGATCGGCTCGGCATTCGTCGCGAAATCGGATCCGGACGGCTACACGCTGCTGCAGGCGGCGGCGAACCTGGCGATCAATCCGTATTTCATGCAGGACATCCCGTTCGACGTGGTGAAGGACTTTGCCGCGGTGTCGCTCACGCATCTCACGCCGTATGTGTTCATCGTGAGCGCCCAGTCTCCGGTCCTGTCGCTCCAGGAGCTGATCGCCTCGATCCGCCATGGAACGCAAACCACGTTTGGAACCGCAGGTCCGGGAAGCCCGCAGCAGCTCGCGACCTTCCTGCTGGCGCAAATGACCGGCCTGCCGAAGATGACCGAAGTGCACTACAAGGGCAGCTCCGCGGCGCATCCCGACCTGATCTCCAATCGCATCAGCTTCATGATCGATCCCCTGGCCGCCTCCGGAGGGCACATCAAGGCCGGAACGCTGCGCGCCCTGGCCGTGACGACGCCCGAGCGCAACGCGTCCTTTCCGAATGTGCCCACCGCGATCGAGGCCGGCATACCCGGATACGACTTCGCGAGCTGGGGCGGCGTGTTCGCGCCGGCCCGCACGCCGCGCGAGATCGTCCTCAGGCTGAACGCCGAGCTCGGCGCCGCGCTCGCGAGCGCCGACATCCGCAAGCGTTTCGACGACATGGGCCTGGTCGCCAAGCACTCCACGCCAGAGGAGTTTGGCAGCTTCGTGCAGTCGGAGCTGGCGCGCTGGAAAGCGGTGCTCGCCGACAGGAAGTCCTGAGTTACATGTTGCGGCGGTACTGGCCGCCGACTTCGAAGAGAGCGTGCGTGATCTGCCCGAGCGAGCAGACGCGCACCGCGTCCATCAGCACGGCGAAGACGTTCTCATTGCGAATCACTGCTTGACGCAGACGCTCCAGCATCTCCGAAGAAGAAGTTGAATTCCTTCTCTGAAAATCGCGCAGGCGTTTCAGTTG
>DATILQ010000029.1:0-2213 GCA_035476235.1 Burkholderiales bacterium
CTCGCGCATGGGCGCAGCGAGGTCGGGCAGCGCATCGAGCGTGAGTTCGAGCGCCTTGGCGCGATCGTCACACGAGACCTCCAGGGCTATCCGACCCTGCAGCGCAAGCTGCTGGATGAGATCACGAAGATCGAAGAGGACTACAAGAAATGCGGCGAGGTGCCGCCTTCGCCGCCCGACTGGACCGAGGCGGTGGCCGCCATTGCCAACGTCAAGTCGACCGGCAACGAGCTCGTGCTGCGCGTGCTGGAGGAGATCAAGCGCTCGGTCACTACCATCCACGACAAGGCGATCGGCGAATACCGCAAGGCCTACGAGACGCGCCACAAGATCCTGGAAGGCTTCATGCCGTTCTGGCGCTCGGTGGACAAGAACCTCGCTCAGGTCGAGAAGAACCTCGCCGGGCTGCAGTCGAGCGTCAAGGGTGTAGACGCACACATGGCGAAGTACGAGCAGATCAACGCCGGCACCGACAAGGCGCAGCATGCGCTCACGGTCTCGGCATTTACGCAGTTCGCCATTGCGCTCGTCGTCATGACGATCGCCGCCGGCGGCGCGTTCATCAACTTCAAGCTGATCGCGCTGCCGATGTCGGAGATGGTCGGCGCGGGCGACTACATCACGAGCTCGCTGCGCACCTCCGAGGTCGCGGCGCTGGTCATCATCTTCGTCGAAGCGTCGATGGGCCTCTTCCTGCTGGAAGCGATGCGCGTGACGCACCTCTTCCCGCGCATCGCCAGCCTGAACGAAGTGCTGCGGCGCCGGATGCTGTGGATCGCGTTCACGCTGCTCGTCACGCTGGCCGGCGTCGAGGCGGCGCTTGCGCTGATGCGCGACATGCTGATCGCCGACAAGCAGGCCCTGCTGCAGTCGCTCTCCTCGGTGCAGCCGGTCGCGACCGATGGCTGGGTCGGCCGCATCCCGACCGCCGGCCAGATGCTGCTCGGCTTCATCCTGCCCTTCGCGCTCGCGTTCATCGCCATCCCGCTCGAGTCGCTGATCCATTCGGCGCGCACCGTCGGCGGGGTGCTGCTCACCGCGCTCGTGCGCTCGCTCGCTCTCGTGCTGCGCGTCACGGGCCAGGCCGTGCGCCAGGCGAGCCGCGTGCTGATCCGCCTCTATGACGTGGCGATCGTCGTGCCGCTCCTCGCGGAGCGCATGGTCAAAGGCTCGCGCCGCTCCGGCGGTCGCCGCCGCGGCGCCGAGATCGACATCGACGACGCCGAGCGCACGCACGCCTAAGGGGGACGCCATGGACCGTCGCAAATTCCTGCTCTCGACGCTCGCCGTCGCGGCGAGCGGCTGCAGCGATCCGCGCAGCCACCGCAACGCCGTTTACATGCTGGTCGACACCTCGGGCACCTATGCGCGCGAGGCGAACAAGGCGCTGCTGATCGTCAACTATCTGCTGGGCACGCTCGAGCCCGGCGACTCGCTCGCCGTGGCGCGCGTCAAAAGCCGCAGCTTCACCGAGAAAGACATCATTGCCAAGGCGACCTTCGATTCACGCCCGTCGCAGGCAAATGCGCAAAAGCGCGCGTTCCGCGACAAGATCGATGCCGCCTTCAAGAGCGTCCCGGGCAGCGCCTACACGGACATCACCGGCGGCCTGATCCAGGGCGCGGAATTCCTGAACGAGGGCGCCGCGGGCACCAAGAGCATCATCATCTTCTCCGACATGCAGGAGGAGCTCGACAAGGTCACGGTGCGCAACTTCCCGATCAGCCTGAAGAACATCCGCATCATCGCCGTCAACGTGGTGAAGCTCAGCACCGACAACGTCGACCCCCGCCGCTATCTCGGGCGCCTCGAGGAGTGGCGCGTGCGGGTGCAGAAGGCGGGTGCCTCGGAGTGGCTGGTGGTCAATGACCTCGACCACCTCGACCGGATACTGAGGCGCGGCTAGCGGTTCGGCTCGCGGGGCGCTGCCCAGCTGTCCAGCACGTCGGCCAGCGCAAGCAGCTTGCGGTCAGGCATCTTCGTCGCGCCCTGGATCCATTCCTCGAGTTGCGTCTCGGAGACCTTGAGCCGCTGCGCCAGCTCGCGCTGGCCCATGAGTTGGGCGGCTTCGCGTAGCAGGCGCTGCTTGGTGGTCTCGGCCATGGGAATTGCACGGGGGCGATGAACCTAGAAACACGCAATTTCCCCGCCCGCTCCGCAATTGGACCGGCGCTGTCGTTGAAACGCGACCCCCTTTTACGCACGCAGCCGGG
>DATILQ010000030.1:0-2875 GCA_035476235.1 Burkholderiales bacterium
TCCGCCACCTGGTCGCGCCAGGGCGAAATGCCGCGGATGCCGTGGCGCGCGCAGCCTTCGATCGCCTGCGCGAGACTCCACTGTTTTCGCACCGTCGCCGTGTTCAGCGACAGCTTCGCCGGGTCGGGACTCACTGGCGCATCACTTCAGGAGCTCGGGCGCGACGAGCTTGGGTAGGATGAGCGGGATCTCGGGCCAGATGATGATCGCGGCGAGCAAGAGCAGCATCGGCACGAGCATGATGAGCGTGTCCTTGAGCGCGAATTTCAGCGGCACCTTGGCCACCGCGCAGGAAATCATCAGGCACAGCCCGTAGGGCGGCGTCACCAGGCCGAAGGCGAGCGAGACGATGCCGATGATGGCGAAGTGGATCGGGTGCATGTTCACCGACTGCGCGAGCGGCTGCAGGATGGTGCCGACGATGATGATCGCGGGGATGGCGTCGAGGAAGCAGCCGACCACCAGAAACACGAAGGCGATGAAGAAGCCGACGCCGGTGATGCCCATGCCCCAGGTCGTCACGTTCGCGAGCAGCGCCTTCGGGATCTGGTAATAGGCGAGCAGCCAGCCAAAAGCGCTCGCCGTGCCCACGCAGAAGAGCGCGACGGCCGACAGCCGGCCCGTCTCGAGCAGCGAATGGTAGAACTGCTTCCAGCTCAGCTCGCGGTAGAAGAAGGCGGAGAGCACCGCTGCATAGAGCACCGCGACGGCGGCCGACTCGGTGGCGGTGAACCAGCCGAGCAGGATGCCGCCGACGATGATGAACGGGGTAAAGAGCGCCGGCATCGACTGCCAGCCCGACACGAAGAACTCCTTCAGCGTGGCGCGCGGATAGACCGGGTAGTTGTAGATCTTCGAGTACACGTGGACGGTGACCATCTGCGCCGCGGCAATCAGCAGGCCCGGCAGGATGCCCGCGAGGTACATCGCGCCGATCGAAGTCGAGATCACGCCGCCCCAGACGATCATCAGGATCGACGGCGGGATGATCACCGCGAGCACCGCGGACACGGCGGTAATGGCGATGGAGAAGGAGAGCCCATAGCCCTCTTTCACCTGCGCCTCGATGAAGATCTTCGACTGGCTCGCCGCGTCCGCGGTCGAGGAGCCCGAGATGCCGGCGAAGAACACCGACAGCAGCACGTTGATCTGCGCGAGCGCCCCGGGGAAGTGGCCGACCATGGTGCGCGACAGGCGCACCAGGCGATCGGTGATGCCGCCGACGTTCATCAGGTTCGCGGTCAGCAGGAAGAACGGCACCGCGAGCAGGATGAAGGAGTTGTACGCCTTGAAGGTCTCGTTGAAGAGCATCATCGGCGACAGGCGATCCTCCAGCAGCGCGACCGGCAGGCAGGCGAGCCCCAGCGCGAAGGCGACCGGCACGCGCAGGATGAACAGCGCGAAGAACACGCCGAACAGCAGGATCGCCGCCTGGCCCGGACCGAAGGCGACCGCGCTCATGCGCGCAGCACGCGCCAGCCCCGCACGAACGATTCGCCGAGGAACAGGACCCAGGTGAAGCCCGCGAGCGGCCAGGCGATGAAGATCCACGGCATCGGCAGCTCGGCGAGCTCGGAGAGCTGGTCCCAGCCGAAGCGCACGAACTGGATGCCCCACCAGAGGAACACCAGCGCGAAGACCAGCACGAAGAAGTCCGAGACCAGGCGCAGAGCCGCGGTCCCCTTCGGCCCGAGCTCCGGCCACACGTCGACCTCGAAATGGCTGTGCTCGCGGATGCCGATCATCGCGCCGAGCATCACCATCCAGATGAAGAGAAACCGGCTCGCCTCCTCGGTCCAGATCCACGAGGGGATCAGCGCCGTGTAGCGCGAGATGATCTGCAGCGTGACCGGGATGATGAGGATGGCGACGGTCGCCACCATCAGCCAGGTGAGCAGCCGGTGATAAGCGTCGATTATTCTTTTCATGGCAAAAGTTCGGGGACGGAGCCCGCTCATTTGCAGAAATGAGATCGGGCTACGTCCCCGAATTCAAGACGTCACTTGATGGCGTTGATCTTGGCGAAGATCTGGTCGGCGCCGATCTCCTTGGCGTAGGCCTCGATCACCGGGTCGACGGCCTTTTTCAGCTGCGCGCGCTCAGCGAAGGCCACCCGCTTCAATCTGCCCGACTTCTCGAGCGCAACCAGCTTCTGCTCGTCCTCGCTCGACTCGATCTGCCGGCCGTACGCCCCCGCCTCCCTGCCGGCGCGCAGCACCGCGTCCTGCAGCCCCTTGTCGAGCGTGCGGAAGGTCTTGCCCGAGAAGCACAGCGGCCGGATGGTGATCGCGTGCTGTGTCATGGCGAGGTTCGGACCGACCTCGTAGAACTTCATCTGCTCGACGCCCGCGGCCTCGTTTTCGCCCGCCTGGATGACGCCGTTCTGGATGGCGTTGTAAATCTCGTTATACGCAATTACCGTCGGCGCCATTCCCGCGGCCGCGAAGGTGCGGCTCCAGATCGGCGCGCCCTGCACGCGGATCTTGAGCCCCTTCAGCTCCGCCATGTTGTGGATCGGCTTGGTGGCGAAGATGTTGCGCGTGCCGCCGCCCGCGTAGCCGATGAGCATCACGTCCGCCTTCTGCGCGATCTCGTCGGCGATCGGCTTCAGCAGATCCGCGTCGAGCACTTTGTTCCAGTGGGGCAGGTCGCGGAAGATGAATGGCGCATCGATGAACGGCGCGGCGCGCGAGAAGGTCGACATGTGCGCGGGCGACACGATCGCGTAGTCCACCGCCTTGCCCTGGTTCATGTAGGCGAAGTAGTCCTTCTCCAGGCCGAGCTCGGAGTTCTTGTGCAGCACGAAGTTGATCTTCTTGCCGGAGTACTTCTGCACCAGCTCTTCGAACTTGACCAGCGCCTTGGTGAAAGCATG
>DATILQ010000031.1:0-7495 GCA_035476235.1 Burkholderiales bacterium
GCCGATGCCGCGCAGTCCACGGACTCGGGCCGGGCGCGGGTCGATATTTCCGCAAGCTATGTCGGACATTCGGCGCCGACGCCGGTGCGATTTCGTGTCGTGGCGAGTGCCCCGACGACGACCGAAATTCGCATTGTCCCGCTTAACGTGGCGGACGACGAGGGCCGCAATGTTGCAGTCTCCGGGCCTGAGGGTTATCAGCTCACGGTCGTAGCAGGGCCGGCAAAATGAATTACGGCGCCCGGCAATGCTACAAAAGAAAACGCCCGGCTCGCTTTCGCTTGCTGGGCGCTTAAACCATCGCGCGTGAATCGACGCGATGGAGGAGGATCCGTCGCTGAACAGCATAGCGCGCGGGTCAATCAGGGGCCTGACTGCACCCTGACAAGGGGCTTACGCGCAGCGCTGTTTCGCAGGCTGAATGACTTACAATGCAGGCGGCGGGCCTCCCCGCATTGCAGTCTGGTGAACCTGGTCAGGTCCGGAAGGAAGCAGCCACAGCCGGCCTCTGCGAGTGCCGGGGTTTAGGCTCGCCACTAATTTTATTTACCGATGAGCTATCAAGTACTTGCCCGCAAATGGCGGCCGCGGGATTTCGGCAGCCTGGTGGGGCAGGAGCACGTCGTCCGGGCATTGCGGCACGCGCTCGAGCAAAAACGGCTGCATCACGCGTACCTGTTTGCCGGCACGCGGGGGGTCGGCAAGACGACTCTCGCCCGCATCCTGGCGAAATGCCTCAATTGCGAAACCGGCGTCACGCCGCAGCCCTGCGGCAAGTGCACGGCGTGCCTGGAAATCGACGCCGGGCGCTTCGTCGATCTGCTCGAGGTGGACGCGGCCACCAATACGCGGGTCGACGAAATGCGCCAGCTGCTCGAGACCGCGCAATACGTTCCGAGCCGCGGGCGCTACAAGGTGTACGTGATCGACGAAGTGCACATGCTGTCGACGTCGGCGTTCAACGCCATGCTCAAGACCCTGGAAGAGCCGCCCGAGCACCTGAAATTCATCCTTGCCACGACCGATCCGCAGAAGATCCCGGTGACGGTGCTCAGCCGCTGCCTGCAGTTCAACCTGAAGCAGATGCCGCCCGCCGCCATCGCCGCGCATCTGAGCAGGGTCCTGGAAAACGAGAAGGTCGAATTTGATCGCGAGGCGCTCGCGCTGATTTCCCGCGCTGCAGCCGGCAGCATGCGCGACGCGCTCTCGCTGCTCGACCAGGCGATCGCTCACGGCGGCGGCCGGGTGGCGGCGGCGGGCGTGAGCGAGATGCTCGGCGCGATCGACCAGACTCATCTGCTGCGGCTGCTGGCTGCGGTTGCGGCGGACAACGCGCGGGCCGCGATCGCCGTGGCAGACGAGATGCAGGCGCGCAGCCTGTCGTTCGATGCCGCGCTCGCCGACCTCGCTCGCCTGCTGCTGCGCGTCGCGATGGCGCAGACGGTGCCCGACGCGCTCGGCGAGGACCTGCCCGAGCGCGCGGCGATCGTCGATCTTGCGGCCCGCATCGACGCCGAGTCGGTGCAGCTCTACTACGAGATCGCCCTGCAGGGCAGGGAAGACCTGCCGCTCGCGCCCGACGAGCACGCGGGCTTCGTCATGACGCTGCTGCGCATGCTCGCGTTCCGGCCCGAGGGCGCAAGCCGTGACCGGATCATTCTCGAAAAAACGAAGGCGAGTACGCCTTCCGCCGACAAGAGCTGGCCCGAGCTGGTGCAGCAGCTTCCGGTCACCGGCGCGGCGCGCGAGCTGGCGCGCAACGCCGAGCTTCGGCGCCGCGAGGGCAGCCTGTTCGAGCTCGTAGTGCCGAAGGAGAAAGCCTATCTGGCCGATCGCAACTACCAGGACAAGCTGAAGGCCGCTCTCGAGCAGCATCTCGGCAGTGGCGCCTCGGTGAAAGTCGCGGTGGGCGAGGCGTCGGGCGCCAGCGCGGCAGCCATCGAGAACGGCGAGCGCGAAGCGCGGCGTGCCGAGGCGGCGCGCGCGGTGCGCTCGGACGGGTTCGTGCAGGACCTCGTCGACCTGTTCGACGGCAAGGTCGTCGATTCCACCATCGGCAGCAAGGAGCGGGGTGCCCCGAAATGAAAGGCAACATCGGCCAGCTGATGAAGCAGGCGCAGCAGATGCAGGAGAACATGCGCCGCATGCAGGAGCAGCTCGCGGCGCTCGAGGTCGAGGGCCAGTCGGGCGCTGGGATGGTGAAGGTGCAGATGACCTGCAAGTACGAGGTAAAGCGGGTCACCATCGATCCTTCGCTGGTCGGCGACGATCGCGAGATGCTGGAGGACCTCGTCGCCGCCGCGTTCAACGACGCCTCGCATCGCGTGGAAGCGACCATCGCCGAGAAGATGAGCGGCATGACCGCGGGCCTCGGCTTGCCCGCGGGATTCAAGCTGCCGTTCTGAGTGGCCAAGGATTCGCTTCCCGCCTCCAAGGGGCTGGAGCGCCTCGTCGAGGCGCTGCGCGTGCTGCCCGGCGTCGGGCCGCGCTCGGCGCAGCGCATGGCGTACCATCTGCTGCAGCACGATCGCCCCGGCGCCGAGCAGCTGGCGCAGGCGCTGGCCGGCGCGCTCTCCACGGTGCGCCGCTGCGCCAGGTGCCACAATTTCGCCGAAGAGGAGGTGTGCGCGTTATGCCGCTCGCCGCGGCGCGACGCCTCGCTGCTCTGCGTGGTGGAGACGCCCGCCGACCTGGCGATGGTCGAGCAGACGCTGAGCTACTCCGGAATGTACTTCGTGCTGATGGGGCGCCTCTCGCCGCTCGACGGCGTCGGCGCGCGCGACATCGGCCTCGACCGGCTGCTTGCGCGAGCGACCGACGGCGAGGTGCAGGAAGTGATCCTCGCCACGAATTTCACCAACGAGGGCGAGGCGACGGCGCATTACATCGCGGAGATGCTGCGCGCGCGCAACGTCAAAGTGAGCCGCATCGCGCGCGGCGTGCCGCTCGGCGGCGAGCTCGAGTACGTCGATGCCGGCACGATCTCGCAGGCGCTCCTGGACCGCCGCGATATCTAAGGAGGAGGCTTTTCATGAAAAGAAAACTGCTCGCATGGGTGTTGGTGGCCGCAGCCGCGCAGGTTCATGCTCAGATCGAGAAGCGCGAGGTGCACATCGCGGTCGGCGGCAAAACCGCGCTCTATTACCTGCCGCTCACTCTCACCGAGCGGCTGGGCCTGTTCAAGGACGAGGGTCTCAACGTCCGCATCAGCGATTTTCCAGGCGGCACGCGCTCGCTTGAAGCCGTGGTCGGCGGCAGCGCCGACGTCGTCTCGGGCGCGTACGAGCACACCATCAACATGCAGGCGAGGAAGCAGAACTTCCAGGCGTTCGTGCTGGCGGGCGCGGCGCCGCAGATCAGCGTCGGGATCGCCGGTCCGCTGGCGGCGGGCTACCGCTCGCCGAAGGACCTCAAGGGGCTCAAGGTCGGCGTGAGCGCGCCGGGCTCCAGCACGAACATGGTGATCAACTATCTGCTCGCGCAGGGCGGGCTCAAGCCGACCGACGTCGCGATCATCGGCGTCGGCCAGGGCGCGACCGTGATCGCGGCCCTGGAACAGGGACGCGTCGACGTGCTGTCGCAGACCGACCCGGTAATGACCATCCTCGAGAAGGAAGGCAAGATCAAGCTGATCGCGGAGACGCGCACGCCGCAGGGCACCGAGAAGCTGTTCGGCGGGCCGATGCCGGCGGCAAGCCTCTACGCGCCGGTCGAGTTCGTCCGGAAGAATCCCAACACCGTGCAGGCGCTCACCAACGCCACCGTGCGGGCGCTCCTGTGGATGCAGGACGCGTCGCCGCAGCAGATTCTCGCTGCCGTGCCGGAGGAGTACCTTCTCGGCAACAAGGCGATGTACCTCTTCGCGTTCAACAACGTGCGGCCGGCGTATTCGAAAGACGGCTATTTCAGCGAGGCGGGAGCCAGGACGACCCTCAAGGCGCTGGCTTCGTTCAACCCGGCGGTGAGGCCCGAGAGCATCAATCTTGCCGAGACGTACACCAACGAGTTCGTCAGGAAGGCGCACGCGAAGTACGGCAGAAAGAAATAGCCGGAGTCGGCCGTGGTTCCGGCGCTCGCGCTCGAGGACATTACCGTCACCTTCGTCTCCCGGGACGGCGGCCGCTACACCGCCATCAAGGAGACCACGCTTCAGGTAGCCCCCGGCGAATTCGTGTCGGTGGTCGGACCGACCGGTTGCGGCAAATCGACGCTGCTCAACGTCGCGGTCGGACTGCTGCAGCCTTCCGCCGGTCGCATCCGGGTGTTCGGCGAGTCCCTCGCGGGACTCAACCGCAAGGCGGGGTATCTGTTTCAGACCGAAGCCCTGCTGCCGTGGCGCACTGCGCTGCAGAACGTTACCGCCGGACTTGAGTTTAGAAAGACCGATGCCTCGCAAGCGCTGCGGCAGGCGGAGAGCTGGCTGCAGCGCGTGGGCCTCGGCGGATTCGGCGCGCGCTACCCCCACCAGCTGTCGGGCGGCATGCGCAAGCGCGTTGCGCTGGCGCAGACGCTGATCCTCGATCCCGAGATCATCCTCATGGACGAACCCTTTTCCGCGCTCGACATCCAGACCCGGCAATTGATGGAGAACGAGCTGCTCGAGCTGTGGTCGGCCAACCGCAAATCGGTGGTTTTCATCACCCACGACCTGGAGGAGGCGATCTCGCTTTCGGACCGCGTGGTCGTGCTGTCTGCGGGTCCCGCATCGCGGCCGATCGGCGAGTACCAGATCGACCTGCCGCGTCCCCGCGACGTGGCGGAGATTCGCCTCACGCCGCGCTTCATCGAGCTCCATGGCCTGATCTGGCGCACGATGAAAAGCGAGGTTCTCAAGAGCTATGCGCAGCAGCAGCAGCAATAAAACGGCGCTGCGCTTCTGGCAGGTGGTGCTGTTCATCGTGTTGCTGGCGATCTGGCACGTCGCGACCAGCCCGACCCTGCTGCCGCCGGTTTATTTCGACAACCCGCATAAGGCGGCATTTTTCTTCGGCGAGCCGCTCAAGGTGCTGGCGCGCACCTGGGAGTGGTTTTCCTCCGGCACGATCTACCCTCATCTCTGGGTGACCCTGCTCGAGACGGTGCTCGCTTTCGTCATCGGCACCGTGCTCGGGCTGGGCATGGGATTGTGGCTCGCGCTCAGCCCGCTCGCCTCGGCGCTGCTCGATCCGTACATCAAGGCGCTCAACGCGATGCCGCGCGTGATCCTCGCGCCCATCTTCGCGGTCTGGTTCGGCCTCGACATCGCCTCCAAGGTCGCGCTCGGCGTGACACTGGTGTTCTTCATCGTCTTTTTCAACGTTTACCAGGGCGTTCGCGAAGTCAGCTACACGGTGCTCGCCAATGCCCGCATTCTCGGCGCGAGCGAGCGTCAGCTCCTGCGGCACGTCTATGTGCCGAGCGCCATGAGCTGGGTCTTCGCCAGCCTGCACAACTCCGTTGGCCTCGCCTTCGTCGGCGCGGTGGTCGGCGAATATCTCGGCTCTTCGCGCGGCGTGGGCTACCTGATCCTGCAGGCGGAAGGCACCTTCGACATCAACTCGGTGTTCGCCGGGATTGCGGTCCTGACCGCATTCGCCCTGCTGCTCGACTGGGCGGTGTCGCTCGCCGAACGCCGGCTGCTGGTCTGGCAGCCGCGCGGCGGGGAGACCGAGAAGATGTGATGCGCTAGAGCGAGAGCAGCTTTTCATAGTCCTCGGGGGTGTTGTAGATCTGCCCCGAAATCCGCGCCCACAGGGCATCGCCCAGCGCCATGATGGCGACGACGACCCGATGCTGCGCCAGGATGGCCGATTGCAGGCGCCTTGCAGTATCCCGGGTGGGGGGCCCGTAGGTCTGCAGGCGCGGCGGCAGCCGCAGCGCGATCATCGAGCCGTGCATTGCAGCCGGCGCATCGAGGGGCATTTGCCAGAGTTCGGCGATTCTGCAGGCCGCCGTCACGACCAGGTCATGGTTGTAGGCCCGTACCCGCGCCGCTCCGAGCCGATCGAAAAAATGCAGTGCGTCGACCACCGCGAGCCAGGCCGAGAAATCCCGCGTTCCGGTCCAGTCGAATTCCGCCGTGAATCCTTCCCCGTAATGGTGCGAGATCGCGAGCGGATGCAGATCGCGCTTCGAATCGTCGCGGCACCAGAGGAACGCGCAGCTGCGCGGGGCAAACAGCCACTTGTGGCAGTTCCCCACGTACCAGTCGGCGCCGAGAGCCGGCACGTCGAGCTCGAGCTGGCCCGGGCCGTGTGCGCCATCGATCAACACCCTTACTCCCCGCGCGCGCGCAAGGGCCGTGAGCTCCGCAACCGGAAAAATCAAGCCCGTCGGCGATGCCACATGGTCGAGCACCACAAGCCGGGTGCGTTCGCTCAGGCGGTCCGCGACCGCCGAAAAGAGAATCCTCTCATCGGCTAACGGCAGCGAGATCTGCGCGTCAACCAGCTTTGCGCCGGTCCGATCGCAGACATAGCGGATCGCCTGGCGCACGGCGCCATAGGTGTGCGTCGTGGCGAGGATCTCGTCGCGCGCACGGAATTCGAGCGCGCGCAGCACCGCGTTCACACCGGCGGTGGCATTGTCGACAAACACCACGTCGTCAGGCCTCGCCTGGATGAATCGGGCCAGTTCCGCGGCGGCTTGGCGCAGCCTGCCGGGCAGAATGTCCCGCAAGAACAGGTCGGGATTCGCCTCCATGCGCCGGCGCCACTGCTCGGCTGCTTCCAGGACGACGCGCGGCGCCGCCCCGAATGACCCGTGGTTGAGGAAGGCCACACCGGCCTCGAGCAGAAACTCCCGTTTCGCCGCCGCGCCGAACTCAATCATGGGTCGAACTCCTTTGATACGCCGTAAATCGTTGACACGGTTTTCCGCGGCCAGCTATAATCTTCGTCTTCTTCGGGCGCGGGGTGGAGCAGTCTGGCAGCTCGTCGGGCTCATAACCCGAAGGTCAGAGGTTCAAATCCTCTCCCCGCAACCAACGCTCTTTAAAAATTCGCAGCCGATAAGTGTGGGCGCTTGAGCTGAAGGCTAGAGCATCAAGTGCTCGCAAGAAGTAAACCTCGTTTACTTTGAGTGAGAGCAGCACGATCAGGATTTAATTGAAGAGTTTGATCCTGGCTCAGATTGAACGCTGGCGGCATGCCTTACACATGCAAGTCGAGCGGCAGCGCGGGGGCAACCCTGGCGGCGAGCGGCGAACGGGTGAGTAATACATCGGAACGTGTCCTCTCGTGGGGGATAACCAGTCGAAAGACTGGCTAATACCGCATGAGCTCGAGAGAGGAAAGCGGGGGACCGCAAGGCCTCGCGCGAGAGGAGCGGCCGATGTCCGATTAGCTAGTTGGTGGGGTAACGGCTCACCAAGGCGACGATCGGTAGCTGGTCTGAGAGGACGACCAGCCACACTGGGACTGAGACACGGCCCAGACTCCTACGGGAGGCAGCAGTGGGGAATTTTGGACAATGGGCGCAAGCCTGATCCAGCCATGCCGCGTGTGTGAAGAAGGCC
>DATILQ010000032.1:0-1680 GCA_035476235.1 Burkholderiales bacterium
TGCATCGGCTGCGGCTACTGCTTCTACGCCTGCCCGTTCGGCGCGCCGCAGTTCCCGCAGGCCGGCGCCTTCGGCCTGCGCGGCAAGATGGACAAGTGCACCTTCTGCGCCGGCGGCCCTGAGCCTGACCGCAGCGAGGCCGAGTTCAAGAAATACGGCCGCAACCGCCTGGCCGAGGGCAAGCTGCCGGCGTGCGCGGAGATGTGCTCGACCAAGGCGCTGCTCGGCGGCGACGGCGACGTGATCGCCGATATCTATCGCGACCGCGTGCTGCGCCGTGGAAAGGGCTCCGAGGTATGGGGCTGGGGCACGGCTTACGGGCAAGGCAAGCCCGGTGCGCAACCGCCGGCGCAACAACCGGCGCGGGGCAGGTCATGAAACGGTTCTTCGTTTTGACGACGATCATTGGCCTCACCCTCGGCGTTGCCGGCTGTGGTGAAAGAGAACAAGTCGTCGTCTACAAGCAGGGCAAATACCAGGGCAAGCCCGATGGCCTGCCCTGGGACAACGCGCCGCTCGGCTACGGCAATGCGAAGTGGACCCAGGGCGACCGCGCCAGCTGGGAAGCGCAGATCAAGGCGCGCAACGACGGCCAGAACGAGTACAAGCGCATCGGCCAGTAGCGCACGGAGAGAGCGACCATGACTATTCGATCCGGGTTTGCCGGGCTGGCTGTCGCGTTGCTCGCGTTTCTCCTGCCGACAGCCGCCGGCGCTCAAGTACCGCAAGACCGCGTGAAGCAGCAGCAGGAACGAAGTGTCACGCAACCCGGCAATAACGCGCCGGTTTGGCGCGAAGTGCGTTCGGGCGAGGAGAACACCACCACCGTCAAAGGGCGCGAAACCGGCGTGCTGGTCCAGTCGGCAGGCGACACCTGGCGCAGGATCCGCAATGGCCCCGTGACGTTCTGGGGTGGCTGGCTGGTGGTGGCGGTTGGGATCGCGATCCTGGCATTTTATTTCTGGAAGGGGCCGGTCAAGCTGCATGACAAGCCCACCGGACGGCTGATCCAGCGCTTCAGCACGTTCGAGGTCGTGGTGCACTGGGCGACCGCGATCAGCTTCTGCGTGCTGGGCATCTCGGGCCTGATCATGCTGTTCGGCAAGTACCTGCTGCTGCCGGTCATCGGCTACACGCTGTTCGCCTGGCTCACGGCGCTCGGCAAGAACCTGCATAACTTCATCGCGCCGATCTTCATCGTCTCGGTGATCGCGATGGTGGTGCTGTTCATCCGCGACAACTTCCCCAAGGCGTACGACTTGCAGTGGTTCACGAAGGCGTGGGCATTCTTCGCGCGCGGCGCGCATATTCCCTCGGGGCGCTTCAACGCCGGCGAGAAGGCCTGGTTCTGGGGCGGCGTGGTGCTGCTCAGCGTGATCGTGTCCTGGAGCGGCCTGATCCTGCTGTTCCCGAACTTCGACCAGACACGCGCCACCATGCAGGAGGCGTGGATCTGGCACGCGTCGGCGGCGCTGCTCTATATCGCCATCGCGCTCGGCCATATCTACATGGGAACCATCGGCGTCGAGGGCACATACCAGAACATGCGCACCGGCTACACCGACGAGGTATGGGCCAGGGAGCACCACGAGATCTGGTCCAACGAGGTGAAGTCCGGCAGGTCCGCCGCGAGAGGCGGCGCGGTTCCAGCCGGCGCGCCGCACATGAAGGAGAAGGCAT
>DATILQ010000033.1:0-1850 GCA_035476235.1 Burkholderiales bacterium
AGGCGTTCCTTCACGTAGGTGAAGAAGCCGGGCTTCGACTGCTCGCCGTCGGCGACGATGTCGATGCCGCAGTCGACCTGGCGGCGCACGCATTCGGCGACCGCGCGGCGCACGCGGCTTTCATAGCGCTCGCGGTCGTAGCTTTGGCCGGAGAGCCGCGCCTTCATCTGGTCGAGCAGGTCGTGCGGCCGCGGCAGGCTGCCGACGTGGGTGGTACGGATGCGCGTCATTTGCCCTTCTTCACCTCGTCCTATTCGATGACCGGCAACACCAGCGCCGAGAGATAGCGGGCGCTATGGTGCAGCGTGTCCTGGCCGATCTTGTTCGGCTGGTAGTAATGCGTCCAGAGGACGTCCGTGATCGGCGAATCGCCGTTCACGATCTCCAGCCGGATGCGGTTTCCCTGCTTGAACCGGTACGCGTTCGGCTCGAGGCTGATATCGAAGCGATAGACCTCGCCCGGCTTGAGCGGCTCGGGCTGCGTGTGCGGGTGATAGGGCTCCATCTCCGTGCTGTGACTCTCATCGAGCGCGCGATGCGAAGCGCGCAGCCAGCCCTTGGTCACCACCTGAAAGGCGGGGTTAATGCCCTTGCCGCGCTCTTCCGCCGATTGCGGGTACTGCTCGGAGAGCTTGATGACGAAATCGGTGTCGCGTTGCGTGGAGGATGCGTGGAGCACCAGCTTGATCGGCCCGGCGATCTCCAGATCTCGTTCGAGCGGCGCGCTGGTGAACGTCAATACGCGCCGCGCCGGATCGAAGTTCGGCGGCCCCGAAGGCCCGAAGCCCACCACGCCGCTCACCCAGCCGGGATTCGGATACGTGTACGCGGTGCTCTCGCCGCCCGCGGGTTGCGCGAGCGCGAGGCTGCCATCGTTGAGCGATGTCACGCTGCCGCTCTTCTGCGCGCTCAGGTGCCAGGGCTTGTACTGCACGCCGGCCGGCGGCCAGGTGTCAGCGGTGCGCAAAGCATTTGCGCCGCGCACGAAGTACTCGACGCCAGGGCGCTTATCCCAGTCGCTCTGCTTGCCCTTGAGAAAGCGGTCATAGAAGGGCAGCAGCACCTTCTCGTGCAACTCGACGCCGTTGAACTCGGCGTTGGCCGCCCACGCGTTCGGTGGGCCGCGCATCTGCAGCTTTCTCGGTCCCCGGGCGCGCCGGAACCCGTCGATGTTGCCGCGCGTATGCAGATCGACCTTGCCCCAGATGCCGACGGAATAGACCGGCACCTTGATCTCGTGCAGGCGCTCGGACGCCGAGCGCGCGCGCCAGAACTCGTCGTACGTCGGATGGGCGCTGATCAGCGCATCAAGATCGGTCGCCTGCTCGCGCGGGCGCGAGCCGCTCGCCGGGAAGCGGTTGATGATGCGGTTCTGGTTCCACCAGTAGCCGGGGAAGAACTGGCCGGGGATGCCGCCCTGGTAGCAGGAAGCGCGATAGGGATCGTTCAGGCCGTCGTAGGCGCCGAGGCAGGCGAGCGCGGGCGGCGCCATGATGCCCATCCACCACTGCGACATGCAGAAGTAGGACTGTCCGAAGCCGCCGACCTTGCCGTTGGACCACGGTTGCGCCGCGATCCATTGGATGACGTCATAGAGATCGCGCTGCTCATTGGGCCCCAGAAACTCGAACTCGCCGCCCGATTTCCCCGAGCCGCGCACATCCATGTGCACGTAGGCGTAGCCCTGCTTGACGTAGAAATCGATCGGGCCGGTCTCGCGCCACAGGAACTGCGGCCCGGCGGGCAGCACGTTGTTGTCGAAGCGGTACGGCGACGCGGCGAGCAGCGCCGGGTAGCGGCCGCCGCCCTCGGGAGCGTAAATGGCGGCGCCGATCTCCGTGCCGTCGCGC
>DATILQ010000034.1:0-3107 GCA_035476235.1 Burkholderiales bacterium
TCTCCAGCTTCACCAGCGCGTCGGCGAACTGCTTGTCGTAGGTACCGGGCACGTTCCAGTCGAGGTCGCCCCCGCGCTGCGCGCTGCCGGGGTCCTTCGAGTTCTTGGTCGCCAGGTCCTCGAACTTGCCGCCCTTCTTCAATTCATCGATCAGGCCCTTCGCCTGCTCCTCGGTCTCCACCAGGATGTGCCGGGCGCGATATTCCTTGTCGCCGGTCTGCGACCTCGCGCGGTCATACTCCTTCTGCACGTCGGCGTCGGTGACGGGGTGGGTGCGCACCCAGTCGCGCACATAGGCGCTGACCACCACGTCCTGGCGCGCCATGTCGACCTGCGCCTGGACCTCTGGCTTCTTGCCGACGCCGGCCTTCTGCGCCTCCTGGTAGAGCACCTCGCGGTTGATGAGCTCGTCGCGCACCAGCTCGCGCGTCTGCTCGTTGTCGGGCATGCCGCGCGCGCCCTGCTGCTGCATCAGGAGGTCCTGGCGGGCGCGGGGCACCGCGACGCCGTTCACCTTGGCGATGGTCGTGCCCTTGGCCGCCGCCGGCTGTGACTTGGCCGCCTCCTTCTTGGCGGCTTCCTTCTTGGCGGGCTCGTCCTTGGTCGGCAGCGGCAGCTGCGCCAGCGCCGGGGCGGCCAGCAGGACGGCGGCGTACATCCAGCTTTTCATTGCTTTCCTTTCGTCTCTTCGGGGCTGCGCGCCGTGATGGCGAGCGCGTGGATGGGGTGCTGCATGAGGCTGCCGAGCGCGCCGTAGATCATGCGGTGGCGCTCGAGCGTGCTGCGGCCGCTGAAGCGCTGCGACACGATGGACAGGCGCCAGTGCGTGCCGCCGCCGTCGCGGTAGCCGGCATGGCCGCGATGCTGCTCGCTCTCGTCGACGAGGTCGAGCGCCTGCGGCTCGAGCGCGGCCAGCCGCTCGCGGATCGTTTCGGCGACGCTCATTGCTTGTCTTCTACGTGCCGGGCGAGGAAGAAGGCCTGCACTACGACGAACACCAGCATCAGGCCCATGCCGCCGAACAGCTTGAAGTTGACCCAGAGTTGTGTGGAGTAGTTGTAGGCGACGTAGAGATTGAGCCCGCCCATGAAGACGAAGAATCCGACCCAGCTCCAGTTCAGGCGGGTCCACACCGGGTCGGGCAGCCGCACCTGCTCGGACAGCATGGCGCGGATCAGGTTGCGGCGGAACACGAGCGGTGCGCCGCCGAGCACGGCGCCGAGCAGCCAGTAGAGCACCGTCGGCTTCCACTTGATGAAGGTTTCGTCCTGCAGCACGAGAGTCGCGCCGCCGAACACCACGATGATCACGAAGCTCGCCCAGAGCATCGCGTCGACGCGCTTGCCGCGCAGCTTCAGCCACGCCACCTGCACGAAGGTGGTGGCGATCGCCACGGCGGTCGCGACATAGATGCCGGCAAGCTGGAAAGCGACGAAAAACGCCAGCACCGGGAGGAGATCGAAGAAAAACTTCATTCCGCGGCCCGCATTCTACAGTGACTTTACTTCCAGCCGCCGACCGCCTGCCGGGCGGCGTCGTTGGCGGGGCGCACGACCAGGCCGCTCGCCGACACCGACACCACGTACTCGGCGCCTTCGGCCATCGGCACGTAGGCCGCGCTGCCGTAGAGCGCGTCGGCGAATGGCAGGTAGCGCGGATAACGTCGCGCCACGCTCCACAGGTCGACGCCCGGGTCGGCGGCGAGGTCGTACACCGTGCGCGGGCTGCCGCGCTCGGACTGGAGGTCGCCGTAGCGGCCCGAAAGCCGCTCCAGGCGGTACACGGTGTCGAAGCCGAGCACGGTGCCGAGCGCGCGCCATTTCAGGACCCGCGCATCGATCTGCCACTCGTCGCCGCGCACCTCGTAGTGCCGCGGCTGCCTGCCTGGCGTCTGCACGCTGACGGCAAACTGGCGCTCGCCGAGCGCTCGCGTGGTGACGCGCGCGGCTTCCTGCTCGTGGGTGAGGCGCGCATAGGTGACGAGGTTCGTCGCCACCAGGCCCGCGGCCACGCCGAGGAGGACCACCACGCCCCCGAAGAGCAGGTACAGCGTTCCGCGGACCAGCTTCAGCCTCCGCATCCGCCGCAGCGACGCGACGAAGAACGGGAACGAAAGCGCGACGCCGGCGAGGGCGATGCCGACGATCATGAAGCCGGGGTCGAGCGCGGCGAGCCACTGCATCATGGTTTGAGCAGGCCTCGATTGCGGTGCCAATCGATGATGGCTTCCCTGGGGTACGCCTTGAACCGCTTCCCATCCGGGACGTAGGCCCAGCGAGGCCTGGTTCCAATGAAGATCAGCTGGCGCTCCTTCGGCTTGGGCAGCGGGGTGTCTATCGCGGAGGCAAACGGGTAGATCCAATGCGGCCAGCGCTGGTCCCAGACCCACAAGGCAGAGGCGCACTTGCCGCAGAAGCGACGCTCGCCGCCGCCGCGCATGGCGCGATAGACGCTGGTCTTTCCCTTCACTTTCAGCGTATCGGCCTCGCCCATGATATTGATGGCATAGCCGCCCCCGCCCGCGGTCTTGCGGCAGATGGAGCAGTAGCACCACATGTACGGGTAGGGCGTGTGCGACTCGAGCGAAAACCTCACCGCGCCGCAATGGCAGGATCCCCGGAGCTTCATCCGTTTACTATACCGAGATCCAAGGAGGCCACGTGGCGCTCGTCCCTCTGATCGAATACGCGCAGGCGTCCGCCGAAGTGCGCGCGGTGTACGACGACATCATGAAGACGCGCGGCGTCGACTGGATCAACAATTTCTGGAAGGCGCTGGCGAACGATCCGAAGGAGCTAGCGCGAATCTGGCGCAACGTGAAGCAGGTGATGGCGCCGGGTGCGCTCGACCCGCTGGTGAAGGAAATGGTCTACGTCGCCGTCAGCGCGACCAACGGCTGCGAATACTGCACTTACTCGCACACCGCGGCCGCGCGCAAGCGGGGAATGACGGACGCGATGCTGATGGAGCTACTGGCGGTAGTCGGACTCGCCAACGAGACCAACCGGCTCGCCAACGGCCTTCGCATCGACGTCGATCCGCAGTTCAAGCGCTGAACGCAACGGCAGTCCCCGGCAATGGGGATGCCGAAGAGTCCCCGCGTCCTA
>DATILQ010000035.1:0-3020 GCA_035476235.1 Burkholderiales bacterium
GTCATGGTCGAGCTCGCCAAGGAAGGCATGACCATGATGGTCGTCACCCATGAGATGGGCTTCGCGCGCAAGGTGGCGCACCGCGTGATCTTCATGGACGCCGGCAGGATCGTCGAGGACGCCAAGAAGGAAGAGTTCTTCGGCACGCCGCGCTCGGAGCGCGCGCAGCTGTTCCTCTCCAAGATCCTGCACCACTAGGGCCTCTCGACTTTCTTCAGCATCTCCTCCGCGATCCGGTAGTCCGGATAGCGACGCCTGAACTCCGCGAGCGCCTTGTCCGCCTCGTCGTGCTTTCCTTGTCGGCGCAGCTCCGCGATACGCTCGAGAATGCGCTCGGGCGCTTCCTCCACAGCGCCCCGCTCCGCTCGCCGCATGGCAAGCCCCGTGACTTGCGCATCCGGCGCGGACCGCGCTTGAGGTTCAGGCTGTTCCATGTTCCGCGCCGTGTCAGCCGCCCGGAGTGCCGGCGCCGGCGCTGACGCCGCTGGAGGCTTGGCCGGTTTAGCTTTTCGCAGCTCTGCCTGCGGAGCGCTGTCTTTTTTCGCTTCCAGCGCATCCGTGCGCGATTCCGGCGTTGACGGCGGAGCAGGTGTAATCGACTCCGCATCGGGTTGCTGACGCTCCACATGCACCGTTACGGCGACGGCAAGCGTGATGATCGCCGCGGCGGCCACAGGGAAATACCAGCGGCGGCGGCCGGTGGGCGGCACGAGCGGCGCCAGGCGCGTTTCGGCAGCGCGGCGCGATACAGCGAGGATCTCGGCGTCGAGCTCGGTCGGCGGCTCCTCGGCTCCGAGCTCACGGTAGCGCCGCGAAACCTTCGGGTCGCGCTCGTCAGCCATCTTCCACCGCGGCCTTCAGCTTTGCGACGGCGTAGCGCAGACGGCTCTTGGCGGCCTCCGCATTCGATCCGGTGGCGGCAGCGATCTCGGCAATCGAAAGGCCCGCCTCCTCGTGCAGCAGGAACGCCTCGCGCTGCGCCACCGGCAGCGCCTGCAGGGCCTGCGCGAACCGCGCAAGAGCCTGGCGCGCTTCCAGCTGCCGCGCCGGGTCGGGCGAGTCGCCCGGCGGATCCTGGTCGTCCAGCTCGACCAGGGAAAGACCCCCTCGCCGCCAGTGATCGACCATGCGGTGGTGGGCGATCGTGTACAGCCAGGTCGTGAAGCGCGCCTGTGGCGCATAGCGCTCGCGTGCTTCGATGACTCGCATCCAGATCTCCTGGAACAGCTCCTCGGCCGTGGCGCGGCTCTTCACGCTGCGCAGCACGAAGCGGAAGAGCCGGCCGCGGTGCCGCAAGTAGAGCGTTTCGAAGGCCGCGGCGTTCCCATCCCGATAGGCGAGCATGAGCTGTTCGTCCGGGGCCTCCATGCCCCGCGATTATAGAGAGTGAAACGAAAGCGCGATGGCAAAGGGTTAAGTGAGAAAATGCAGAAATGAAAAAGGCCTTTCCGATCCCGGTGCGCGTCAAGTATTCGTGCGCCAAGTGCCCGGCCTTCTGCTGCAGCTATCCCGAGATCGAAGTGACGCCGCGCGACATCCAGCGCCTGGCGCGGCACTTCGGCCTCGGCACCCAGCAGGCCGAAGAACGCTTCACCAAGCGCGGCCCGGCGGAGAAAGTGCGGCTGCTACGCCACCGCAAGGACAGGATTTTCGATTCGGTGTGCGTCCTGCTCGACCAGGAGACGCGCCGCTGCACGGCATACGGGTCGCGTCCCGCGGTCTGCCGCGAGTATCCCGAAAGCGCGCACTGCGGCTATTACGATTTCCTGAAGTTCGAGCGCGCGCACCAGGACGATCCCGGGTTCATCGCTTTAACGTAGGGCTTTGAGCGCCTTCTCGCGGATCGCCGAGAGCGTGGTGGCCGGGGTGATGGCCTCGGGGTCGATGCGCAGCTCGACGATCGCCGGCTTGCCCGAGGCGCGAGCACGCTCGAACGCCGGCGCGAAGTCCTCGGTGCGCTCCACGACCTCGCCGTGCGCGCCGAATGCGCGCGCGTACGCGGCAAAATCAGGGTTCTTCAGCTCGGTGCCGAACACGCGCCCCGGGTACTCGCGCTCCTGGTGCATGCGGATCGTGCCGTAAAGCCCGTTATTGACGACCAGCGCCACGAACGCCGCGCCGTACTGCACCGCCGTGGCGATTTCCTGTCCGGTCATCAGGAAGTCGCCGTCGCCGCACAACGCGATCACGTTGCGCTCCGGCGCGGCGAGCTTGGCCGCGACTGCGGCCGGATAGCCGTAGCCCATCGAGCCGTTGGTCGACCCTAGCTGGGTGCGGAAGCCCTTGTAGCGGAAGTGCCGGTGCAGCCAGCCGGCGAAGTTGCCGGCGCCGCCGGCGACGATCGTGTCCTCGGGAAGCCGCGAGCTGAGCCACTTGATCACCTCGCCGTATTGCAGCTTGCCGGGCATCGGCAGCGGCTCGGTCCACTCCAGGTAGTTTTTCCGGAGGGATTCGGTGTCCTTGCGCCACTCGGGCTTCGAAAAGGAAAGCTTCTCGATGGCCTGAGCAAACTGCGCATAGCCCGAATTGATCGCCAGCGCGGGGCGATAGACGCGCCCGAGCTCCTCGGCGCCGGCATGAACGTGGATCAGCGTCTGCTGCGGCACCGGCGCCTCGAGCAAGGTATAGCCGCTGGTGGTCATCTCGCCCAGCCGCGCGCCGATGACGAGGAGCACGTCGGCCTCCTTCACGCGCTGCGCGAGCTTCGGGTTGATGCCGATCCCGACATCGCCCGCGTAGTTCGGGCTGCGGTTGTCGAACAGGTCCTGGCAGCGGAACGAAGTGCCGACCGGCAGGCCGGCGGCTTCGATCCAGCGCTGCAGCTTGAGGCAGGCGTCGCGGTTCCAGCCCCCGCCGCCGATCAGGACGAACGGTCTTTGCGCTCTTTCAAGCAGGATTTTCAGCTCAGCGATGCTGGAGGGTGAAGGCGCAGGTCTGACGGTGTGGTGCCGCGGCACATCGGCGACCGCTGCTTGCGAAAACAGCATGTCTTCCGGCAGCGCGAGCACCACGGGGCCGGG
>DATILQ010000036.1:0-2630 GCA_035476235.1 Burkholderiales bacterium
CCCTCCATCCACATAGCTAGCATGTCGTGCGCCTCGGCGCGCGTCGTGGCGCGTAAGGCGCGGCGCGTTGCGGCGGCTTGCTCCGCGTTCGCGATCTGTTCGTCTAACTCGCGCTGCTGTCCCTCCAGTTCGACCCAAAGCGGAATTTGTCGCGAGACGCTGCCTCTGCTGCTTTCTATCCCCCTGCTCGCCGATTGCCTGCCTCCGTTTGGCCGTGATACAGACGCTGGGCCAATTTCTTTGCGTCGGCAATGCTCAGGTCGTGCGCGATTGCGAACCCGATCATCATCGAATAGACAGGGTCGGGAAGCTCGTCCAGCGCGAGCTGCTCGCCTTGGTCGATCACCTTCTTGTGGTACAGGGTCACGAGTGCGTCTTCGGCCGGTCCGGTCAACGTCACCGGCCCGGCCAAGTGGTGTCCATCTTGTTCCATCGACATTCCGCCTGCGAGGAATGCACCGGGGGCGTGATAGCCCTGCTCGGCCTCCATGGTTGCTAGCTGCGCAATTTGCTGCCACGCATCCTGCTTTGACTGAGCCGATATCACTGCGTCAGCCCGAAGCCAGAACTTGGTTCGAAGGATCACCGTAAGCCTCCTTGGGCGCTTCTCGATTCCTCTAAGATCGATCTTCTACGCTGTTTGCGGCAAGCTTCATGCCGCAACAGGTCGCCGCTGTTCGTAGTGGTTTGACTACATCTGTCGAGAAGTTCTGCCAGCTCGGACGCACCGGGGACAGGCCGTCTTTCGCTGGGACGCCCCGACAACAGGCCGCACACCGCCGCGCAGCGAAATCCGGAACGGCGCTCCCGCGAGGCGGATCGTCGCCGGGATACGATCAGGGGTACCCCGCGAATCCCCGCGGGGACGCCACCCTACTCCACCGAATGAGCGGAATCTTGTCCAGTCTT
This sequence comes from Burkholderiales bacterium, assembly GCA_035476235.1. Classification (GTDB taxonomy): domain Bacteria; phylum Pseudomonadota; class Gammaproteobacteria; order Burkholderiales; family SG8-39; genus SCGC-AG-212-J23. Next base: position 910 of record DATILQ010000036.1, read on the forward strand.
CTGGGCAAGGCCGTAAATGAGGGCAGTGCATGTGAGCCAGACGCCAATGATGAAAAGCCATAGGAGCATGAAACGAACTGGGTGACGGGAGAGTTGCTTCCGATCGAACAACAGTAGGCGCCACTTCGTGCCGCGGAGGGAGTAAATAAGGATCGCGGCGAGCACGGCGGTCAGGAGAGGCCAGACCAGCGTGTGCGCGTAGTAGGTCACGGGCCTTCTTCGTGCCCGCAGCTCATCCGCCCCGGCGAAATGAGCTCCTCCTGGGAGCCGATGGTCTCGCGCGCGGTCGAGACGATGATCCAGAGGGCAATCAGGGCAGCCACGAGCGGATCGAAGATCGGCATTCCGGTGAGGGTCACGAGCACGCCGGAGGCGACCGGGGCGAGCGAGACCTGGATGTCGCCGAGGTTGTGCAGGTAGGCGAGGCGGATCGAGGCGTTCTGGCCGGCCGGCTCGCGCAGCAATCGCGCCACGCCCCAGTTGCCGAGCGCGGCCGCCAGGCCCACCGCGATCGGCACGATGCCGGTGACGGGCACCGGCTTCGCCACGCGCTCGACGGCCTGCCATAGGAGGAGCGCGCTCACGGCGATGAGGCCCGCCGAGTTGAACAGGTTCGCGCTGCGCACCAGGTTGCGCGACAGCCCGCTCGACAGGACGAAGGCCAGATAGAGAAAGACGAGCGCCATCTGGTCCGAGAGGTTGTGGATGCTGTCCATCACCAGGCTCAAGCTCTTCGCCTGGATGCCCGCGACCGCCTCGACGACGAAGATCGCGGTGTTGAGCGCAGCCGCCGCGCCGACTTGCCTGCGGAAGTGGGCCATCAGCGAATCTCCACGCGTACGCGTAATTCCTGCGATGAAGGGACGGGCTTGCCGTTCTCGGTTGCCGGGGAGAAGCGCCAGGTGCGAAGCGTCTCTAAGATCGCGCGGTTGAGAAGCGGATCCGGCGTCGGCGTCACCAGCTCCACGGACACCGTGCCGTCGGCGGCAATGGCGAAGCGCGCGAGCGCCTCCGCGCTACTCGCCCGATCGCGCAGCTCGTCGGGGACTTTCGGCAGCGGCTTGTAGAGCGCTCGCGCGGCGGTCGGCCCGACTGGCGCCGCGGGCGGCGTGCTTGGCGCCGCAGCCACCGGCGGCGGCGTAGGCGTCGGCGGCGCTGCTTGCGGCGCTGGCTCGACGCTTGGCGCCTCGGGCACGGGCCGCGGTTGCGCCTCGTGCACCACGGGTCGCTCGATGCGGCGCGGCGTTCTCACCACCGGAGGCGGCGGCGCTGGAGTCTCCCGCGCAGGCGGCGCCTCGCTCGGCAGCTCGATCAGCCGCGCGTCAATCGGCTGCGGTGGCGGAGCGATCGGCTCGCGTGCGACGAGCAAGCCGAGCAGCCAGAGGATGCTCGCCCATGCGACGATCACGGCGGGCAGGACGATCGCGAAGCGGCGCCACGCGCCTTCGTCGACGTGGCCGAAAGGCTGCGAGGCGAGATCAGCCGCCACGCTTTACCGCGATCAGGAAATGCTCGGCGCCGGCGGCGCGTGCCTGCAGCATCGCTTTCACCACGGTGCCCTGCGCTGCAGTTTCGTCGGCAGCCACGATGACGGTGGCATCGCTGCCGGCGAGCATCGGCCGCAGCGTGGCGGCGAGCGTCGGAACCGTGACCGGCGTCTGGTTGAGGAAGATGTCGCCGCTCGCGCGCACCGTCAGCGTGACCGGCGTCTTCACCTGCAT
>DATILQ010000037.1:0-15360 GCA_035476235.1 Burkholderiales bacterium
GCTCTTCTATACCGACATGGACCGCAAGTACGTCGAATGCCGCGAGATCCACAAGATGGGCCGCCATGCGGTCGACTCGAACCAGGTGTTCTTCGACGGCCTGCCGGTGCCCGAACGCGACCGCATCGGCGAGGAGGGCAAGGGCTTCGAGAACATCCTGCACGGTATGAACCCCGAGCGCATCCTCATCGCGGCCGAGCTGGTCGGTCTCGGGCGCTGCGCGCTGAAGCGCGCGACGGCGTACGCGAAGGAGCGGGTCGTCTTCGACCGCCCGATCGGCCAGAACCAGGCGATCCAGCACCCGCTCGCGCACAACTGGGCGATGCTGGAAGCGGTGAACCTGATGGTGTTCAAGGCGGCGGCGCTGTACGACGCGGGCAAGCCCTGCGGCGCCGAGGCGAACGCCGCGAAGTACCTCGCCGGCGAGGCCTGCTTCGACGCCTGCCAGCAGGCGGTGATGACTCACGGCGGCTTCGGCTACGCGCGCGAGTACCACGTCGAGCGCTACCTGCGCGAATCCTTCATCGGCCGCATCGCCCCGGTGACGCCGCAGCTGATCCTGTGCTTCATCGCCGAGCGCGTGCTCGGCCTGCCGAAATCCTACTAACATACGCGCATGAAGTACGCCTCGTTCGGCGAGTTCTATCCTTACTACCTGTCCGAGCACCGCCGCAGCGGCACGCGGCGCCTGCACTTCGCGGGCACGCTGCTGGTGCTCCTCACCCTGGGCGGCGTGGCGGCGACCCAGCGCTGGGCCTTTCTCTGGCTGCTGCCGCTGTTCGGCTACGGGTTCGCGTGGCTCGGCCATTTCGCGGTGGAGCGCAACCGCCCCGCGACGTTCCGGCATCCGCTTTACAGCCTGATCGGCGACTTCCGCATGTTCGCCGACATGCTGCGCGGCCGCGTGCCGTTCTGAATTGATCCGCAGCCTGCTTCGCTGGCTCGTCGCGGGCGCCGCCCTCGGGCTCGCCGTCCCGGTGGTTCTGCAGCTCCTCGCGAAAGCGCTGGACGACATGCAAGCGGTGCCGAGCTCGGTGCTCTCGGCGTTCGATTACGTGCAGCTCATGCTCTGGCCGACGCCGATGATCATGCTGCCGGCCGACGAGCCGGGCTCGCCGGACCTGAATTCCTTCGGGCCGTTCACCGTCGCCACGCTCGGCAATGCCGCCCTGTATGCCCTTCTCGCCGGCCTGACGTGGCTCGGCGTCAAGCGCTCGCGCTGGTTCCTGGTGCTCCCGGCGGCCGTCGTCGCAGGCCTCTGGTACCTGGTCTGGAGCACTTGATGTGCTGTTGACCCTTGATGTCGCCGATGCGGATGAGATCTGCCTGGTGGTCAACGACGCCGCTGCCGCCTACCGCGGCGTCATTCCCGCGGACCGCTGGAAAGAGCCCTATATGCCGCTCGAAGAGGTGCACGAGGAAATCGGCGCCGGCGTGGTGTTCTGGGGCTATCGCCGCGGCGGGCGCCTCGCCGGCGTGATGGGGCTGCAGCCGGTGCGCGACGTGGCGCTGATCCGGCATGCGTATACGCGCACCTCGGAGCAGGGCGCCGGCGTCGGCAGCGCGCTGCTCGAGCATCTGCGCCGGCAGACCGACCGGCCATTGCTCGTCGGCACGTGGAAAGCGGCGACGTGGGCGGTCAGCTTCTACGAGCGGCGCGGGTTCCGCCTGGTGTCCGACGAGGAGAAGGCGAGGCTGCTCAGGCGCTATTGGACGGTGCCCGAGCGGCAGATCGAGGAATCGGTCGTGCTGCGCTCGCGCCGCCGCGACTCAGTGCGCGGCGAGTAGCGAACCCCAGCCGTAGATCTTGTCCCGGATGCCGTACTGGCGCAGCGCGTACCAGTACGTTGCCGTATTGATCGCGATCACCGGCTTGCCGAGCCAGAACTCGGCCATCGCGGCGACTTCGGCCATGGCGAGGTTGGTGCCGACCTGCACGATGGCGTCCACCTTGCCGCGGTTGACGCGCTCGATGGCGTCGCGCAGCTTCTGCTTCGATTCGTGCGCGATCAGCACCGGGCTCCTGCACTTCAGGCCGAGCAGGTTCACCACCTCGTAGCCGCAGTCGGTGAAGAATCTGCGCACTTGCCGGTCTCCAACCGGCATGTAGGGCGTGATGACGCCCAGGCGCTTCACCGAGCGGCCGCAGGCGCGCAGCGCGGCGCGGCAGGCGTCCGACCCCATGGCAACCCCGCGCTTTGCGGTCTTTTCAAGCCTCCTTTTCAAGCGTTGGGACCCCTGCAAGCCGTCCCAGAACGTCTCCGCCGACATGCCCAGCACCACGAAATCCGGGTCGCAGGACAGCACCGCCTCGAGGGCGGGGAAGAGCGCGTCGCGGATGTTGTGCATCATCGCCATGAAGCTGGCGTCGTCGGTGACTCGCGTGTCGGGGATGATCAGGCGCGAGTGGTGATTGGTGACGCCCCAGGGCCGCATGGCGTCGAACTCGGGCTGCACCGAGGTGTTGGTCGAGGGCGCCAGCACGCCGAATTTCGCGCGCGAGCCGAGCGAGTCGGTCATGGGGATAGAATGCCATAGTCTTCTCAGAGGGAGGACCCGATGATCAACCGCGAGGAGTACGTGCAGAAGCTCAAGCACCAGATCGAGCAGTGGAACGCGCAGATGGCGCAGTGGGAAGAGATGAGCCGCGACGCCAAGGACCGCTACCTGAAGCAGCTCGAGCAGTTCCGCGAGAAGCGCGATGCGGCGATGACCGAGCTGCGCCGGCTGCAGAGCGCTTCGGTGGAAGCGTGGGCGGACATGATGAAAGGCACCGAGACCGCCTTCAAGAGCATGCAGGAAGCTTTCGAGAACGCGCGCAAGAAATTCGAGAGGAAATGATCGACCGCATCGACCATGTCGTGCTCACCACCCGCGACAAGGACGCCTGCATCCGCTTCTATACCGGGATCCTCGGCATGAAACTGGAGAAATTCATGACGCCGACCGAGGAGCGCCTCGCGCTCAAGTTCGGCAACCAGAAGATCAACCTGCACGAATGGGGAAAGGAATTCAATCCCAAGGCCCACGTCCCGGTTCCGGGGTCGCTCGATCTGTGTTTCATCGCTTCCGCGACGCTGGAGGAGGTGATGCGCAAACTCGAAACCGCCGGGGTAAAAATCCTGCAGGGCCCCGTGGCCAAGACGGGCGCGGTGTCGAAGCTGCGCTCGGTGTACGTGCGCGATCCGGACCTGAACCTGATCGAGATCTCGGTCCAGACGCCGTGACAAAGCCTTGCATCATCACGGTGGCGATCACCGGCTCGGTGCCGGGCAAGAAGGACAACCCGGCCGTCCCGATCGCCGCGTCGGAACAGATCGAGTCGACGCACGCGGCCTTCGAGGCCGGCGCGACGCTGGTGCATCTGCACGTGCGCAACGACGACGGCACGCCGAGCTCGGCTCCCGAGCGCTTCGCCAAGGTGCTCGAAGGGATCAGGCGGCACTGCCCCGGCATCATCACCCAGCTGTCGACCGGCGGCCGCTCCGGCGCGGGGCGCGAGCGCGGCGGCATGCTCGCGCTCAAGCCCGACATGGCGTCGCTCGCCACCGGGTCGGTGAATTTCCCTGCGCGCGTCTACGAGAATTCGCCCGAGCTGGTCGACTGGCTCGCCGCCGAGATGCTCAGGTTCGGCATCAAGCCCGAGGTCGAGGCCTTCGACCTGTCGATGATCTTCCAGGCGGCGGCGATGCAGAAGGCGGGCAAGATCGAGGGGCCGCTGCACGTGCAGTTCGTGATGGGCGTGAAGAACGCGATGCCGGTGGACCGCGAGACGTTCGAGTTCTACGCGCGGACGCTGAAGCGGCTCGCCCCGGATGCGACCTGGACCGGCGCCGGCATCGGCAAGGACCAGGTCACGCTCGTGCGCTGGTCGCTCGAGCTCGGCGGCCACTGCCGCACCGGGCTGGAGGACAACGTGCGCCTGGACCGGGACACGCTGGCGCCGTCGAACGCAGCGCTGGTCAGGCAGGTGGCGGGGCTGTGCGCTGAGTACGGCCGGCGCCCGGCGAGCGTCGCCGAAGCGCGCAACATCCTCAAGCTGCCTCAGTCGCCGGCCATCTCGACCAGCACCCGCAACGCCGCGGCATAGGAGCGCCAGCCGAGGCCCTGGATGGTGCCTTTCGCGGCGCTCGAGATGATCGAGTGGCGCCGCCACTCTTCGCGCGCGGCGATGTTCGACAGGTGCACTTCGATCACCGGGAACGGCATCGCCTTGATCGCGTCGTGAAGCGACACGCCGTGCTGGGTGAGCCCGGCCGGATTGATCACGGCGCCGGCCGCCTTGTCGATGTGCTCGTGAAGCGCGTCGACGAGCGCGCCTTCGTGGTTCGACTGCACGATCACCAGCTCGACCTCGAGGCTGCGCGCCAGCGCCTCCAGGCGCTGGTTGATCTCCGCCAGCGTCATCGTGCCGTAGATCTGCGGCTCGCGGCGGCCGAACAGGTTCAGGTTGGGGCCATGCAGGACCAGGATACGCATCGGCGTTCTCCGCGCGCGGGGTTTCACGACCATAACTGCTTGCTGGCGAGGCGCGCGCCGTCGCGCAGCGCTGCGAACTTCGCCCAGACCACGGTCGGATGCACCTCCGTGTGGTATGTCGCCTGCGACGAGAAGCCGCAATCGGCGCCCGCGATGACGTTGTCGCGGCCGACGCGCTTCGCGAAGCGCACCAGGCGCTCGGCGATCAGCTCGGGATGCTCGACGATGTTGCTCGCGTGCGTGATCACCCCCGGCACGAGCTTCTTGCCTTTCGGCAGCTTGACTTTCTCCCACAGGTGGTACTCGTGCTCGTGGCGCGGGTTCGCCGCTTCGAAGCTGTACGCGCCGGCGTTCACCCTGAGCATGTAGCCGACGACCTCCGACAGCGCCGCCTCGTGGATGCGCGGCCCCTGGTTGATGCCGTAGCAGGTGTGAAAGCGCACCTTCTCCGCCGCAATCCCGCGCAGGCTCCGGTTGATCGCCTCGACGTACATCGCGGCCCGGGCGCGGCGCTGTCTTGCGTCGAGCGCGGGGTCGGCAAAGATCTCGGTGAGGAACGGATCGTCGACCTGCAGCAGGAACCCGGCGTCGACGATCGCCTGGTATTCGGTGCGCAGAGCCGCGCCGACGGCATGGAAGAACTCTTCCTCGCTGCGGTAGTACTCGTTCGAGCCGACGCCGCTTGGCGCGACCGCCGGCATGAACGCGGCGTGGTGCCGAGCGCCTTTCAGGGCGGCCTTGAGATTGTCGATGTCGCGCGCGAGCGCCTCCTCGCCGCGGTACTTGACCGGACCGGTGCAGACCAGCGGCACGACGGGAGCGATCGACCCGCCGATCATCGCCTGCTTGAAATATTCCGCGTAGTACTCGGGAAAGGCGCTGACCTCGGCCGGAAAGAACGGCTTTTTCATCTGCGGCCTGGGCTCGAAGCCCTCCAGCCGCTCGCGCACGTAGAGGAAAAAGCCGGGCTTGGACTGCTCGCCGTCGGTCACGATGTCGATGCCGGTTTCCGCTTGCCTGCGCACGCACTCGGCGACGGCGCGGCGCACGCGTTCGTCGTAGCCCCCGGGCGCCCTGCCCGCGAGCTTTTCCTTCATCTGGTCGAGCAGGTCCCTGGGGCGCGGCAGGCTGCCGACGTGGGTGGTCAGGATTCGCTTCATCTCAAAACCACGTGGCAACCTTGACGCCGCTGCCCTTGAGCGCCTGTACCAGCGCCTCGGTGTGTTCCAGGTCGCGGGTTTCAATCAGGAACTCGACCTCGGGGCTGCGCACCGACGAGGTGCCGAAGATGCGCTGGTGCTGCACCTCGACGATGTTGCCGCCGGCCTCGGCGATCAGCCCCGCGACCTTCGCCAGGCTGCCCGACACGTCGGGCATCGTCACGCGCAGCCTGACCAGGCGCGCGTCGCGCACCAGCCCCCGCATCAGCACCGAGGCGAGCAGGCGGCTGTCGATGTTGCCGCCCGAGATCGGCAGGCCGACGCGCTTGCCGGCGAAGCGCTGCGGATGCTCCAGCAGCGCCGCCAGCGCCGCGGCGCCCGCGCCCTCGGCCACCGTCTTCTCGATCTCGATCAGCGCCACGACGCCGCGCTCGATGGTCTCCTCTTCGACCACGAGAACCTCTTCTACCAGCCTCTTGATGATCGAAAAGCTGGTCTCGCCGACGTCCTTCACCGCGATGCCCTCGGCGATGGTGTCGCCGCCGACCCGGACCGGCAGCCCGGTCAGCCGCTGGTGCATGGACGGATAGGTTCTCGATTCCACTCCATAGATCCTTATTTTTTCATTCAGGCTTTTCGCCGCGGTGGCGACCCCCGCGATCAGACCGCCGCCGCCGACCGGCACCACCAGCACGTCGAGATCCGGCACCGCTTCGAGCATCTCGAGCGCGCAGGTGCCCTGGCCGGCGATCACCAGCGGGTCCTCGTAGGGGTGCACGAAGACCAGGTTGTCCTGCTTCGCGCGCTCGAAGGCGTGGCGCGCGGCGTCGGCGAGCGAGTCGCCCTCCAGCAGCACCTCGGCGCCGTGCACGCGCGTGTTCCTGACCTTGGTGTTGGGCGAGCCCTTCGGCATGACGATGACCGCCGGGATCCCCAGCCGCGCCGCGTGATACGCGACCGCCTGCGCGTGGTTCCCCGCGCTCATCGCGATCACGCCCCGCTTGCGCTCGGCCGCGGACAGCGACAAGAGCTTGTTCAGCGCGCCGCGCTCCTTGAACGAGGCGGTGAACTGCAGGTTCTCGAACTTGAGGAAGATCTCCGCGCCCGTCAGCTTCGAGAGCGTGCGGCTGTGCACGAAGGGCGTCTGCTCGACCGCGCCGGCGATGCGCTTCGCGGCGGCGCGGATGTCGTCGATGGTTACCGGCATGGGCGCATGTTACGCATCTGAGGCCAAGTGCGGAAATAGTCTCAGTAATCGTGTCGGGTATTCCGTATGCTAGGTTCCTCTTCCGGACAGGAGTTCAAGCCATGGCGACCCGGGATCGGGAAGACCCAGTGCAGGAATTGATTCGCCAGTATCTGCCGACCGAGACGCTGAGCGAGGCGCGCAATCTCGTGCACCGGTTCCAGGAAGGAGAGGCCTTCAAGCTCTACGTTCTCAGGCGGATATGGCTGGTGATGGCGGTGGGCCTGGTCATTCTCGTGGTCAGCCTTGCCTGCGCCGCGGCGACGGTCCTGTTTCTCGCCGCAGGCGGCTCATGGCTCGCGCTGCCGGCGTTTGTCCTGGCGCCTTTCATCCTGCTCGGCAGCCTGTTCGTCCAGCTGTACGTCTTTTTCTCCTGGCTCGAGAGCCGGGCCCTGGCGCAGGCCTTCCGGCGCCGCGCCAAGCCGGCGCAGGGAACGTTTGCGAGGTGGCTGGCCAAAAAAACCGGCGCGGACATGGGGACGATTCCTCCCGTGCCCTGGATCCTGGCGGCGGTCGTCCTGGCAGCGCCCCTGGCAATGCTGGCGTTGGTGGCGCCGAAGATCGCGTTCCTGCTGATTCCCCTCGCGCTAGCGGCGCCGGTTCTCTTCGCGGTGCTCGACCGGTGATGCGCTACCTGGTCGGTGCTCTGGTCGCCGTCGGGTGCGTCTGCGTTGCGGCGGGGAGCGCCGTAGCGCTCTATGCGGGTTGGGTCGTCTATCTCTTGATCGAAGACCCCAAGCGCATCGCGCTCGTCTCGCGTCTGGTGGAACTGAGCGCCAGGAGGCTGGAGGCCGCGCACGGCACCATCGACGGGCGGGCGTTCTCGATCGAACTGGGAGAGCCTGTCTACTGGCTGATTCTTTTGCTGATCGGGGTGCTGCTGGCCGCCGTCGTCGCCGCCGTGGCCAAGACACTGATCTCGGTCGGGCTCGAGCTTCTCAGAAGACATTTTTGAAAAAGATCCGGATTGCACGAGTACGCGGCGGCGTAAACTAGCCGATGGATGGAAGTTGACGACTACCTAGCCGGGCAGATTGCCGCCGCGGCGGATCCCACCGACCAGCAGTTCCGGCTGCTGGTGCAGAGCGTCACCGACTACGCCATCTTCCTGCTCGACAGCGGCGGCCGCGTCATCAGCTGGAACGACGGCGCGGAGCGCATCAAGGGCTACAGCGCCGGCGAGATCGTGGGCCGGCCGATCGCGCTGTTCTACCTGCCCGAGGACCGTGACGCCGGCAAGCCGGAGCAGGGCCTGCGCTGCGCGGAGCGCGAAGGCCGCTTCCGGACCGAAGGCTGGCGCGTGCGCAAGGACGGCAGCCGCTTCTGGGCCGACGTGGTGATCACGGCGCTGCGCGACGCGCGCGGCGGGCTGCGCGGCTTCGTCAAGGTGACCCGCGACATGACGGCGCGGCAGCGGGAGCGCGAGAACGAGCAGCGGGTCGCGGTCATGCTCGAGCGCTCGCGCGCGCTCGCCGAGCTCAGCCTGCTCGCGCTGGGCGAAACCGGCGTCGAGCCGGTGCTGGAACGCGCGGTGGCGGTGATCCGCGAGTTGCTGCAGACCGAATTCGTGCGGGTACTCGAGCTGCTGCCCGCGGGCGACGCGCTCAAGCTGGTCGCCGGCACCGGCTGGAAGCCGGGAATGGTCGGCAGCGCTACCGTGCCGCTGCGCGCCAACTCGATCATCAGCTATACGCTCTATTCGAGCGACCTGGCGCCCGACGCGGCAAACCAGCCGCGGCGCGCCGCCGTGATCGAGGACCTGGCGAGCGAGGAGCGCTTTCCACGGACCGGCATGCTGCACGAGCACGGCATCGTCAGCGGCATGAGCGTAACGATCCCGGGCCAGCGAACGCCCTACGGCGTGCTCGGCGCGCACAGCGCGGAGCGCAGGCACTTCGTGCCCGGCGATGCCGAATTCCTGCAGGCGGTCGCCAACGTTGTATCGGCCGCCGCGCAGCGCCAGCGCGCGCACGAGGAGGTGCAGGCGAGCGAGGCGCGACTGGTGGCGTTCGCCGATTACAGCCCGGCGGTGATGTTCCTCAAGGACCGCGAAGGACGCTATCGCCTCGTCAACGAGCAGTTCCTGCAGCGCTTCGGCCTCAAGCGCGAGCAGGTGATCGGCCGCACCGACCTGGAGCTCTTCCCGCGCGACCAGGCGCTGCGCTTTGCCGCCAACGACGCCGCGGTGCTGGCGCGCGGCGCGCCGCTCCAGTTCGAGGAGTTGGCGCGTTACGTCGAGGGCGAGCGCATCAGCGTCGTCGCCAAGTTCCCGGTGCCCGATGCGTCGGGCGCGGTGATCGGCGTCGGCGGCGTCGCGACCGACATCACCGAGCAGAGGAACGCCGAGGCGGCGCTGCGCGCCGCGGCCGACAACCTGCAGGCGCTGACGCGCCGGCTGGTCGAGGCGGAGGAGGCCGAGCGCCGCCGCATCGCGCGCGAGCTGCACGACCGCGTCGGGCAGAACCTGTCGGCCCTCAACATCAACCTCGACCTCGCGCTCGGCGCCGCCGGCGCGTCGCCTCTGCGCCAGCGCATCGAGGATTCCGTGTCGCTGGTCGACGCCACGCTGCAATCGATCGAGAGCGTGATGGCGGAGCTGCGTCCGCCGCTGCTCGACGAATACGGGCTCGGGGCGGCGCTGGGCTGGTACGCCGAGGAGTTTTCGCGCCGCACCGGCATAGCCGTGGCGCAACGCGGCGGCGAGGATGCCGCGGCGAACCTGCGCCCGGAGGCGGCGGTGGCGCTGTTCCGCATCGCGCAGGAGGCGCTCAACAATGTCGCCAAGCATGCCGGGGCGAGACAGGTCCGCGTCGAGCTCGCCGGCGAGGCGGAGGAGGTGGTCCTCCGCGTAGCCGACGACGGCGCCGGCTTCGACCCGGCGGCGGCGGCGCACGGCAAGCGCTGGGGCATGAAGACGATGCGCGAGCGCGCCGAGGCCGCGGGCGGCCGGCTCGAGGTGGCGAGCGCGCCCGGCGAAGGCACTATCGTTCGCGCGAGCGTGCGGAGATAGCCGTGGCCATCAAGATTCTCATCGCCGATGACCACGGCGTGGTGGCCGAAGGCCTCAAGCACCTGGTCGAAGCCCAGGCCGACATGGAGGTGGTGGCCTGTGTCGGCGATGGCCGCGAGGCGGTGCAGCGCTCGCGCGACCTGCAGCCCGACGTGGTGCTGATGGACCTGTCGATGCCCGAGCTGAACGGCGCGGACGCGACGCGCGCCATCCTGCAGCGCGATCCCAAGTGCCGGGTGATCGTGCTGTCGATGTACTCCGACCGCGAATACGTGCGGCGCGCGCTCAAGGCGGGCGCCGCCGGCTACGTGGTCAAGCGCTCCGCGGCCAAGGAGGTCGTCGAGGCGATCCGGGCGGTGCATGCCGGCCAGCGCTATCTCAGCCCGCGCGTCGCCGACGTGGTGATCAACGACTATGCCGAAGAGCGCGACGACCCCCTGGCGCGGCTCTCGGCGCGCGAGCGCGAGGTGCTGCAGCTCCTCGCCGAGGGCCGCACCGGCGCCGAGATCGCCCAAAGGCTGTCGCTGTCGCAAAAGACGGTCGAGACTTACCGCGCGCGGCTGGTGGAGAAGCTGGGCATCCGCGACGTGGCGGGCCTGGTGCGCTTCGCCATCCAGCGCGGCCTCGTTTCGCTGGAGTAATGGCGTGTAGGGCGATCCCCGACGGGGGTTGTCCTGCGCTCCCGACTGCGTGGCGCCGCCGGCGCGGCTACGATTCCGCGGACAATGCCCGGCTCTGTGCTCGTGATCGAGGAACACGACGGCGTGCGCAGCGCGCTTCGCGACTGGCTCCTCACCTCCTTCCCTCCGCTGAGCCTGCGCGAGGCGCGCAGCATGGAAGAGGCTCTGCGGCTTCCCGATCAGGCGCAACTCGACCTCGTTCTCGTCAACCTCGAGCTGCCCGGCCTCAACGGCATCGAGGCGACGCGCGCGCTGCGCAAGCGCCACCCGGACTGCCCGGTGGTGGTCATGTCGGTGACCGATTCGGAGGCCTTGCGCCTCGCCGCCGCCGAGGCGGGCGCCGCGGCTTTCGTCTCGAAGCGCGAGCTGCCGAGCACGCTGCTCCCGATCCTGGATCGGCTGCTGAGATAAAACCGCATGTTGCCGCTGGGCCGGATCTGCTATACCGTCCCCAGTCGGTGCAAACCACCCGGCATACGACGGTCCTTTTCGCCGATGTGAGCGGGAGCACGAAGCTCTACGACTCGGTCGGCGACACTGCGGCGTTCGAGGCCATCGGCGCCTGCATCGATCGGTTGCGCCAATCGGCGGAAGCCGACGGCGGCCGCGTGGTGAAGACGATGGGCGACGAGGTGATGGTGCTGTTTCCGTCGCCGGATGCCGCGGCCAGCGCGGCGACGCGGATGCACACGGCCGTCGAGTCGCTTCCGACCGTGGGCAGCAACAAGCTCGCCCTGCGCATCGGCTTCCACACCGGGCCGGTGGTGCAGCGGAACAACGACGTTTTCGGCGACACGGTGAACGTCGCCTCGCGGCTCGCCGACCAGGCGGTGAGGGGGCAGATCCTGACCACCCAGGAAACCGCGGCGCTCCTCGGCGGGTTCATCCGCAACTGGACGCGGCCGCTGTACTCGATCCAGATCCGGGGCAAGGCGGAGGAAGTGGCGATCTGCGAGGTCGTCTGGCGCCAGAGCCCCGACGTCACCGAGGCGATCGGCTCCAGCGTCGCGCGCAAGCCCGCGCCGGTGACGCTGCGCCTGCAGTACCACGGCCAGGAGGCCGTGCGCCGGCGCGGTCAGGACGCGATCATGATCGGGCGCGGGCCCGACTGCGAGCTGGTCATCTCCGACCCGAAGGCCTCACGGCAGCACTGCACCATCGAGCGACGTCAGGACCGGTACGTGCTGCAGGACCACAGCACCAACGGCACCTACGTCACGGCGGACGGCGAGAGGGAGATCCTCCTGCAGCGGGAAGACCTCACGCTGCGCGGCCACGGCTGGATCGCGTTCGGCCAGCCGCGCGCGAGCACGACGGATATCGTCGAATACTTCTGCGAACCGGTCCCCGCGTAGCCTAGAAATTCCTGGACGGTAGGGCCTTGCTTTGTGAACTTTGTGCGGTGAGAAGTTCTTTACTGCTCGAGCGGGCAAGCCTCTGGCATGATTCGCGGCGTGCCGAAGAAGCCAGCGATTTCAAATAGCGAAACGGACGCGTACCGCCCGAATGATTCGGGCAAATTTCTTGCGCAATGGCTGAAGGAATCAGCGCGCAGAACGCGACGCCCCTCAAGCTCCGATCCCCAGCCAGCTGCGCCTGAACTTCCGATCGCGCACGAGCGCGCGGCTCGATCGGTGCTCGGAAGCGCTAAGTGGCCTCTGATCGCAGTTTTGATCGCGATTGCATACCTTCAATACTTCTACGTTGATGTCATGGTGCAGATAGCATCGCTTCCTGCCATGATCTTCTTCATATTAATCAACGGGCAGATGCCGCCCGTGTAGCGTGGTGGGTGGTACTGGGATCGAACCAGTGGCCCCTGCTGTGTGAGAGCAGTGCTCTACCGCTGAGCTAACCACCCGCGGACGAAGGGCGCGATTTTAATCGAAGGCGAGGCGCTGCGCGAGGCCGCGGCGAGAGGAGTAAAGTCCTCGATCGTCATGGTCTTCCGGCAGCTCTTCGATCCGCAGTCCTCAACCTACACCTACCTCCTCGCCGACGCCGCGTCGCGCGAGGCGGTGCTGATCGACCCGGTGTTCGAGCAGGCGCGGCGCGACGTCGCCCTCGTCGAGGAGCTGGGCCTCAGGCTGTCGTGGACGCTGGAGACGCATCTGCACGCCGATCACGTCACCGGCGCCTGGCTGCTGAAGCAGAGGCTCGGCAGCCGCATCGCGGTATCGCGCGCGAGCGGCGCGCAAGGCGCCGACCGCTACCTCGAGCCCGGGGAGGAGATCCGCTTCGGCGGCAGGTGCCTCGAAGCGCGCCCGACCCCCGGCCACACCGGCGGCTGCGTGAGCTACGTGCTCGACGACCGCTCGATGGCCTTTTCCGGCGACGCGCTCCTCATCCGCGGCTGCGGCCGCACCGACTTCCAGGAAGGCGACCCGTGCACGCTGTTCCGCTCGGTGCGCGAGCAGATCTTCTCGCTGCCGGAGGACTGCCTGGTCTATCCCGGGCATGACTACCGCGGCCTGACCGTCACCATCGTCGGCGAGGAGAAGCTGTACAACCCGCGCCTCGGGGAGTCGATCGGCGAGCAGGACTTTGTCGGCTACATGAAGCACCTCGGCCTGGCCCATCCGAAGCAGATGGACATCGCGATCCCGGCCAACATGAACTGCGGAAAGCCGCAGCAGACGGCGACCCTGGATCCCGACTGGGCGCCGCTCACCTATACGTTCGCCGGCATCTGGGAGGTACAGCCCCACTGGCTGGAGGAGCACCTGCGCGACGTGCAGATCGTGGACGTGCGCGAGCCCGGCGAGTTCAACGGGCCGCTCGGCCATGTGCCGGGAGCCCGCCTGATTCCGCTGGGCAAGCTGCTGAACGATGCCGAAAGGCTTTCCAAAGACAAACCCGTGGTGACCGTCTGCCGCTCCGGAGCGCGCTCGGCGCAGGCCAGCGTTCTGCTCGGAAAGGCGGGGTTCGGGAAGGTCGCGAACCTGTCCGGCGGCATGCTGCGCTGGCGCGCTCAGCGGTTTGCCGTAGAAGGCGGTAGCGACTAGGTGAGCGTACGAACGCGTTTCGCGCCGAGCCCGACCGGCTACCTCCACATCGGCGGCGCCCGCACCGCGCTTTTCTCATGGGCCTACGCGCGGCGCCACGGCGGCAAATTCATCCTGCGCGTCGAGGACACCGACCTGGAGCGCTCGACCGCGGACTCGGTGGACGCGATCCTCGAGGGCATGAAGTGGCTCGGCCTCGACTGGGACGAGGGGCCGTTCTTCCAGATGCAGCGCCTGGCGCGCTACCGGGAAGTGGCCGGGCAGCTGATCGCCTCCGGCCATGCCTATTACGACTACCTGTCGCGCGAGGAGCTCGAAGCGCTGCGCAAGGACCAGCTCGCAAGAGGGGAAAAGCCGCGCTATGACGGCCGCTGGCGGCCCGAGCGCGTAAAAGGCAAGACGCCCCCGAAAGACCGCCCGCCGGTGATCCGCTTCCGCACGCCGGAGGAAGGCGAGGTCGGCTGGCACGACCTGGTGAAGGGACCGATCGCGTTCCCGAACGGCGAGCTCGACGACCTGGTGCTGCTGCGCGCCGACGGCGTGCCGACCTACAACTTCGGCGTGGTGGTCGACGACCTCGACATGGACATCACGCACGTCATCCGCGGCGACGATCACGTCAACAACA
Source organism: Burkholderiales bacterium (assembly GCA_035476235.1). Classification (GTDB taxonomy): domain Bacteria; phylum Pseudomonadota; class Gammaproteobacteria; order Burkholderiales; family SG8-39; genus SCGC-AG-212-J23. The sequence goes on from DATILQ010000037.1 coordinate 14,209, forward strand.
CGCCGCGCCAGATCCACATCTTCAGTGCGTTGAAGAGGAAGCTGCCTTACTTCGCCCACGTGCCGATGATCCTCGGCGCCGACGGCGAGCGGCTCTCCAAGCGCCACGGCGCGGTGAGCGTGATGCAATACCGCGACGAGGGCTACTTGCCCGAAGCGCTCGTGAACTATCTTGCCCGTCTGGGCTGGTCCCACGGCGACGAGGAGATGTTCTCGAAAGAATCCTTCGTCTCCTGGTTCGACCTGGAGCATGTCTCGCGCTCGCCGGCGCAGTTCAATCCGGAGAAGCTCGCCTGGCTCAACCAGCAATACCTCAAGGCGGCGCCGGACGCGCGCCTCGCCTCCCTCGTCGCCGCCGAGCTGAAAAGCAGGGACGTTCCGGTTCAGAACGGACCGCCGCTGGAACGCGTGATCGCCCTGCTCAAGGAGCGCGCCAGCACGATCGCGCAGCTCGCCGACGAGGCGACGCTCTTCTACCGCTGGACGGGCGAAGCGACGATCGAGCTCGAGGAGAACGTTTCGAAGGCGCTGCGCATCCTGAAGGCGAGGCTCGCCACCGTGCCGTGGAACCGCGCGGCGATCAACGACGCGATCAAGGAGGTGATCAAGTCGAGCGGCCTCAAGCTGCCCCAGCTGGCGATGCCGCTGCGGCTGCTGCTCACCGGCCGCCCGCAGACGCCGTCGATCGACGCGGTGCTCGAGCTGCTCGGGCGCGAGACCGTGCTCCTGCGCCTTGCGCATCACCTGGAAACCGACTGATAGGAGGAAGGATGCTCCGCTACGGCCTAATGCTTTCCGTTCTTGCCGTCGCCGGCGCCGCGCGCGCCGATGTCGAGCCGGGCAACTGGGAGTTGTCCATCACGACTTCGGTGCCGGGGACGGCAGGCGAGATCGGGCCCGTCGTGCGCACGCGATGCCTGAGCGCCGACGACGCGCGCGATCCGAGCCGCGTGCTGGGACCGGGCGGCGGCTGCGAGTTCACCAACCGCCGCGATGACGGCAGCGTGTACACGTTCGCCATCGTCTGCGAGGGGCAGATGCCGATGCGCGGCGTGGGCAGCGTGCGCTATGGCGCGGGCTCGATGGAGGCGGATCTCCAGCTCTCGGGAGACGCCGGCGGACAGAGTTTCGCCACGCGCTCGCATGTGTCCGC
>DATILQ010000038.1:0-3730 GCA_035476235.1 Burkholderiales bacterium
CCCCCGGCATGATGCCGAGCCGCACCTCGGAGAGCGCAAGCCGCGCCCCGCGCGCGGCGTAGATGAAGTCGCAGGCGAGCGCGAGCTCGAGGCCGCCGCCGTAAGCGTGCCCGTTCACGGCCGCGATGACCGGCACCGGCAGCTCCATCAGCGCGATAAAGCCGCGTTCGAAGAGCTCGTGCTGCGCCTGCCAGAGCGCTGGCGTCATTCCGTCGCGCTCCTTGAGGTCGGCGCCGGCGCAAAACGCCCTCTCGCCGGCGCCGGTAAGCACTATGCAGCGCGTGTCGCCGCGCTCGGCGGTGAGCCGCGTCCACAGGCCATGCAGGTCGCTCCCCATCTGGGTGTTGAGCGCGTTCAGGACTTGCGGGCGATCGAGCCTGACGAGCAGCACGTGAGGGCCGCGGGCTTCGGTGCTCAGCGTTGTGTAATTCATGGAAGTGCAAGCCTTCACGCGTTGTATTACATTACCGGGCCCGTGCGAATCGTACCGTTCTTCGTTTTGCTTGTCCTCGCGGCCTGCCAGAGCGCGCCGCCGGCGCCGCCTGTCAACCCGCTCGCCGGCACCGCCTGGCTCGCGTGGGACATCAACGGTCGCGGCCCCGGCCCAAAGACCTACGCCACGCTCGTGTTCAACGCCGGGCGCGTGGTCGGCTCGGCCGGCTGCAACCGGTTCTCCGGCGCCCTGCAGGTCGGCGCCAAGGACTGGCAGGCGAGCGATATCGCGGTGACCCGCATGCTGTGCGCGCCGGAGCTGATGAAGGAGGAAGCGAGCTTCCTGCAGGCGCTCGAGGCGGCGCGCTTCCACAGCGTCGAGGGCGGCCTGCTCACGCTTATCGATGAGTCCGGAACTGCGCGCCTTCGCCTGGTGCACATGCGGCCCGACGCCGTCACGGCGCCCGAGACGGGATTCATAGGTCCGCGCTTCACGCGCGGGCTGCCGCCCGGCTAAGCCGCTCTGCCCGCGGGCGGGCGTATTGGACGAAGGTCCAATATCGCCGCGCCGGCCGATGCGCGAGCATTCGCCCAAGGGGTTCGATCCCCGTGATGCCGGCGAACGTCAAGGTCATCCATGCGCACGAGTTCGTGCGGGCAAGGCCCGGAGGTGTGCTCAACCTGGAGGCGAGCGAACAGCTCCTGCTCGATGTCGCAAGAGCCGCCGAAGGCCGCGACAAGATCGAGATCCTGATCGATACCCGCCAGGCGGAAGGCCAGCTCGGCGCGGCCGACCTGTGGTTTCTCGCCGACCGCCTCGCGCGGCACCGGCGCGCTTTCAGCGGAAAGACGGCGGTGCTCTGCCCGATGGAGCGCTTCGACCGGGCGCGTTTTTTCGCGCTGCTCGCCGACAGCAAGGGGTTCGACGTCGAGGCGTTTACGTCCTACGAGGAAGCAATCGCCTGGCTCTCCGGAGATCAGGACAGATGAGGAAGTTTTTGCGCGAGTTTTCCGAAGTGTGAGTAACAGGAGACCAAGCATGAAAAAGTCAGGGATCAAGCTTGCGGGCACCGTGATCGCCTCGGCGCTCATCGCGAGCGGCTGCGTCAGCAAAGGCGAGTTCGAGAAGATGCAGGCGGAGCGCGACGGGCTCGAGCAGAAGGTGCGCGAGCTCGAGTCGCAGAAGGGCGGCCTCGAGCAGCAGAAGGCGGCGCTCGAGAGCCAGCAGGGCAACCTGCGCTCGGAGCTGGTGACGCTGGAGAAGGAGCGGGCGCAGCTGCAGATGGCGAACCAGCAGACCAAGTCGCGCTACGACGGGCTGGTACGCGAGCTCGACCAGGAAGTAAAGAAGGGCCAGCTCCAGGTGCGCCAGTACAAGGACATGCTGACCGTCGAGGTTGCCGAGCAGCTGTTCTTCGATTCGGGCCGCGCGACGCTCAAGGAGTCGGGTAAGGCCCTGCTGAAAAAGGTCGGCGACGCGCTGAAGGGCTACGACGACAAGATCATCCGGGTCGTCGGCCATACCGACAACGTGCCGATCGGAAAATCGATGCAATCCCAGTTCCCCACCAACTGGGATCTTTCGGCCGCCCGCGCGACGACCGTGGTGCGCTTCCTCGAGGGCGCGGGGGTTCCGCCCGAGCGCCTGCTGGCGTCGGGCCGCGGGGAATACTCCCCGGTGGCCTCGAACGACGACCCCGATGGGCGCCGCAAGAACCGCCGCATCGAGATCACGCTCGTCGACAAGAGCCTCGCGCAGGAGCTCCAGGGGCGCTGACGGTTTTGTCCCCAGTGTCCGATATTTGTCAACCGTGTTGACGCGTGCACGACACACGGCAGGCCCGCCGCCGAACGGAAAGCGGCGGGAACGTGCTAAGTTTTCGGCCATTGGGGGAATCAACCAAGAGGAAACGACGATGAAACAGACTGGAGTTCAGCTTGCAGGGGCCCTCATCGCCGTGGCGCTGGCCGCGGGCGGCTGCGTCAGCAAAGGCGAGTTCGAGAAGGCCCAGGCCGAAAAGGGCCAGGAGATCGAGGCGCTGCAGAAAGAGCGCGCCGCGCTCGAGCAGCAGACGCGCGATCTGCAGTCGCAGAGGAAGGGGCTCGAGGATCAGAAAGTGGCGCTCGAGCGGCAGCAGGCCGATCTACGCACGCAGCTCGATACGCTGGCGAGGCAGAAGGCCCAACTCGAGGCGGCGAACCAGCAGACCAAGTCGCAGTACGACGGGCTGGTGGCCAACCTGAACGAGGAGGTCAAGAAGGGCCAGCTCCAGGTGCGCCAGTACAAGGACATGCTGACCGTAGAGGTCGCCGAGCAGCTGTTCTTCGATTCGGGCCGCGCCGCGCTCAAGGAGCAGGGCAAGGACGTGCTGAAGCGGGTCGGCGATGCGCTGAAGGGCTACGAGGACAAGGTCATCCGCGTCGTCGGACATACGGACAACGTGCCGATCTCCACCGCGCAGTTCCCCTCCAACTGGGAGCTGTCGGTGGCCCGGGCAACGACGGTGGTGCGCTTTCTCCAGTCTTCGGGCATCCAGCCAGAGCGCCTGGTTGCTTCGGGGCGCGGCGAATTCTCGCCCATCGCGCCGAACGACGACGCCGACGGGCGCCGCAAGAACCGCCGCATCGAGATCACGCTCCTCGACCGCAACCTGGCGCAGGAAGTGCAGGAGAAGGAGAAGCGTTGAGCCGCGGGCGGTGAAACGCCCTCTGGAGGCTCAATAGCGAGGCATGCAGCGGTCGCATAATCCTGGCGTCGGCTCCCAGGGACGGCCTATGCAGCCTCGCCAGCAAGCAGGCATCCGCCAGACGCTCGAGCAGAGCCGGTATTTTCGCGACCTCGCGGCGCGAGACCTGGACCGGCTGGCCGAGCTCGCGCGCCTGAAGCGCCTGCGCAACCAGGAGCGCATCGAGAACGTCGGCGGCTATGACGCGCACCTGTGGGTCATCCTGAGGGGCGCAGTGCGCATCAGCACGAAGGCCTCGGATAGCTCCGAGCACGTGTACGCCGTGCTCGGGCCAGGCAACTTCTTCGGCCTCGCCGGGGTCATCGGCAACGCGCTCGGCACCCTCGATGCGCACGCCTTCGGCGCCACCGACCTCGCCTTCATCGAAGGCCCCGCGCTGGTGAAGCTGCTCGAAGACCGGCCGGGCCTGTGGCGCCATTTCGCCGAGCTCCTCTCGCGCCGGCTCGCGATCGCGCTCATGCTGCTGCGCGACAACACGGCGAGCACGCTGTCCGAGCGCCTGGTGCGGCGCCTGATGGTGCTGCAGCCCGCCCTCGGCGAGCGCTCCGATG
>DATILQ010000039.1:0-2759 GCA_035476235.1 Burkholderiales bacterium
TTCGTGTTGGTGGTCAACATTCGCGTCAAGCCCGACAACGTCGAGCGCTTCATGAAGCAGGCGCTCGAGAACGCGCGCGAGGCGCGCAAGGAGCCGGGCTGCCGGCAGTTCGACGTGCTGGTCGACCCGCAGGACAAGACCCGGCTGATGCTCTACGAGATCTACAACGACGAAAAGGCGTTCGAGACGCACCAGCAGACGCCGCACTTCAAGAAGTACCTCGCCGAGGCGGTGCCGCTCCTCGCCTCGCGCGAGCGGCACCTCTACCGGCGCGCCGATTAGAAAAATGTCGCCCCCGCGAAAGCGGGGCCCAGGTTAGCTAATCGTCGTCGTCTTCGTCGCCGTGCTCGCCGCGGCACTTGAAATTCGCCGCGTCGCTGCGGCTGCCATGACCTTTGTACACCGCAGCCTGCGGGTAGGCGCACAGCGGACGCTGCATCGTAATGCCCCCCGCCGGGTTGTCGCCGGCATATTTGGTGGCGATGAGCTTCTTGGGTGCCTTGCCGTGCTCGACCCAGCGCTCGAGCGCGCTCAGCACGTCGTGCTCGGCATCCATCACCGGCGCCGGTAGCGCGAACGGACCGCCGAATGCGTTGGGGCCGGGCCCGCCGCCGCAGTGCTGCATGCCCGGCACCATGAACATCCGGTAGAAGTCCTGCACGTCCTCCAGCGCTTCGGCGCGCGTCTCGCGGCGCCCGGTGAAGAACGACACCACGCTCTCGTAGTAATTGACGCTGTTCACCGAGCTGATCGCCGGATCGTTCCAGCCGTGGTAGTGCAGGATCTTGGCGCCGTGATGCCTGAGCGGCCGCAGGTCGGGATCGATCGCATTGATGTAGCGGCCGACGCTCGCGTCGTTGGTGGCCTGGTCGCTGTCGAAGTTATAGGTGAAAAGGTTGTAGCCGGGACCAAACACGAAGTACGTGAAGTACTGGGTCGAGAAAAAGTCGAGCAGCGAAGTGAACGGCTGAGAGCCGGTGATCCACGCCGGCCATCCTCCCGGCCCGGACTCAGCGCCCGGAAGGAGTCCCGGATAGATCTGCTCGCCGGTGCGCGGGTTTTTGGGCCCAGCGTAGGCCTTGGCGACCGCTGTGGCCTGCGCGGAGGTGAAGCAGGTATTGGGATCCTGGCCCGCTTTGCAGATGAGGCTCGCCGGATTGAAGTCGCATTTGCGCGGATCGGCCAGGAAGCCGTCGCCCGTCGTGTCGCACTTTGCGTTCACCGCCGCTTCGAGAACGGGCATCAGCTGCGGGCCGAACCAATTCGGCTGCGGACCGTTTGGCGGAAAGTTGGCATGTGCCTGGAAGCCCCACGCGGCCGCGGCGAGAAGGTGCGTCCAGTAATTCGCCGGCGCGCCGACCACCAGGCCGTCGAAATCCTCCGGAAACTGCTGCGCTTCCATGAGACCCTGCCGGCCACCCGTCGAGCAGCCGCTGTAATACGAATAGCGCGGGCCGCGGCCGTAGAAGGCGCGCACGATCTGTTTCGAGACCTGCGTCGTGAGGTGTATCGAGCGCGGGCCGAAATCGATGACTTTCTCCGGATGGCCCCACGCCCAGCTGGCATCCCCGCCGATGTGACCCGTGTCGGTGCTCGCAGCCGCGTAGCCGCGCAAAAGCGCGCGGTCCAGGGCATCGAAGCTGATCGACCCGGCGAAGCCTCCGCCGCCCACGGTATTGAACTTGCCGTTCCAGCCCGCGACTGGCAGCCAGGTCTCAAACCCGATATTCGAGTCGCTGGTCGGCTTGATCACGCCGATAACACGGCAAAACGGCGGCAATGTCGCGCCGCTCGCCGGATCGGTCGACGCGACGGCCGCCGAGGTAATCGTGGTGTCGGGAAGATGCAGCGCAGCGAGGCTTGCACAGGATGCCGGATCGGCAGCTGCTGCAGTGCTAATTCCGGAAGCGAACAGGACAGCAAGAACGACGGCGCGTCGTTGATTCATTGGCTTTCCTCCCCAGGACGAGCGCGCCCAGCATACGCCAACTTTCTGGCCATAGGCTGACATTAGAATCGGCGCATGCTGCTCTCCGGATACAGGGCGAGACGCTGCATTGCGGCTGCGCTCACGCTCGTCGCGGCGCAGGCGCTGGCGCAGGGCTTCCCGGCGAAACCAATAAGGATGCTCGTCGGCGTGCCGCCGGGCGGGCCGACCGACACGCTGGCACGCGCGGTCGCTCCGGAGCTCGGCGGCGCGCTCGGCCAGCCGATCGTAGTGGAGAACCGGCCAGGCGCGAGCGGCGTCATTGCGACCGACGCGGTGGCGAAGGCGCTGCCCGACGGACACACGCTCGCATTCATCTACATCACGCACGCCACCAATCCGACGCTGATCGCCAAGCTGCCTTACGACACGCTGCGCGATTTCGCGCCGGTGTCGCTGGTCGGCCGGCAGTCGATGGTGCTGCTCGCGCATCCCGCATTTGCGGCGAGCTCGGTGCAGGAGCTCGTCGCCGCGGCGAAGGCGGCGCCGGGCAAGATCGACTACGGTGCGTCGGATGCGGGCAGCGCGCCGCACCTTGCCGGCGAGCTCTTCAAGATGATGGCCGGCATTGACCTGACGCCGATCTACTACAAGGGCACGGCGCCGGCGCTCACTGACCTGCTCGCGGGGCAGATACCGGTGATGTTCGTTTCCAACATCAACGCGCTGCCGCACGTGAAAGCGGGCAAGCTGAAGGCGCTCGGCGACGCGCTCGGCCAGCCGATCGTGGTGGAGAACCGCCCGGGCGCGAGCGGCGTCATCGGGACCGACG
>DATILQ010000040.1:0-20351 GCA_035476235.1 Burkholderiales bacterium
CGATAGGAGTCTCTGACTCGGACGGTGACGGGTTGCGCCGGCTGCGCGATCGAGCTCATTGTTTCCTCCTCTTGTCGGTACGCGCGCATCGTCTCTTTTCTGACCGCGATGTGGCCTTGACTGCGGTCAAGTCGCGCTATCGCAGAATGCAATTGCACGCTGCTGTTGTCAGCCGGATGTCAGCTACGATGACTTTGCCGCGCTGAACAACGAGTAGATAACCAGGACAGTAGCGGCCAGAACAACAGCAACAGCGCGAGACCCGTCAGTGAACCCACCAGGGCGTTCGAGAAGAACACGCGCATGTCGCCCTGCGACACCAGCATCGCCTGCCGGAACGAGGCCTCGGCGCGATCGCCGAGCACGATCGCCAGCACCAGCGGCGCGAGCGGATAGCTCAGCTTCTTGAATACGTAGCCGGCGATTCCGAACACCACCATCATCCATACGTCGAACAGCGAGTTGTGCACGGTGTAGGAGCCGATGGCGCAGATCACGATGATGATCGGCGCAATGACCGAGAAAGGAATCCTCAATATCGCGGCGAACAAGGGCACGCAGGTGAGCACGACGATCAATCCGGCGATGTTGCCGAGGTACATGCTGGCAATGAGGCCCCAGACGAAATCTTTCTGCTCCACGAACAGCAGCGGCCCGGGCTGCAGGCCCCAGATCAGAAGACCGCCCAGCAGCACGGCCGCCGTCGGAGAGCCGGGAACGCCCAGCGTGAGCATGGGCAGCAGCGCGGAGGTGCCGGCGGCGTGCGCAGCCGTTTCCGGCGCGACGACTCCCTCGACCTGCCCGGTGCCGAACTGCTCGCCGTTCGGCGAGAAGCGCCTCGCGACGCCGTAGCTCATGAAGGAGGCCGGCGTGGCGCCGCCGGGCACGATGCCCATGAAGCAGCCGACCGCGGCCGAGCGCAGCGAGGTCAGCCAGTAGCGCGGCAGCTCCTTCCAGGTGTCGAGCACCACGCGCAGGTTGATTCTCGCCTTGGCGCCCTTGAAGGCGAGCCCTTCCTCCAGCGTGAGCAGGATCTCGCCGATGCCGAACAGGCCGATCACCGCCACGAGGAAATCGAATCCGCTCAGCAGCGCCGTCGAGCCGAACGTGAGGCGCAGGGCGCCGGTCACGGGGTCGGTGCCCACCGCCGCCAGGGCGAAGCCGAGCATCATCGAGGCGAGCGTCTTGAAGGGCGGCTCCTTGCTCATGCCGACGAAGGCGCAGAACGTGAGCAGGTACACCGCGAAGAACTCCGGCGGGCCGAATTCGAGCGCGAAGCGCGCCACGACCGGCGACAGAAACGTGATCACGATCACCGCGATCAGCGCGCCGACGAACGACGAGGTGAACGCCGCCGTCAGCGCGTTGCCGGCGCGTCCCTGCTGCGCGAGCGGATAGCCGTCAAAGGTCGTCGCCACCGACCAGGGCTCGCCGGGAATGTTGAACAGGATGGAAGTGATGGCGCCGCCGAAGAGGGCGCCCCAGTAGATGCACGACAGCAGGATGATCGCCGAGGTGGTGCCGCCGGGCGCCTGCGCCATCGAGAAGGTGAGCGGCAGCAGGATCGCGACGCCGTTTGCGCCGCCCAGCCCGGGCAGCACGCCGATGATGACCCCCAGCACGATACCGACGAACATCAGCGCCAGGTTCTTGAAGCTCAGCGCGACGACGAAGCCCTGGACGAGCGACTGGACTTCGTCCATCAATCCAGGCCCAGCAGCGCTTCAACCGGCCCCTTCGGCAGGGGCACCTTGAACCAGATCTCGAAGATGAGAAAGAACGCCGCGCTGTTGCCGATGCTGACGGCCGCGACCTTCCACCACGGATACTTGCCGAGCCGGCGCATGAAGAACGCGACGTACACGGCAGAGGCGACGTAGATGCCGGTCCAGCCGATGAGTCCGACGTAGACAGCCGACGGGATGAGCACGGTCAGCACGAGCTTTAGCTGGCCAAGCTCGACGAAGGTTCTGTCCTGGTCGCGCCTGTTCAGCAGGGCCAGCGCCAAGTTCACGGCCGACGACGCGCACAGGATGAGACCGATGTAGAACGGGAAGTAGCCCGCCTGCGGGCCGTCATCCCCCCAGCGCGCGCCGAGACGCGCGCTGTCGTAAATGACGATCGCGCCGAGCAGAAAGATGAACGCTGCGACCGCCATCTCGGCGCTTTTCTGCCGGAATGCCGGCCGCGCGCCGCGGCCCCCGTCCATTTCTCCTCCCCCCAAGAGCTACTGGTGGAGAAACCCGGCCGCCTTCATCAGCGCGACGTGGCGGGCTTCCTCGCGCGCCACCCATTCCACGTATTCCTTGCCTTCGAGGGAAGTCTGGTTGAACGCGCCCTGCTCCATCAGCTGCGTCCACTCCGGCGTCTGCCGCACCTTGCGCAGCAGCTCGACGTAGTACTGCACCTGGTCGGGCTTGACGCCACCCGGCATGAAGATGCCGCGCAGCATCAGGTAGTCGACGTCGAGGCCCTGCTCCTTGCAGGTCGGGATGTCGGCCCATGACATCTTGTCGGTGACCTTGGCGTTGTACGGCATGCGCCTGGGATCGAACACGCACAGCGGGCGCAGCTTGCCGCCGCGCCAGTGCGCGACCGCCTCGATCGGGTTGTTCACCGTCGAGTCGGCGTGCTTGCCGACCAGCTGCACCGCGACGTCGCCGCCGCCCTTGAACGGAATATAGGTGAACTTGGTGCCGGTCTTCTGCTCGATCGCGACCGTGATGATCTGGTCTTCCTGGCGCGAGCCGGTGCCGGCCATCTTGAACTTGCCCGGGCCGGCCTTCTTCGCCGCGTCGACGTAATCCTGCGCGCTCTGGTGGGGCGTCTCGGCATTCACCCACAGCACGAACTGGTCGAGCGCCATCATCTTCACCGGCGTCAGATCCTTCCAGTTGAAGGGCACGCCGGTGGCGAGCGGCGTGGTGAACAGGTTCGACAGGGTGATGATGATCTTGTGCGCGTCGCCCTTGGCGCCCTTCACGTCGAGGAAGCCTTCGGCGCCGGCGCCGCCCGCCTTGTTGATGACCACCATCGATTGCTTCATCAGCCCGTGCTTGGCGATGATTCCCTGGATCGCGCGCGCCATCTGGTCGGCGCCCCCGCCGGTCCCCGCAGGCACGACGAACTCGACGGTCTTGGTCGGCTCCCAGGCATGGGCCGCGAACGGTGCAGCCAGCGTGCACGCCATCATGGCGCACGCAGTCGCGCAGGAATATGCAGCTCTCATGACATCCTCCAGTGTGAACGGGGTCTTTGGACCCTCTGCGTGCAATTATGACACTCGCGCGGCCGCGGGTCCGCGCCGGCGCAACGACTATTTCGATATTTCGGCCGGGCGCTGCGTCGCCGACGCGGCTTCGTGGCGCTTGGCGAGCCACTTGCCCAGCGCAACGACGATCGCCACACCGACGCCGCCGGCGAGGGGCTCGAGGCTCAGGCCGGCGATCATCGGCTTGGCTTTCACGAACTCGACGCCGATGCCCGTCAGCCAGCCCTCGAGCGCGGGGTCCGTCACCAGCATTTCGCCGGCGACCCAGCCGATCAACGCACCGCCGATCGTGATGATGACCGGGAAACGCTCCATGAGCTTCAGCAGGAGCGTGGCGCCGAAGATGACCAGCGGGATCGAGATGGCGAGACCGAGGATCAGCAGGAGGACGCTGCCGCCCGCCGCGGCCGCCACGGCGATGACGTTGTCCAGGCTCATCACCAGGTCGGCGATCAGGATGGTCTTGATCGCCGCGAGCAGCTGGTCGCTCGCCTCGATCTCCGCGTCGTCGTCCTCCGGCACCAGCAGCTTCACGCCGATCCAGAACAGCAGCAGGCTGCCGACGATCTTGAGCCAGGGCAGCGTGAGCAGCGCCACCGCGAACAGCGTGAGGAGGATCCGCATCACGATGGCGGCGCCAGAGCCCCAAATGATCGCCTGCGTCTGCTGCTTCGGGGGCAGCGAGCGCGCGGCGAGCGCGATCACCACCGCGTTGTCCCCGGACAGGATGATGTTGACGCCGATGATCTTGATGAGCCCGACCCAGAATTCGGCCGAGACCAGGTACTCGAGCATCATTTATTCTAGAACAGACCGACCACCTTGCCGTCCACCAGGTCGATCTTGTTCGCAGACGGCACCTTCGGCAGGCCCGGCATGGTCATGACGTCGCCGCAGATCATCACCACGAACTCGGCGCCAGCGGCGAGCCGTACTTCGCGCACGTTGACCGCGTGGTTCGACGGGGCGCCGCGCAGCTGGGCGTCGGTGGAGAACGAGTACTGGGTCTTGGCCACGCAGACCGGATAGTGGCCGTAGCCGTCGTCCTGCAGCTTCTTGATCTGGGCGCGCACCTTGCTGTCGGCCGTCACCTCGGAGGCGCGATACACCTTCTTGGCGATCTTGTTCATCTTGTCCCAGAGCGTGTCGTGGTCGTCGTACACGTAGGAAAACTTGTTCGGCTTCCCGCATAGCGCCACGACGATCTTCGCGAGCTCGGCTGCGCCCTTGGCGCCGTCGCCCCAGTGGGTCGCGAGCACCACGGGGACCCCGATTTTTTTCATTTTTGATTGCAGAAGTTCGATTTCCGCCGGCGTGTCGAAGCTGAAGCGATTGATCGACACCACGCACGGGATGCCGTAGACGTTCTGCACGTTGTCGACGTGCCGCTCCAAGTTGACCAGGCCTTTCTCGAGCGCGGCAACGTCCTCCCTGTTCACTTGCTTGACGTCGACGCCGCCGTGGTACTTGAGCGCCCGGATGGTAGCCACGATCACCGTCGCGTTCGGGCGCAGCCCCGACATCCTGCATTTGATGTCGATGAACTTCTCCGCGCCGAGGTCGGCGCCGAAGCCCGACTCGGTCACCACGTAGTCGACCAGCTTCATCGCGCTGCGCGTCGCGACCACCGAATTGCAGCCGTGCGCGATGTTGGCGAACGGCCCGCCGTGGATGAACGCCGGGTTGTTCTCCAGCGTCTGCACCAGGTTGGGATTGAGCGAGTCCTTAAGCAGCACCGCCATCGCGCCATCCGCCTTGAGGTCGCGCGCGGTGACGGGTTTCTGCTCGCGCGTATAGCCGATGACGATGTCGCCGAGGCGCTTTTTCAGGTCCTCGAGCGAGGTCGCGAGGCAGAAAATGGCCATGACCTCGGAGGCGACCACGATGTCGAAGCCATCCTCGCGCGGGAAACCGTTCGCGGTGCCGCCCAGCGCGACCACGATGTCGCGCAGCGCGCGGTCGTTCATGTCCACGACCCGGCGCCACTGAATGCGCCGCGGATCGATGCCCAGCTCGTTGCCGTGGTGGATGTGGTTGTCGAGCATCGCCGCGAGCAGGTTGTTGGCGAGCCCGATCGCCGAAAAATCGCCGGTGAAGTGCAGGTTGATGTCCTCCATCGGCACCACCTGCGCATAGCCACCCCCCGCCGCACCGCCTTTCACGCCGAACACCGGCCCGAGGGAGGGCTCGCGCAGGCAAATCATCGCCTTCTTGCCGATGTGGTTGAGCGCGTCGCCGAGGCCGACCGTGGTGGTGGTCTTGCCCTCCCCCGCCGGCGTCGGCGTCATCGCCGTCACCAGGATCAGCTTGGCGTCCTGCCGCGCCTTGAGCGAGTCGAGGTAGTCGAGATGCACTTTGGCCTTGTAATGGCCGTAGGGCTCGAGGTGCTCCTCGGGAATGCCGAGCTTCTCGCGCGCCACCGCAGAAATGCGGTGCATTTTCGCTGCCTGTGCGATTTCGATGTCCGACGGCATGGTCTTTCCAGGGTCGCGGTAGTGGAAGGCGGGATTGTGGAAGATGCGGGGACGCAGCGGCCTTGACGGAGGTCAAGGGCCTAACCAGAATGCGCTGGGAAGGACGGGCATGGATAAAAAACCAAGCTTTGCCGCCTGCCTGGTGATGGTCGCCGCCGCCGCGAGCGTGCAAGCGCAGCAAACGCCCGGCGTTACCGCAAGCACGATCGCCCTCGGCCAATCGGCACCGCTGACCGGCGCCAATGCCGAGCTGGGCAACGACATCCGCAACGGCGCGCTCGCCTACTTCGAGAAGGTGAACAACGCCGGCGGCGTGAACGGGCGCAGGATCGAGCTGGCAACGCTCGACGATGCGAACCAGGTGCCGCGCGCCGAGGCCAACAGCAAGAAGCTGCTCGATGAAGCCAGGGTGTTCGCCCTGTTCGGGTACGCCAGCGCCACCTTGTCGCGTCCCGCCCTGCCGCTCGTCGAGCGGCACAAGGCGCCGTTCCTTTCCCCGTTCACCGGCGCAGACCCGATGCGCGTGTTCAACAAGCACGTCTACAACATGCGCGGCAGCTATGCGGAGGAGCTGGAGAAAATCGTCGATCACTTCGTGCCGCTGGGCATCAAGCGCTTCTCGATCGTGTACTACGACGACGTCGTCGGACGCGAGAACTTCGCGGCCGTCGACCGGGCGCTGAAGAAGCGCAATCTCGGGGCGGTCTCGGTCGCGGCGTTCGCCGACCGCGCCAAACCCGACATCGCGGGCGGACTGAAGGAAATCGCCAAAGGCTCGCCCGACGTCGTCATCCTCACCACCCTCTACAAGGCGAGCGCGGATTTCATCAAGCTGGCGCGCAGCTCCGGCCTGTACGCGCAGATGGCCAGCAATTCGTTTCCGGGCGCGAGCTCGCTCGCCAAGGAGCTCGGCAAGGAGGGCTTCGGCGTAATAGTGGCGACGGTCGTGCCGCCGCCCACCAAGCGCGCGGTGCCGGTGGTGAAGGAATACCAGGAAGCGATCGAGAAGCAGCTCGGCAAGAAGGACTATTCATTCACCTCCCTCGAGTCCTACATCGCCGCCAAGGTGGTGGTCGAGGCGATCCGCCGCGCGGGGCCGAAGCTCACGCGCGAGGGTTTCATGCGCGAGCTCGATAACATGAAGGGGTTCGACACCGGCGGCTACGCCGTCAGCTTCTCGCCGACCAACCACAACGGCAGCTCCTACGTGGAGCTGACCGTGATCGGCAAGGACCTGAAGTTCAACTACTGAAGTAAGTGGCGCTAGCCGTAGAGCTCGCCGAGCGTGCGGCCTTTTCCGTAGCCAGGATCGCCCGGGCGCTGCCCGCCTTTGGTCACCCGCACCGCGCAATACTTGAATTCCGGGATCTTGCCGAAGGGGTCGAGCGCCGGGTTGGTCAGCTCGTTGGCCGCGGCCTCGTAATAGCAGAACGGGATGAAGATCGCGCCGCGGGGCGTGCCGGCATCGGCCCGCGCATACAGCGCGATCTTGCCGCGGCGCGACTCGACGGTGACGACCTCGCCCGGCTTCGCTCCGAGCGCCGCGAGATCGAGCGGATGGAGCGAGGCCACCGCTTCGGGCTCGATGGCATCGAGCACGCCGGAGCGGCGCGTGATGGCGCCGGTGTGCCAGTGCTCGAGCTGGCGGCCGGTGATGAGCACCATCGGGTAGTCCTGATCGGGGCGCTCATCGGCCGTGATCAGGTCCGCCGGGACGAATTTTGCGCGGCCGGTGGCGGTGGGGAAATGCGTCTGGAACACGACCGGCTGGCCAGGATCGCCCTCGTTCTCGCAGGGATAGGTGACCGACGAGTCGCGCTCCAGCCGCTCCCAGGTAATGCCGCGGATCGAGTCCATGCAGCTCCTCATCTCATCGAAAACTTCCCTGGGATGAGAGTAATTCCAGGACAACCCCAGCCTCTTGGCCAGCTCGACGATGATCCAGAGGTCTTCGCGCGCTTCGCCCGGCGCCTTGAGCGCCCTGCGGCCGAGCTGGACCATGCGGTCGGTGTTGGTGACGGTGCCTTCCTTCTCCGGCCAGGCCGTCGCCGGCAGAACGACGTCCGCCAGGTAGGCGGTCTCGGTGAGGAAGATGTCCTGCACCACGAGGTGCTCGAGCCTGGCCATCGCCGCGCGCGCGTGCTCCAGATCGGGGTCCGACATCGCCGGGTTCTCGCCCATGATGTACATGCCGCGGACGCTTCCGTCGTAGGCGGCATTCATGATCTCGACCACCGTGAGGCCGGGCTTCTTGTCGAGCGCCATGCCCCACAGCTTCTCGAACCGCTGGTTGGCGTCCGGGTGGTCGACCCGCTGGTAGTCGGGGAACACCATCGGGATGAGCCCCGAGTCGGAGGCGCCCTGCACGTTGTTCTGCCCGCGCAGCGGATGCAGCCCGGTGCCCGGCCGGCCGATCTGGCCCGTCATGAGCGTAAGCGCGATCAGGCAGCGCGCGTTGTCGGTGCCGTGCACGTGCTGGCTGATCCCCATGCCCCACAGGATCATCGAGCCCTTGGAAGTGGCGTAAAGCCGCGCGACTTCGCGGATCGTCTGCGCCGGGACGCCGCACACCGGCGCCATCGCCTCGGGAGAGAAGTTCCTGGCATTTTCCTTCAATGCCTCGAAGCCGCTGGTCCTGTCGGCGATGAATTTCTTGTCGACCAGATCCTCTTCGATGATGCTGTGGATCATCGCGTTCAGCAGCGCGACGTCGGTATCGGGCTTGAACTGCAGGAAATGCGTCGCGTGGCGCGCCAGCTCGTTGCGTCGCGGGTCCGCGACGATCAGCTTCACGCCATTCTTGGCCGCGTTCTTCATCCAGGTCGCGGCGACCGGGTGGTTCGAAGTCGGATTTGCGCCGATCAGGAACACCACTTCGGCGTTCAGCACGTCGTTCACCTGGTTCGATACCGCGCCGGAATTGATGCCTTCCATCAGCGCCGCGACCGACGAGGCATGGCAAAGGCGCGTGCAATGATCGACGTTGTTGGTGCCGAAGCCGGTGCGCACCAGCTTCTGGAAAAGATAAGCCTCCTCGTTGGAGCCCTTGGCCGAGCCGAAGCCGGCCAGCGCGAATTTGTCTTTCTGCCGGATCTGTTTGAAACCGGCAGCGGCGAATTCAAGCGCCTCTTCCCAGGTGGCCTCGCGAAACACCCCCGACCAGTCGCCGGGATCGACCACGAAGTCCGCCGATTTTGGAATTCCAGGTTTTCGAATCAAAGGCCTGGTGAGGCGATGTGGATGATGCGCGTAATCGAATCCATAGCGGCCCTTGACGCAGAGCCGGCCATGGTTCGACGGGCCGTCCTTGCCGGTGACGAACTGGATCTTGTTTTCCTTCACGTGGTAGGTGAGCAGGCAGCCGACCCCGCAGAACGGGCACACCGAGTCAATCTTCTTGTCGATCGCCTGCAGGCCGGCGTCGCGCGCCGGCATCAGCGCGCCGGTCGGGCAGGCCTGCACGCATTCGCCGCAGGCCACGCAGGTGGACTCGCCCATCGGGTCGTCGAAGTCGAACACGATCTTCGAGTGGTCGCCCCGCCCGGCGTAGCCGATGACGTCGTTCACCTGCTCCTCGCGGCAGGCGCGCACGCAGCGCGTGCACTGGATGCACGCGTCCAGATTCACGGCCATCGCCGGGTGAGACAGGTCGGCCTTCGGTTGCGCTCTCGATTTGAACCTGGGCTTTCCGACCTTGAGCTGGCGCGCCCACACGTCGACCTTGTTGTTGAGCGTGTATTCGTGCTCGGGCATGTCCGCGAGCAGCAGCTCGAGCACCATCTTCTGCGAGGTCAGGGCGCGCGGCGAATCGGTCGTGACTTCCATGCCCTGCGTCGGAAAGCGGCAGCACGAAGGGGTGAGCGTGCGCTCGCCTTTCACCTCGACGACGCAGGCGCGGCAATTGCCGTCGGGCCGCAGCGTGCGCGTGTAGCACAGGTGCGGGATCGAGATGCCGTGCCGGCGCGCGGTCTCGATGATCAGCTCATCGGGCCGGCCGACCACGGTCTGGCCGTTGAGCTTGAACTCGATCGGCATCATCGCCACCTGCTGCCGGGTCACCCGTTCCATCACTGCACCTCTTGCGGGAAGTATTTCATGACGGTCAGCGCGGGATTGGGCGCCGCCTGGCCCAGGCCGCAGATCGAGGCGTCCATCATGGCCTGCGAGAGCTCGCCTAGCAACGGCTGGTTCCACCGGCTCTCGCTCATCAGCGCCAGCGCCTTGGCCGTGCCGACGCGGCAGGGCGTGCACTTGCCGCAGGATTCCTCGTGGAAGAACTTCATCAGATTGGCGGCCGCCGCTGCCGCCGAATCGCGCTGCGACAGGATCACCACCGCCGCCGAGCCGATGAAGCTGCCGTAGGGCTGCAGCGTGTCGAAGTCGAGCGGGACATCGCCCTTCGTGGCGGGCAGGATGCCGCCCGAGGCGCCGCCCGGCAGGTAGGCATAGAACTGGTGGCCGTCGAGCATGCCGCCGCAGTACTCGTCGATCAGCTCGCGCACCGTGATGCCGGCCGGGGCGAGGTGCACGCCGGGCTTCTTTACCCGCCCCGACACCGAGAACGAGCGCAGCCCCTTCCTGCCGTTGCGGCCATGGCCGACGAACCAGGCCGCGCCCCGCTCGACGATCTGCCGCACCCAGTACACCGTCTCCAGGTTGTGCTCGAGCGTCGGACGGCCGAAGAGGCCGACCTGCGCGACGTACGGCGGGCGCAGGCGCGGCATGCCGCGCTTGCCCTCGATCGACTCGATCATCGCCGACTCTTCGCCGCAGATGTATGCCCCGGCGCCGCGGCGCACCTGAATCGGCGGTAACGCGCACGGCGGGTCGTCCTTCAGCTTGAGCAGTTCGGTTTCGAGAACGGCGCGGCAGCCGGCATATTCATCCCGCAGGTAGATATAGATCTCGCCCACGCCCGCGCACCAGGCGGCGACCAGCATGCCCTCGAGAAAGCGATGCGGATCGCGCTCGAGGTACCAGCGGTCCTTGAAGGTTCCCGGCTCGCCCTCGTCAATGTTCAGCGCCATGAGACGCGGCGCGGGCTCCGCTGCGACGATGCGCCATTTGCGCCCCGCCGGAAAGCCGGCTCCACCCAGGCCGCGCAGACCGGAGTCCTCCATGACCTTGGTGATCTCGTCGCGCGTGCGTTTGCCGGCGAGGCAATCACCGATCAGCCCGTAGCCGCCGTGTTTGCGGTATTGCGCGTAGTCGACGTATTCCGGCTGCGGACATTTCAGCTGCTTTTTATCGACCGCCGCCTTCACCGCGGCGGCGCTCGCGTTGCCGATGGGGTTCTGTCCCACCACCACGCAGGGCGCGACTTCGCAGCGGCCGACGCAGGGCGCCGGGATCACGCGCACGTCTTTTCCAAAAGCAAGGCTTTTGAGAAGAGATTGCGCGCCGGCGAGCTCGCACGCGATGGAGTCACAGACCCGCACGGTGAGGGCAGGCGGGGGCGCCTCGCCCTCCTTCACCACCTCGAAATGGTGGTAGAAGGTCGCCACCTCGTACACCTCGGCCAGCGCCAGGCGCATTTCCTCCGCCAGCGCGGCGAGGTGCGCGGCCGACAGGTAGCCGTAGCGGTCGTTGATGCGGTGCAGGTGCTCGATCAGCAGGTCGCGGCGGCGGGGGGCGTCGCCCAGCAGCCCCCGCACCTCCTCGAGGGCCTGCGGGTCGGCCGTTCTGCCCTTCGGCCTGGGGCGGACTTTGCGTTTCATGGAGGCCCTATTATCAGCCCGCCCGCGACGCGCGATTCTTGACTGCGGTCAAGTAGACTCGCGGCATGAAATATCGAGTCCTTGGCCGTACCGGCGTTCAGGTCTCCGCGCTTTGCTTCGGCACGATGCCCTTCGGCGGGGACGCCGATGAAGCCGCGTCGGCGCAGATGTACCGGGCAGCGCGCGACGCCGGCATCAATTTTTTCGATACCGCGGACCAGTACAGCAAGGGACGCGCGGAGGAAATTCTCGGCGCTCTGATGCGCGGCCACCGCGACGAGCTGATCATCGCGACCAAGTGCTATAACCCCTTGGGCAGCGACATCAACGCCCGCGGCGGCTCGCGCCGGCATATCAGGCGCGCCCTGGAGGCGAGCCTCAAGCGCCTGCAGACTGACCGGGTGGAAATTCTCTATCTGCACCAGTACGACGCGCTGACTCCCCTGGACGAATCGATGCGCGCGCTGGAGGACCTGGTGCGTGCCGGCAGCGTGCTGTACCCGGCCCTGAGCAACCATCCGGCCTGGCTGACGCAGCAGGCGCTCGCTGCGCAGGAGCGCCACGGCTGGGCGCGCCTGCAGGTCATTCAGCCGATGTACAACCTGGTGAAGCGCCAGGCCGAAGTCGAGATCCTGCCGATGGCGCAGGCAAACGGCCTGGCGGTCGTCCCGTACAGCCCCGCGGGCGGCGGGCTGCTTTCAGGCAAGTACGCGCGCCAGGGCACGGCAACGGCCACCGGGCGGCTCGCGACGAACAAGATGTACGAAAGCCGCTACGGCGAACAGTGGATGCACGAAGCGGCGGCGAAGTTCGCGGCGTTCGCCGGCTTGCGCGGCGTTCACCCGATGAGCCTCGCGCTCGCCTGGGTCGCGTCCCATCCCGCGGTCACGGCGCCGATCATCGGCGCACGCAATCTCGACCAGCTGCGGCCCTCGCTGGAGTCCGTGAACATCGACATGGCGCCCGAGCTGCGCGCCGAGATCGCCGCGCTGTCGCGCACGCCGCCGCCGGCCACCGACCGGCTGGAAGAACAAAGGGGCTAGCATGTGCCGCGCCCTTCTCTACCTCGGCGAGCCGGTGCTGCTCGACAACCTGCTGTTCCAGCCCGACTCGGCGCTGGTGCGCCAGAGCTACATGCCGAAGATGCTGAACCTGCTCAACCTCGCCGGGTTCGGCCTGCGCGCCTGGGACCCGGGCTCGCACGCGCCGCAAAGACCGTACTTCTACGCTTCGCCGTCGCTGCCGGTGTTCGACCGCAACCTGAAGAACCTGGCCGAGAAAGTCCGCGCCGGCTGCGTGCTGGCGCACGTGCGCGGGGTCGCCTATTCCACGGCGGTCGAGATCTCGCTGCAGAACGTGCATCCGTTCCAGTTCGACGGGCTGCCGTGGGCCCTCGCCCACAACGGCGATCTCGCCGGCATCGCCGACATGAAGCCCCATCTTGCGCCGCACGTGAAGCCGCAGTTCCTGCCGCGCATTCGCGGCACTACGGATAGCGAGTGGATATACGCGCTGTTTGTCTCGCAACTGAAGCAACCCTCGGAACCGGCCGACGAGGCCGCGATCTTTGAAGCGATTGAAAAAACACTGGCCGTCCTGCGCAAGGCGCGCGAGCACCTCGGCATCGCGCTGTCGTCGTCGGTGAATCTTTTCATCGCCAACGGCAGCCAGCTCGCCGCGGTGCGCTACTGCTTCGACTTCGGCTGCTACCGGACCGACGACCCGGCCCGGGTGCACGAGGCCAACCTGAGCTATCTCTCGCTCTGGTACACGCTGGGCCGCGATTACGGCCTCCACGACGGCGAGTGGAAGATGAGCGGCGGCGCCGAGCACGCCGACTCGATCATCGTCGCCTCCGAGCCGCTGACGCGCGACACTTCCGCATGGGTGGAGCTGCCGGAGTACGGCGCGCTCTTCGCCGAAGTGCGCGCCGGCCGGCCGCGGCTCAGCCTCAGGCTGCTGGACTAGCGGCGCGGCAAGCTCTCCGCGCTCCAGCCGCCGCCAGACGCCTTGACCAGCGCGACGCTCGCGGTCAGGCGCCGGCCGAGCAGGCTCGCTGCGGTGCGCTCGTTGGTGAGCAGCGTGGTCTGCGCGGAAATCACGTTGAGATAGCTCACGATGCCGGCCTGGTACTGGTTGGTGGTGAGCTCCAGCGCATGACGCGCCGCCTGCACCACCTCGTCCTGCAGGCGCGCTTCTTCCTCCAGGATACGCAGCGCCGCCAGGTTGTCCTCGACCTCCTGGAAGGCGGTGAGCACTGTCTGGCGGTAGGTCGCCGCATCCTCGTCGTACACCGCGATCGCCTGCGCCTTCTGCGCCTCCCGCAGCCCGGCGTCGAACAGCGCCTGCGCGAGCGCGCCGCCGAGGGACCAGAAGCGGCTCGGCGTGGTCAGCAGGTCGGCGGCGCTGGTGCTGCGGAATCCGGCAGCCCCGGAGAGCGTAACGGTCGGAAAGAAAGCGGCCTGCGCCACGCCGATGCGCGCGTTCGCCGCAGCCGCGTTGCGCTCCGCCGTGGCGATGTCCGGCCGGCGCTCGAGCAGCTCGGAAGGCAGGCCGACCGGGATCGCCGGCATGCTGGCCGCAAACGGCGCGCGCTCGATAGAAAACGCCGCCGGCGCCTCGCCGACGAGCAGAGCGATCGCGTGCTCGAGCTGCGCGCGCTCGACGCCGACGTCGATGAGCTGCGCCTGCGCGCTCTTCCACTGCACCTCGGCCTGCACCACGTCGACCCTGGCCGCGACGCCGGCCGCGTAGCGGTTGCGCGTCAGCTCGAACGTGCGCTCATAGGCGGCCACCGTGTCCTCGAGCAGCTGCCGCGTGGCGTCGGCGACCCGCAGAGCGAAATAGTTCTGCGCGAGCGCAGCGTAGGCCGACAGGCGCGCCGCTTCGAGGTCCGCGGCGCTCGCCTGCCAGCCCGCCTCGCCCGCCTCGACCGAGCGGCGCACGCGCCCCCATACGTCGAGCTCCCAGCTCGTGTTGAGCGAGACGCTGTAATTGTTGACCGCGCCGACCGCGAACGACGGCTGGTTGGATAGCGATGGCGACTTGCTCCGCGTGGCCGACGCATTCGCCGACAGCGCCGGGAACAGCGCGGCGCGGGCCTGATCGGCGAGTGCGCGCGATTGCCGGAAGCGCGCCTCCGCCGCGCGCAGGGTCTGGTTCGACAGGTCGACGCGCGCCATGAGCGCATCGAGCTCGCGGTCGCCGAACATGGCCCACCACGAGCCGCGCGGCAGCGCATCGCGCGGCTCGGCCTGTCGCCAGCCCTGCATCTCCTTGAATTGCGCCGGCGCCTCGATTTGCGGACGCACGTAGTCCGGCCCCACCGCGCAGCCGGCGAGAAACGCGAGCAGAAAGGCGATCTTCTTCACGACGCTTGCAACTGCCGGCGCTGCATCAGGCGCTTCGACCAGAGCCGGAAGTGGTCCAAGTACAGGTAAACGACCGGCGTCGTGTACAGCGTGAGCAGCTGGCTCAGGATCAGCCCGCCGACGATCGCGATGCCGAGCGGCTGACGCAGCTCGGCGCCGTCGCCCCGGCGCAGCACGAGCGGCAGCGCGCCCAGAATGGCCGCCATGGTGGTCATCATGATCGGCCGGAAGCGCAGCAGGCAGGCCTCGAAGATCGCCTGCTCCGGTTGTTTGTCGCCCGCGCGTTCGGCGGCGAGCGCGAAATCGACCATCATGATCGCATTCTTCTTCACCAGGCCGATGAGGAGGAACACCCCGATCAGCGCGATCACCGTGAACTCGGCCTTGAAGGCGAGCAGCGCGAGCAGCGCGCCGACGCCGGCGGAGGGCAGCGTCGAAAGAATGGTCACCGGGTGGACCACGCTCTCGTACAGCACTCCGAGCACGATGTACATGGCGAACACCGCGGCGAGGATCAGCCACGGCTGGCGCGCGAGCGTGGTCTGGAAGGAGCGCGCAGTCCCCTGGAACGAGCCCTGGATCGAAACCGGTACCCCGATGCGCGCCATCGTGTCATTGATCGCGGCGGCGGCCCCGGACAGCGCTACGCCCTGGGGCAGGTTGAACGAGATCGTCGAGGCCGCGAACTGGCCCTGGTGGTTCACCGAGAGCGGCGTATTCGTGTACTCGTAGCGGGCGACCGCGGCGAGCGGCACCTGCGCGCCCCCCGGCGTGATGACATACACGTCCTTCAGCGCTTCGGGGCCCTGCGCGTAGCGCGGGTCCACTTCCATCACCACGCGGTACTGGTTTTTCTCGGTGTAGATCGTCGAGACGATGGCCTGCCCGAAGGCGTTGCCGAGCGTGCTGTCGATGAGGTCGGGCGTGACGCCAAGGCGCGCGGCGGTGACCCGGTCGATGACCAGCGTCGCCTGCAGCCCGCGCGTTTCCTGGTCGCTCGTCACGTCGGCGAGCTGCGGCACGCTCTGCAGCGCCGTCTGCAGCCGCACGGTCCACAGCCGCAGCGCCTCGAGGTCATCGCTCTGCAGGGTGAACTGGTAAGTCCCGGTCCCCTGCCTGCCGCCAATGCGGACGTCCTGCACCGGCACGAGGAACAGGTTGGCGCCAGGAACGCGCGCGAGCTGCGGCCGCAGGCGCGCCACCACGGCGCCGACCGCCGGCCGCTCCGCCAGAGGCTTGAGCGCGATGAACATGAACCCAGAGTTGCGCGCCCCGAAGCCGCCGCCGGTGACGGCGGTCACCGTGTCGACCGCCGGATCGGCGCGCGCGATCTGCACTATCTGCGACATCTTTTGCTGCATCGCCGGAAAGGAAGTCGTCTGGTCGGCGCGGATGAAGCCCAACATGCGGCCGGTGTCCTGCTGCGGAAAAAATCCCTTCGGGATGACGATGTATAGATAGACGTTGAGCCCGATGGCGGCGGCGAGCAGGGCGACAATGAGCAGCGGATGGCGCAGCGCCCAGCCCAGAGTTCTCCCGTACCCGGCGCGTACCGTCTCGAAGA
Organism: Burkholderiales bacterium; assembly: GCA_035476235.1. Lineage (GTDB taxonomy): Bacteria > Pseudomonadota > Gammaproteobacteria > Burkholderiales > SG8-39 > SCGC-AG-212-J23. The sequence goes on from DATILQ010000040.1 coordinate 16,398, forward strand.
TCAGCTCGCTGCGGCGATGGAGGGCGCTCTTTTCCTGCTGCTTCAGGAGGTGCGCGCACATCATCGGCGTCAGCGTCAGCGACACGACCAGCGACAGCAGGATCGCCGCCGACAGCGTCAGCGCGAACTCGCGGAACAGGCGGCCGACGATGTCTCCCATGAACAGGATCGGTATGAAAACGGCGATCAGCGACAGGCTCATCGAGACCACGGTAAAGCCGACCTCCTGCGCGCTCGCCAGCGCCGCGGCCACCGGGGGCATTCCCGCCTCGATGTGGCGCGTCGCGTTCTCGAGCACGACGATCGCGTCGTCGACCACGAACCCCGTCGCCACGATCAGCGCCATCAGGGAGAGATTGTTCAGGCTGTAGCCGGCCAGATACATGAAGCCGAAGGTGGCGACGATGGAGACGGGCACCGCCGCCGCCGGAATCAGCGTCGCTCGTAACCGGCGCAGGAAAACGAACACCACGAGGATGACCAGGGCGACCGCGATAAGCAGCGTCTTCTCCACCTCGTAGAGCGAAGCGCGGATGGTCGAGGTACGCTCCATCGCCACGCCGAGGTCGGCGGCGGCGGGGATCGACGCGGTGAGGAAAGGCATCAGATCGCGGATGCGCTGCACGGTCTGCAGGATGTTCGCGTTGGGCTCGCGGTTGATGATGATCAGCACCGCCGGCCGGCCGTTCGCTTCGCCGGCATTGCGGACGTCCTGGACGGAATCCTTCACCTCGGCCACGTCGGACAGGCGCACCGCGGCGCCGTTGCGGTAGGCGACGATCAGCGGCAGGTATTCCGCGGCGCTGCGCGCCTGGTCGTTGGCGTAGAGCCACCAGACTCGCTCGCCGTCCTCGACCAGCCCTTTCGGACGGTTGGCGTTGGCCGCGGCGAGCGCGCTGCGCACGTCGCTCAGGCCGATGCCGTAAGCGTTGAGCGTGGCCGGGTTGAGCTCGGCGCGCACCGCCGGCAGCGAGCTGCCGCCCACCGTGACCTGCCCCACGCCGCGCACCTGGGAAAGCTTCTGCGCCACCACGGTCGAGGCGACGTCGTACATCTGGCCACGGCTCATGCTGTCGGAGGTGAGCGTCATCACCATGATCGGCGCGTCGGCAGGGTTCACCTTGCGGTAGGTCGGGTTGTTCGGCATGCCGGTGGGAAGCTGGCTGCGCGCCGCGTTGATCGCGGACTGCACTTCCGTCGCCGCGTCGTTGATGTTGCGGTTGAGGTCGAACTGCAGCGTGATGCGGGTCGAGCCGAGAGACGAAGAGGAGGTGATCTCGTTGACCCCGGCGATGCGGCCAAGCTGGCGCTCGAGCGGCGTCGCCACCGTCGCCGCCATCGTCTCCGGATCGGCTCCCGGCAGGCTTGCGCTGACCGAGATCACCGGGTAGTCCACCTGCGGCAGCGGCGATACGGGAAGCTGCGTGAAGGCGACCGCCCCGGCGAGCGTCAGACCGGCGGCGAGCAGCGTCGTCGCGACCGGCCGGGCGACGAATACCGAGGAAGGGTTCATGCGCCCGCCTGCGCCTGGCTGCCGCGGCGATAGCGCAGCGCGAGTCGGTCGAAAGCGAGATAGATCACGGGCGTCGTGAACAGCGTCAGCACCTGGCTCACGATCAGCCCGCCGACCATGGTCAAACCGAGCGGGTGCCGCAGCTCGGAGCCGACCCCCGTGCCGAGCATGAGCGGCAGCGCGCCGAACAGCGAGGCGCAGGTCGTCATCAGGATCGGCCGGAAGCGCAGCAGGCAGGCCTGGAAGATGGCTTCGCGGGGGCTCTTGCCCTCGTGGCGCTCCGCCTCCAGCGCGAAGTCGATCATCATGATCGCGTTTTTCTTCACGATGCCGATCAGGAGAATCACGCCGACGATGGCGACGATCCCGAGCTGGCTGCCGGCGAGGAGCAACGCCGCCAGGGCGCCGACCGTCGCGGTGGGCAGCGTCGAGAGAATCGTGACCGGGTGAATGTAGCTCTCGTACAGAACTCCGAGCACGATGTACATCGTCACCACTGCGGCAAGGATGAGGAGCAGCGTGCTGCTCAACGAATCGCGGAACGACGCCGCGGCGCCCTGGAAGGCGGTTTGCACGCTCGCCGGCAGGCCGATCTCCCGCTCCACGGCCTGGATCGCGTCTACGGCATGACCGAGGGAGTAGCCGGGTGCGAGGTTGAACGAAATGGTGACTGCGGGAAACTGGCCGATATGGTTGATCGCGAGAGGAGCGGTACCCGTGCTGAACTGCGCGATGGACGAGAGCGGGACTTGAGGGCCGCTCGCCGGAGCGACGTAGATGTCCTTCAGCGCGTCCGGGCCGCTGCGGAACTCGGGCTTCACCTCGAGGACCACGCGATATTGCGTCGTCTGCGTGTAGATGGTCGAAATGAGGCGCTGCCCGAAAGCGTTATAGAGCGCGGTATCGATCGCCGCGGGCGTGATGCCCAGGCGCCCGGCGCTGTCGCGGTCGATGTCGACGTAAGCCTGCAACCCCTGGTTCTGCAAGTCCGAGGCAACATCCGTGAGCTCGGGCAGCGCGTTCAGGCGCTGCATCAGCTTCGGCACCCATTCGTCCAGCAATGCGCCGTCGGCGGCCTCGAGGGTGTACTGGTACTGCGTGCGGCTGATCCGGTCTTCGATGGTGAGGTCCTGCACCGGCTGCATGTACAGCGTGATGCCGGGGATCTTCGCCAGCTCCGGCTGCAGGCGCCGGATGATGTCGGAGGCGTGGATCCTGCGCACCGAGAGCGGCTTCAGGTTGATCAGCATGCGGCCGCTGTTCAGGGTGACGTTGGTGCCGTCGACGCCGATGAACGACGACAGGCTCTCGACGGCCGGGTCGCGTAGAACGACCTGGGCCAACGCCTGCTGACGCTCTGCCATGGCGGCAAACGACACGCTTTGCGACGCCTCCGAGACGCCCTGGATGACGCCCGTGTCCTGCACCGGGAAGAACCCCTTGGGTACCAGGAGGTACAGAACCACCGTGAGCCCGAGCGCCCCCACGGCGACCAGCAGCGTCGCGACCTGGCGGTCCAGCACCCACTCGAGCGCGCGGCCATAGCGCGCGATGACCGTGTCGAACCAGTGTCCGGTGATGCGATAAAACGAGTTTTCCTGAAAGTCATTTGTTTTGTGCAGAAAGCGTGCGCACATCATCGGCGTGAGCGTCAGCGAGACGACCGCGGAGATGAGGATCGCGACGGCGAGCGTCACCGCGAACTCGCGGAACAGCCTGCCGACGACGTCGCCCATGAACAGAAGCGGGATCAGCACCGCGATCAACGAGAAGGTGAGCGAGATGATGGTGAAGCCGATCTCGCGCGAGCCGTTCAGCGTCGCCTCGAGCGGTGGCTGGCCCGCCTCGATGTGGCGCGCGATGTTCTCGATGACGACGATGGCGTCGTCGACCACGAAGCCGGCGGCCACCACCAGCGCCATCAGGGTCAGGTTGTTGATGGAAAACCCGGCGAGGTACATGAAGCCGAACGTGCCGATGAGCGAAACCGGCACCGCGACGCTCGGGATGATGGTCGCCGGCAGATTGCGCAAGAACAGAAAGATCACCAGCACCACCAGCGCCACCGCGAACAACAGCTCGATCTGCACGTCGCGCACCGAGGCCCGGATGGTGATGGTGCGGTCGGTGAGCATGGCCACGTCCACCGCGGCCGGCAGGGCCGCCTGCAGCTGCGGCAGCTGCCGCTTGATGCGGTCCACCACCTCGATGACGTTGGCGCCCGGCTGGCGCTGGATGTTGAGGACGATCGCCGGCACCTCGTTCATCCACGCCGCGAGCCGCACGTTCTCGGCGTCGTCGACGATGTCGGCGACGTCCGCAAGATAAATCGGCGCGCCGTTCTTGTAGGCGACCACCACGCTCTTGTATTCGGCGGCCGAGCGCAGCTGGTCGTTGGCGTCGATGTTGTAGGCGCGGCTCGGGCCCTCGAGGCTGCCCTT